>JAOBWF010000353.1 GCA_025463215.1 Acidobacteriota bacterium | reverse complement strand
ATGTCGATCATCGAGACCCCGCCGAAAGACCGCCTGTCCATTCAGACCAACGTCGTCAAGTTCGACCAGCACGTGATTGCGACCGCCGTCCGCACCGAGCTGGCCCGCGGCGGCCAGGTCTTCTTCGTCCACAACCGGGTCGAGTCGATCTTCTCGATCGGCGAGCTCGTCCAGCGTCTGGTGCCGGAAGCGAAAGTCGTCGTCGCGCACGGCCAGATGGACGAAGAGGCGCTCGAGCGCGCGATGTTCGACTTCGTCGCCAGGAAGTTCGACGTCCTGCTGGCGACCACGATCGTCGAGAACGGCCTCGACATCCCGAACGCGAACACGATCATCATCAACCGCGCCGACCGCTATGGCCTGTCGCAGCTGTATCAGCTGCGCGGCCGCGTCGGCCGGTCGGATCGCGCGGCGTACGCGTACCTGCTGATTCCACCGGAAGACAATTTGTCGCCGATCGCGAAGAAGCGGCTCGCGGCGATCAAGGAGTTCAGCGATCTCGGCAGCGGCTTCCGCGTCGCGGCGCTCGACCTCGAGATCCGCGGCGCCGGCAACCTGCTGGGCGGCGAGCAAAGCGGGCAGATCGATACCGTGGGCTTCGAGCTCTACATGAAGCTGCTCGAGCAGACCGTGCGCGAGCTCAAGGGCGAAGACATCGAAGACGACGTCCGCGCGACCGTGAACCTGCGCGTCGACCTCAAGATTGACGCGTCGTATGTGCCGGACATGAATCAGCGCCTGATGCTCTACCGCAGGGTTGCGGCGGCACGCCATGAGGACGAGATCGACACGGTCCTGGAGGAGGCGATCGACCGCTACGGCCCGCTGCCGGATTCGGTCCTGAACCTCGCCGATTATGGCCGCATCCGCGTGATGGCCGACAAGCTGGGCATCGACACCATCGACCGCGAAGGCCGGACCGTCGTCTTAAAGTTCAGACCGCAAGGCAAAGTCGACCCGGTGCGGCTGATGGCGTTCCTGCGGCAGCGGCCCGAGATAACGCTCGTACCTCCCTCGGCGCTCAAGCTGACCCTGGAGGGGGCCAGGAGCTCGGACCCGGGAGCGAGCCCTGTTGCCAAGGCTGCGAGCTCCCAGCGCCCAGCACCGAGCGCCAAGCGAAGCGGCAAGTACGCGAACGCTGCGCCGAGTTGGTGGGTCGCCCGGGCCAAGGAGGGCGAGGTCAAGCCCGGGTTCACCAAGGCCGACATCCTCCGGCCGGCGAAAGAGGATCCGCGCGCGCCGGGCGGCGTCTTCGAGCGGGTCGGGGCACTCTTGAGCGACCTGCTGGATCAAAGGTAAACTACTCGTAGTGCAGGCCTTAACGCCTGCCGGAATGCTTATGAAATTGAAAACTCTCCTGCCGCTCGCCTTCGTGCTCGCGGTCGTGGCCGTCCCGCGCGGCGAGATCATCGAGCAGATTCTCGTCAAAGTGAACGGCGACATCTTCACCAAGAGCGATCTCGAGCAGCGCCAGATCGCCGCCCTGCGTCAGAAGGGCAACCCGATCGATTTGAAGAGCGACCCGAACAACGTCCAGCTGCGCAAGGCGCTCGACGAGATCACGCCGCAGATCATGGTCGAGGCGATCGACGAGATGCTCGTCGTCCAGCGGGGCAAGGAACTCGGCTACACCCTGAGCGACGTCCAGTTCAAGGGGGTCGTCGATAATATCCGCAAGGAAAACAAGATCGAAACCGACGAACAGTTCCAGGCCGCCCTCAAGGCCGAGAACCTGTCGATGGCCGACCTGCGCCGCAACCTCGAGCGCTCGATGATCGCGCAGAAGGTGCAGCAGAATGAAGTGCTGGCGAAGATCGGCGTCACCGACGACGAGGCGCGCAAGTATTACGAGTCGCACCTCAAGGAATTCACGACCGCGCCGACCGTCACGCTGCGCGAGCTCCTCGTCGCGGTCCCAGGCGATCCGAAGGTGATGAACGTCGCGGCCGAAGACGCCGGACGGGCCCGCGCCGAGGAGATCCGCAAGCGCGTCACCACCGGGGGCGAGAACTTCGAGAAGCTCGCGGGCGAAGTTTCCGACTCGCCGTCGAAGGCGAACGCGGGGCTGATTGGCCCGCTCAGCGTCAACGATCTCTCGCCCGAGCTGCGCAAACTGGTCGAGTCGATGAAGGCGGGCGACGTCAGCGAGCCGGTCCGCACCACGCGCGGCTATCAGCTCCTCAAGCTCGAAAACATCACCGCGACCCAGACGATGACGCTGGAGCAGGCGCGCGAGCAGATCAGCGAGCATGTCTTCACCGACAAGCGCAAGGCGGAGTTCCAGAAGTACCTGCAGAAGCTGCGCGCCCAGGCGATCATCGAGTGGAAGAACGACGATGTGAAGAAGGCGTTCGAGGAAGGCAGCAAGCAGCAGGTCACGGCCCCTTCGCTCTGATGAACACGCCGGCCGGCGCGCAGTGGTTCGCGATCTGGACGCGATCGCGCCACGAGCAGATGGTCCGCGACCAGCTCGCACGGAAGCAGATCGACGCCTTCCTGCCGACGATGCCGCGGTGGAGCCGGTGGAAGGATCGCAAGAAGAAGATCGACTGGCCGCTGTTCCCCGGCTACTGTTTCGCCCGCTTCGATCTCCAAGACGCGCTGCCCATCCTCAAGTGCGTCGGCGTGGTGAACATCGTATCGTTCGACGGCAAGCCGGCGCCGATCCCGGAGAACGAGCTGGATAGCATCCGTCTGCTCGTCGGCAGTGAGCTGCAGTACGACCCGTGCCCGATGATCCACGAAGGGATGATGGTGGAGGTGACGCACGGTCCTCTGAAAGGGGTCGTCGGACGCCTGATGCGGAAGGATGCGCTCAAGGCGCGCCTGGTGCTTTCGGTCAATCTGATCGGCCAGGCAGTCAGCGTCGAAGTCGACGCGGGCGACGTGAAGGCCTACTAGCAGTCGCGACACGGAAGAGATCGCGAGGGCCGCAACCTCGGTCGAGCATCTTGACAGCTCAATTACAAGGCATCATGATGCATCCGTGCGGACCACGGTCACGCTGGACAAGGATGTCGAAGGCCTGCTGAAAGAGGCGATGCACCGCACCCGCCGATCGTTCAAGGAGACGTTGAACGCGGCGGTTCGCGCCGCGCTGCGCCCCATCGGGACCGGATCGAACCGGCCACCGTTCGTGCTGTCGGCGCGGCCGTTGGGGCTGCGAACGGGAATCGATCCGACGAGCTTGAACAAGCTGGTTGACGAGTTGGAAGCGGACGCCTTCCGCGCAGCGGACCACGATGATCGTTCCTGACGTCAATCTCCTGATATACGCGTACGATCGCGGATCTCCATTCCACGAGGGCGCCGCATCTTGGTGGCGCGAGTGCATGATGGGCCACGAGCTCATCGGCCTTTCTCAGGTCGTGGTGTTCGGCTTCCTCCGGCTCGTCACCAGCCGCCGCGTATTCGAGCATCCGATGACGCCGGCCGAAGCCGCCGGCCATGTTCGAAGCTGGCTCGGGCAACCGGTTGTTCAGGTTCTCGAGGGCGGACCCGGACACATCGAGCGGGTGCTCGGTCTGCTCGAATCGGTCGGTGCCGCGGGGAACCTCGTCACGGACGCGCAAATCGCGGCGCTCGCGTTCGACTCCGACGCGGTCCTGCACACCGGCGACGCCGACTTCCTGCGGTTCGACGGCGTGCGCTGGATCAATCCGCTCACCGGCAGGAGCGGCGAGGCAAGCTGAGTGCCGCGTCGCGCTACACTAGGCGTGTGTCCCCCACGCTACCGGACGCGCTCCCGCCGGCCCCGGTGATCGACGTCTACACGAACGACAGCGACCGGTCGCGCTTCCCCGAGAATCTGAAGCTCACGCCGGGGCAGCGACTCGAGACGCTTCAAGCCATCGCGGAGGCGATCGCGAAGGTTCGCGCCGCGACGACACGCCGATGATCGGCTTGGATCGGTTGCAAGGCAGAATGAGAATATGAAAATCGGGTCCGTCGAACTGCCGTCGCCGTTCGCCATCGCGCCGATGGCGGGGATGACCGACACGGCGTTTCGCCGTCTGGTGAAGCGCCATGGCGGCTGCGGGCTCGTCGTCACCGAGATGGTGAGCGCCGAGGGGCTGATCCGCGGCATCGATCGCACGCTCGAGTACGCCGAGTACACCGAGGAAGAGCGGCCGATCTCGATTCAGATTTTCGGCGGCGATCCCGACAAGATGGCGGCGGCCGCGCAAATCGTCGAGGGCATGGGCGCCGATATCGTCGACGTCAACATGGGCTGTCCCGTGCCCAAGATCGCGAAGCACAACGCCGGCTGCAGCTTGATGCGCGAGCCCGGGCACGCCGCGTCGGTGATCGCGGCGATGACCAAGGCGGTGAAGATTCCGGTTACCGTCAAGATGCGCGCGGGGTGGAACGACGACGAGCGCAACGCGCCGACGCTGGCGAAGATGGTCCAGGACGCGGGTGCCTCGGCGATCGCCGTCCACGGGCGCACGGCGGCGCAGAGCTACAGCGGATCGGCCGACTGGGATCTCGTCGCGCAGATTGCCGCCGATCTGACGATCCCGGTGTTCGGCAGCGGCGACTGCCTCGAGCCGGAGCAGGTGATCACCCGGATGCGGGACGGTGTCGAGGGCGTGCTCGTCGGCCGCGGCGTGCTGCGCAACCCGTGGATCCTGGCGCAGGCGATGGATCTGGCCGCCGGCCGGACCCCGCGTGTCGTCACGCTCGAGGATCGCGGCGCGTTCCTGCTCGACTACATCGATCTGCTGATGAAGGAGCGCGTCGACGAAGCGCGCGAGATGACGCACGACCGCTGGGTCGTCAACAAGCTGCGCGCGCTCGGCTCCTGGTATACCAAGGGGCTCGAGAACGGCTCCCACCTGCGGACCGGCATCAACGCCGCTCCGTCGCTCGGCGCTCTACGCCAGCTCATCACCGACTTCTTCGGTGTTGGACTCGCGACCGAGCCAACGACCAACGACGCCATATTAGCGACCCAAGACTAACGTCCGCGTGCTTTTGCAGGCGCGTTTGATCATCCGTATCGCTTTTACCCCAAGTGTATTTTTCTTGACACGACCGATTCGCGCGGTAGAATTCGTCCAACTCAACCGTCTGACGCAGCAGCTTGAGACGCAAGCGCAGAGGACGTCCATACCCGTGTCCAACCCAGCGGCTGCACGTCAACCACCGAAATCTTGCATTTCGGTCATTCCACCAAGCTGAAGTGCGACAGCAAGTAGCGACCGCGTGTTGTGTGGCCATTGCCCTAACGGCCGGAGGCTGCGGTCGGCAGGGCGCCGACGCCCGCAAGCGAATCACCCCGGAATACGACATGACGACGGGCAAGCTGAAGCTGCTCAAGTACGACTCTGACGGCAACGGTGTGGTCGACACCGTGAGCTACATGGACGGCGCCCGCGTCGTGCGGATCGAGATCGACAAGAACGAAGACGGCAAGATCGATCGCTGGGAGTACTACGACGCCAACCAGAAGCTCGAAAAGATCGGCACGTCGCGCGCCCAGGACGGCAAAGAAGATTCCTGGTCGTACCTCGCGGCCGACGGCGCGATCGCGCGCGTCGAGGTGGCCGGAAAGCGCGACGGCAAGATCTCGCGCGTCGAGCACTACGACAAGGGCGTGCTTGTCGCGGCGGAAGAAGATGGCGACGGCGACGGCCGCATGGACAAATGGGAAACCTACGACGGCGATCACCTCGCGTCGATCGCGTTCGATACCACCCACCGCGGCACGCCGGATCGGCGCTTGATCTACGGCGCCAACGGCAGCGCGCGCCTCGAGGTCGACGCCGCGGGCACGGGCGAATTCGTCGCGGTCGCGGCCCCCGCCGGCAATTACGCGCGTCCGCCGCGCTGAAATCTGAAACAGAATCTGCAACCGAAATTACTCTGAAATCACTCTGAAATCTGAACGCAGAAATTTGAAATCCGTCCTCTATCTCGGCTGCCCGGTTCCCGAGCGGGCCGACACCGAAAAGCAGCTTGCTGCGGTCGAGATGTCGGTCGTCTGGGGCGACAACGCGAGCTTTGCGCTGGACGAGCTGCAGCGGCGCAACATGCCGGTGCTGCTCGATCTGTCGCGCGGCGCCGCGGCGCTCCAGATCGCGCGCGAGATCCGGACCCAGCGCGCCTCGACGCTGATGTTCGCGGTCGTCGACGCCCGCCGCCCCGATCTGACGACCGAAGCGGTGCTGGCGGGAATGGCGGACGTGTTCGCGCGTCCGCTTGGCGGCCGGCGGGTCGCCAACGCGATCGCGCGCGAGCTGAAGTACGAAGCGCGGGAGAGCCTTCCGGCGGCGCTCGAGAACGGCGACGACCTGTACGGCCACTCGCCGGCGATGCGCGACGTGATGGCGCTGATTGCGCGGGCCGCGGGGATGCGCGCCGGCGTGCTGATCCGCGGCGAGGAAGGCACCGGGCGTCAGGTGGCGGCGCGGGCCATCCATACGCTGCAGCCGCACGGCGATGCCGCGTTCGTGTCGGTCGACTGCGCCGCGTGCGACGGCGACGAGCTCGACGCGGAGCTGTTCGGCGCCCCCGCGCGCGGCCAGGATGCTGGAGATGCAAAGGGCTTGAAGGGGCTCGAGCGCGTCAGCCGTCTGGGGCGGCTGCACCATGCCCGCGGCGGCACGATCTATCTTCAGAACGTCGCCGAGGCGCCGACACGCGTACAGGCGCGGCTCGCGCGGGTGCTCCGCGACCGCGAAGCGATTTTGATCGAGACGGGCGCGACCACGAGCTTGGACGTCCGGCCGATGGCGGGGGCCGATCCGGCGTTCGACAGCGCCGTCCACGAGGGCCGCGTGCGGGAAGATCTGTTCCGACGGCTGTCGGTCATCCGGATCGAGATGCCCGCGCTGCGCAACCGCCGCGAGGACATCCCGGCGCTCGCGAATTATTTCCTGCGCGAGATCTGCGCCGGCCTTCATGTCCCGCCAAAAACGCTGTCGCGCTCGGCGCTCTCGCTCCTGTCCGCCCTGCCCTGGCGCGGCAATGCGGCCGAGCTCCGGCGTCTGCTCGACTCCATCGTCACCGGCATGCAGGGCGGCCGCGGCATCGCGCTCGAGGACATCCTGTCGCACGTCAAGCTCGATGGCGCCGCCGGCCTCATTTCGAGCGGCGGGACGCTGAAACAGGCGCGATCGCGATTCGAGAAGGAATACATCGCGACCGTGCTCGAGCAGCACCGCGGCCGCATCAGCGAGGCGGCGCGGACGCTGGGGATTCAGCGGACGAATCTGTACCGGAAGATGCGATCGCTGAAGGTCAATCGGACGCCGAAATGAGGACGCGGTTGCACGGCCTCGAGTCTTGGAAGCGTGAACCGTTCGAGCAAAAGCGCCTTCGCTGACCTGGCGCCGTACATACCAGCGATCTACACGAGCGCGCCCCGCAACATCTCGATCCCACCCACCTCGACGTCGTACACCAACGCCGCACTGAGCGACTGACCGAACCGCGCGCCGAGCTCGTCGTGCGCAGGATGCCGCAGGTACGTCTGCAAGCCGGCGAGATCGTCGAAGTCGATCATCGCCACATAGTCCATGTCCGGCGCCACCTGTTCGTAGCCGGCCCCGTGCATGACGCGACGGCCGATCCGCACGCCGCGCACGGTCGGAATGTCGCGCATCGCCCGATCGAAGGCGTCGGTGAATCCCTGCCGATCAGCGGCAGAGAGATCGGCGCGCGGCTTTATCAGCACGAGGTGCGTCACCATGCGTCAGCTCCTCCACCATCCCCGCAACCAGTAGTACGGAATGCCGAACAGCTCGTGCACGACGGTCGCGGTCCCCGCGAGGCCGTCGGTGCTCGGCAGCACCGACTCAAACCACCGCATCGGCAGCCCGTCGCCAGGCGCAATGGCGGGAATCGCGGTCATCCCCATGGCCTTGAAGGCGCCAATCGAGCGTCGCATGTGCGTCGCCGACGTCACGATGACGAGGCGTTCGGCGCGCAGCGACTTGAGCATCGGCGCGATCAGCACCGCCTCCTCGTGCGTGTCCCGCGACGTGGGTTCGAGCACGATGCGGTCGGCCGGCACGCCGAGCCGCATCAGCTCGTCTCGCATCGTGATCGCGCTCGGCTCGCCGGGATCCTCCGGCGACTGCTTGCCGCCGGAGCTGATAATCCACGCCGGCCCAATCAGCCGGAACACCCGCGCCGCTTCGAGCACGCGTTCGCCCTCGGTCGCGGTCGTGACGGTGAGCTGCTCGGTCCATCCCTCGACGAAGCGATCGCCGCCGCCGAGCAGCACGACCGCCGTGCGGCCGGCGGGAACGTCCTCGGCGTGGAGCTCGCCGTAGCCGGTCGTCAGCAGCCAGCCGACGCTGTACGGAACGATCGGGATGCTCGCGAGCAGGTAGCAGGACGCCGCGATGACCGCGAAATACCGCAGCGGCGTCGACGCCGGCCGGCGCGCGATCCACAGCGCGATGATGCACAAGACGACGATCGGCCCGGAGGCCGAGAAGACGACGGTGAGCAGCGCGCCCATCAACTACTGCGCGCCGCGTCAGTCGCGATCCGGATCGTCGTCTCGCCGTTTGCGCGGCGGTGCGCCACCCGCTGCGCCACCGGGACGGGGTCCGCGCGGCGTGAACGGCTTGCGGTTCGGATCGCGTGGCTTGCCGCTCCACGGACGTTGACCGCCGCCGCCCGCCGGCGGCTTGCTGCTCCACGGCCGATCGCCACGCGGCGGTCCACCCGGCGCCTTGTCGCTCCACGGTTTTCGTTCACGTGGCGGGCCCGGCCGATCGGAGGGGCGCGGTGTCCACGGCCGCTTTCCTTCCCCCGTCGGCTTGTTCTGCCACGGCCGATCGCCCCGCGGCGGACCCGACGGCTTCGCGGTCCACGGCCGCCTGTCTTCCGCCGGCTTCGGCGTCCACGGTCGATCGCCGCGCGGCGGTCCGCCCGGCGCCTTGTCACTCCACGGTTTTCGCTCACGTGGCGGGCCGGGACGATCCGGGGGGCGCGGCGTCCACGGCCGCTTGCCTTCGCCTGCCGGCTTGTTCTGCCACGGCCGATCGCCCCGCGGCGGACCACCGGCGGGCTTGTCCCCCGTCCACGGTTTGCGCTGCGCGCGCGGTCCGGTCGGCTTGGTCTGCCACGGCCGATCGTTTGGCGGCGCCGGCTTGTCGCTCCAGGGCTTGCGCTCACGCGGCGGGCCGGAGGAGAAGCGCGGCGCCCCGCCTGCCTTCTTGTCCTGCCATGGCCGGTCGCCACCCGGCGGCCCGGCGGGCGTGTCGCGCCATTCCGGCCGCGGCTTCGCGACGTAGCCCGGCTTGTCGCGATCGCGCTGCGTTGCCGGATCCTTTTCGGACCAGGCGCGCTCGGGGCGATTCTTTTTTTTGAACCGATCCCGCGGATCTTTGTGCGCGCCGCCGGGACGCCATTCGCTGCCCCGCCGCTCGGCGCGTTCCGGACGCTCGGCTCGCTCCGATCGCGGCTCGCGCGGCGCGCTCGGCGCGTGCTTCTGCGTCTGGAAATCGTCGCGCTCCGCCTCGCGCGACTCCCACAGCTTGCCGCGCGCGAACCAGCGCATCGTGACGTTGCTGTTCTTGCGCTGCAGCTGCACGAACGTCGGCTGCAGCTCCTCGCGCTCGCGGGCGCGGAACGCGGTCGGCTTCTCGTCGATCAGAATTGTCCAGTACGCATGGCGGGGCGGCACCTTGTTATTCTAACGGGTTCCGGGCGCCATGACCGCTCGACGTCTTCTTCCCGGCTGGACATGGCCGACGAAATGTTAGGATCAGGTCTCACACCTCGTGATGCCTGAAGTTCGCCTGGGAAACAGGCTGATTGGTCCCGCGCACGCTCCACTCGTGATTGCCGAGATCGGCATCAATCATGAAGGGAGCCTGCGAACCGCCCGCCAGATGGTGGACGCCGCCGCGCGGGCCGGCGTCGAGGTCGTCAAACACCAGACCCACATCGTCGACGACGAGATGAGCGCCGCGGCGAAGCGCGTCGTGCCAGGCAATGCCGACGTGTCGATCTACGACATCATGGCGCGCTGCGCGCTGTCCGAGGACGACGAACGCGCGCTTCAGGAATACGTTGAATCGCGCGGCATGCTGTTCATCAGCACCCCGTTCTCACGCGCCGCCGCCGACCGCCTGCAGCGCATGAACGTGCCGGCGTTCAAGATCGGATCCGGCGAGTGCAACAACTACCCGCTGCTCAAGCACATCGCTGCCTTCGGCAAGCCGATCATTCTGAGCACCGGGATGAACACCATTGCGAGCGTGCGCAAGGCGACCGCGATCTTCGAGCGCGCGGGTGCGCCGTACGCGCTGATGCACACCACCAACCTGTACCCCACGCCGCCTCATCTCGTGCGGCTCGGCGCCATGACGGAGCTGATGGCCGCGTTTCCTGAGGCGGTCGTCGGGCTGTCGGATCACACCACCAGCAATCTCGCCTGTCTCGGCGCCGTGGCGCTCGGCGCGTCGCTGCTCGAGCGCCATTTCACCGACACGATGTCGCGCCCCGGCCCCGACATCGTCTGCTCGATGGATCCCGATCAGTGCCGCGCCTTGATCAACGATGCGAAGGCGATCCACCAGATGCGCGGCGGCGCCAAGGAGCCCGCCGCCGAAGAACGGGTGACGATGGACTTTGCGTTCGCCACGCTGGTGACGATCGCACCGATTCAGGCCGGAGAGGAGTTCACGGAAAAAAATCTGTGGGCAAAGCGCCCGGGGACCGGAGCCATTCCGGCGGAGCGCTACGAGCAGGTGCTGGGCAAGCGAGCCCGTCGCGCGATTGAGCCGGACACGCATCTGACGCCCGACGATATCGCCTGACGCGGCCTTCCGCGGGGCTGTTGCTCATACCCTCCAGCGCCGAAAAAGAGGATAAGGAAAATCCTCTGTTGCGAAAAAGCCTGTTGGCGCTGTTTACCGTGCTCGCGCTGGTGCCGGCCCCGCCCGCCGCCGCGCAGGCGCCGATAGACGGTGGCCCCGATCCGGCCAGCGTGCGCGTGCGCATCGGCCCGTTGATGATGAACCCGACGATCTCGGTCACCAACCTCGGGATCGACCACAACGTGTTCAACGATCCGCCCGATAAGGCGCCGAAGCAGGACTTCACCGTCACGGTGACGCCGCTCAGCGACTTCTGGCTGCACCTCGGCCCGACCTGGCTGACCGGCAGCATGAACGAGGCGATCAACTGGTACCAGAAATACGCCTCCGAGCGGACCGCGAACAATACCTACAAGCTCGGCTGGCGCGTGCCCGGACCCCGCGTCTCGTTCCGGGTCGAGGGCAGCTACATCAACGCCCGCGAGCGCCCAGGTTTCGAGATCGACACGCGCGCGGCGCGCAAGGAAACGCTCTTCTCCGCCGCCGCCGACATCCACACGCTGTCGAAGTCGACGATCGGGGTCAGTGCCAGCCGTCAGCAGACGCGGTTCGCCGACGACGCGGAATATCTCGACACCAATCTGAAGACGTCGCTGAACCGCATCGACACGTCGTACAGCCTCAACCTCCGCCATCAGCTCACGCCGCTGACGACGGTCACCTTCAGCGCCGCGCAAGCGTATTCCAAGTTCGAGTTCTCCCCCGACCGCGACACGACCGCCACCAGCGGCACCGTCTCGGTCGCGTTCGCGCCTGAGGCGCTTCTGCGCGGCGGCGGCTCGTTCGGCTACGAAAATTTCGTGCCGGCCGATCCGACGCTGCCGGCCTACAAGGGGCTGATCGGCACCGCGGATCTCACCTACGTCCTGCTCGGCAGCACGCGGTTCGCGCTGATCACCAGCCGCGGCGTCCAGTACTCCTACGATGTGCTCCAGCCCTACTACGTGCAGTCGCGGATCTCCGGCTCCGTGGCGCAGCAGATCTTCGGCCCGTTCGACGTCCAGGTCCGCGGCGATCTGGCGTACCTCGCCTATCGCAATCGTGCCGGCGCCGTCGTCGCCGTGCCCGATCGGACCGATCGCGTCGTCACCTACGGCATCGGCCTCGGCATTCACATGGGGCGCGACCTGCGCCTCGCCTTCAACGTCGACCAGAACAACCGCGACACCAAGCTTGCCGAGCACGGCTACGACAAGTTCCTCGTCGGCACCTCCCTGATCTACGGGTTCTAACGCCATGGCGCTGCGCATCGGCTTCGATCTCGACGGCGTTCTGGCCGACATGGAGTCGGAACTCGTGCGCCAGTCGGAAATCCTGTTCGGCGAGCCGATGACCCGGCGTCTCGAAGAACGCGCCGCGGAGGCAGGCGATGTACCCGCCGCCGCGACGGTCGCAGCGAGGCCGACGGGCGCGCCCGACGCGACGCCGGAGTTCGCGCCGCCGGTGGCGCGCCTCAACATGACGTCGCGCCAGCAGCGCCGGTTGTGGCGCCACATCGAGTCGATCGACAATTTCTGGGAAGGGCTCGCCGAGCTCGAGCCCGGCGTGATTCAGCGGCTGGCGACGCTGGCGATCGATCGCCGCTGGGAGATCATCTTCCTGACCAAGCGGCCGGAAACCGCCGGCGCCACGGCGCAGGTCCAAAGCCAGCACTGGCTCCAGTCGAAGGGGTTCACGCTGCCGAGCGTCTTCGTGGTGCAGGGATCGCGCGGCCGCATCGCTGCCGCGCTCGGCCTCGACATCGTCATCGACGATCGTCCGGAGAACTGCCTCGACGTCGTCGTCGACTCGAAGGCGCGCGCGATTCTGGTCTGGCGCGAAGACCAAGCGCAGCTGCCCGCGGCGGCGCAGCGGCTCGGCATCGGCGTCGTCACGTCGGTCGCCGACTGCCTGGACATCCTGACGCAGGTCGACGCGGCGACGCGTGACGAACCGGGCGTGATAACCCGGGTGATGCGGCTGCTCGGACTGAAAGAGCCCGCCCGCGGGTAGCGCGACTCGCCGGCGCTACGCGCGCTTGTCGATGCGTTTGATTTTTTCGACGAGCGTCGTGCGCTTGAGGTTGAGCAGCCGCGCCGCCTGGCCCTTGTTCCCGCCCGTCCGCTCCAGCGAACGCTGAATCAGCTCGCGTTCGATGCTGGCGACGAACGCCTCGAGATCCATGCCGTCCTCCGGCAGGGTGACCGCGGAGGCGACGACGGTCTCCTGCGCCTGCTGCACTTCCGTCGGCAGATCGGCGACGTCGATGTGCGATCGCCCGGCGGTGAACGCCACCGCGCGCTCGACCGCGTTTTCGAGCTGACGCACGTTGCCGGGCCACAGGTACGCCATCAGGCGGCGCATCGCCTCCTGCGAGACGGTGAGGCGAAGATGACGCTCGGTTTCAGGCTTGCCGCTGGCGGCATCGGCGGCGTCGCGATCCGCTTCGAACTTCGCGAGGAAGTGCTGCACCAGCAGCGGAATGTCTTCCTTGCGATCACGCAGCGGCGGCAGCTGGACCGGGATGACGTTGAGCCGGTAGAAGAGATCCTCGCGGAACTGACCCTCGGCGACGAGCTTGGCGAGATCGCAGTTGGTCGCGGCGATGACGCGGACGTCGACCTTGATGGTGTGCGAATCGCCGACGCGCTCGAACTCGCGTTCCTGCAGGACGCGCAGCAGCTTCATCTGCAGCGCCACGCTCATCGTCCCGACCTCGTCGAGAAACAGGGTGCCCTTGTGCGCCTGCTCGAGCCGGCCCTGCCGGTTGCCGACCGCGCCGGTGAACGCGCCGCGGACGTGGCCGAACAGCTCCGCTTCGAGCAGCGTCTCGGGGATCGCGCTGCAGTTGAGCGCGACGAACCGGTGCGCGCGCCGCGAGCTGTTGTGATGAATCGCGCGGGCGACGACTTCCTTGCCGGTGCCGGTTTCGCCGGTGATCAGGATCGTGCTGTTGGTCGGCGCCACGGTCTCGAGCAGCTGGAACAGCCGCTCCATCGGCCGGCTCTTGCCGACGATGTCTTCAAAGCGGTAGCGCTCTTCGAGCTGCGACCGCAGATAGGCGTTCTCGGATTTGAGCCGGCGCTGCTCGATGGCCGAGTCGAGGACGTGCAGCAGCTCGTCGATCTGAAACGGCTTGCTGACGAAGTCCCACGCGCCGCGCTTGATCGCTTCGACCGCGTCCTTGACCGTGCCGAAGCCGGTGACGACGATCGCGATGATATGGGGATAGCGCGCGACCGCCGCCTCGATCACCGCGGACCCGTCGATCCCCGGCAGGCGCAGGTCGGTGACGATGATGTCGAAGGCGAACTCGGCGAGGTGGGCGAGCGCGGCTTCGCCCGAATCGGCCTGCTGGACGTGATAACCGCGGTCGACGAGCTGCTCCGCGATCGCCTCGCGCAGCGGCGCCTCGTCTTCGACCAGGAGCAGATGTTTCAGCGAATCAGGCATTTAGCGCGGCGCCAACATTTTGACACGTAACCCGTGCCACGCAACACACGAAAGAAGAGGATTCAGTAATCCGCGTCGCCCTGTCACCGCGGATCACTCACGATGGTTCGCCTTTGGCGGCATTCGTGATGAGATACACGCGCATCATGACGATGGACCCCGCCGCTGTCGCCGTCGCCTCGCGGTCGTTTTCGCGCAACCCGATTCTCCGGGCGGAACTGCTCGAGCGGTACCCGCGATCGCGATTCAATGACGAAGGCACCGCGGTCCTGTCGGGCGACGCGCTGGTGAAATTCCTGCGCGGCCACGACAAGGCGATCACCGGCCTCGACGTGCTCGACGACGCGCTGTTTGCGGCGGTGCCGGAGCTGCGCATCGTCAGCAAGTACGGCGTCGGCCTCGACATGATCGATCTCGACGCGGCGCGGCGCCATGGCGTCTCGGTGCGGTGGACGCCCGGCGTGAACCGCCAGGCGGTCGCCGAGCTCGCGATCTGTTTCATGATCGCGCTGTGCCGCAGCGTCGTGCCGCTCGCGCAGGAGCTTGCCGCCGGCGGCTGGCGGCATCCCGGCGGACGGCAGATCTCCTCGTCGACGATCGGTATCCTGGGCTGCGGCCACGTCGGCCAGCAGGTGGCCCGGATCGGCCGCGCGTTCGGCGCGACGGTCCTCGCGCACGACATTCGCGACTACGGCGATTTTTATCGCGACGCGGGAGTGACGCCGGTGCCGCTCGATGCGCTGCTGGCGCAGTCGGACATCGTCACGATCCACGTGCCGCTCGACGCGGCGACGCGCGGGATGATCGACGCGCGGGCGCTCGCGCGCATGAAGCCGGGGGCCTTCCTGATCAACTCCGCGCGCGGCGGTATCGTCGACGAACAGGCGCTGAAAGAGGCGCTGGTCGCGGAGCGGATCGGCGGCGCCGCCTTCGACGTGTTCGCGATCGAGCCGCCGGTGGACCGCGAGCTGCTGACGCTGGCCACCTTCATCGGGACTCCGCACATCGGCGGCGGCACGCAGGAGGCGGTCCTGGCGATGGGCCGGGCCGCGATCGCCGGTCTCGAGGCCAATTCACGAAGCGGTTCGTCTGCGTCAAATAATTGACGTCAGGCCAAAAGCGGTGGCTACTAATCCTGCGGCCTATACACTCCGATAGATTCCACGGAGGGAAACACCCCGTGGAACGAAAAACCATTTCGATCATGAAGGCGTGTGAGCTCGTCGGTGTCAGCCGTCGCACGATTTACAATTGGCTGTCGAGCGGCAAGATTGAATACGTGCGGACCGCCGGTGGATCCGTGCGCATCTTTGTCGACACCCTGTGGCGCGACGCGAATAATGCCGATCGTCCGGCGGTGCAGGCCATGTGGCAGGCCGAAGGCCGGAACCAGGCGTGATGCCCCGCGCGTTCAGCGTCGAGGAACTCCTGGCAAGGAGCCCGATGGACGAACGACCCGAACTCCGCCTGCTCTTCCATCGCCTCAACAACCAGTTGGGGATCATCCTCGCGCATGCTGAGCTGCTCGAGTCGAAAGCGGCCGACGACATCCATCGCGCGCGCGCCGCGCAGGTCGTCTCGAGCACGCTCGAAGCGATGGGGACCGCCAAAGAGATCCGGCGCATCTCGGCGACCACCGTCGAACCGCAATAACCTCCCCAAACCGTAATTCAGCCGCCAATCGATTGACGCGCTAAAGTTAGGAATCGTCAAACTATTGACGATTTTCACGCTTTGGCTCGTTCCACCCCGGCGCGTGTTTCAAAATCAACGACTCTATTAAGCGCCACTTATACAGGTACTTAGCGGAGTATGACGCATCGCCGTGGTGAGGTTTGGGACACAGACTCTACTGTTGGTACCGCCGTTGCGATAGCGTGCAGCCATGAGAGTCCACGTCGCAACCGACAGCCAGAATCGCCGTGTCGTCGCCGGCTTGCCCTTTGTCGAGTCGTTGGCCAGACGCATGGCCTCGACGATGCCGAATTCGATCGATATCGGCGACCTCGTCCAGGACGGCGTTCTCGGTCTGATCGACGCGGCCAACCGCTTCGATGAAGATCGCGGCATCAAATTCGAGACGTTCGCCGAGCGCCGCGTGCGCGGCGCGATGATCGACGCGCTGCGCAAGGACGCCTGGCCGCGGGGCGTCCGGCGTCAGCGCCGCGAGCTGGATGCCGCGCGCGAAGCGCTGCGCCGCGAACTGGGGCACGAACCGTCGATGGCCGACCTTGCCGCGCGGGTCGGCTCCGACGAGAAGCGCCTGAGCCGCACCATCGTGCGCATCAATACGATCGAGGCGACCTCGCCGCTCAACACCGGCGAGCACATGGACGAGAGCTCGCTGCCGACGGCGCTGGTGCCGTCCGAGCCGGAGTCGCCCGATGCCGCCTACGAGCGCTGCGAGACGCGCGACCGCGTTCGCGCCGCGATTCAGTCGCTGCCCTGGCGCGAGCGCAAGGTGATCGGCCTCTACTACTACGGCGAAGTGACGATGAAGCACATCGGCGCGGAGATCGGCGTCAACGAATCGCGCGTGTCGCAGCTGCACGCGCGCGCGATCCGCCGCATGCGCGACGCGCTCGGCGCGATGAACCCGCAGAAGGCCGCCGAGATGAAGCGCCAGCTGATCGCGTTCGCCGCCAGGCCCGTGATGGCGAAGGCGCCGCTGGTGGCGATGAAGGCGAACACGCACTACACCGCGGAAACGGCGGCGCCGCAGGCGATGGTGATGGCATTCAAGCCCGCGGCGAAGAAGCCGGCGCCGCTCAAGGCATCGCTGCGCATGCCGCGTCAGCGTCAGCAGATCGCGGCGGCGAGATAGCCGCGCTGAACCAGCATAAAGGACACCGAGGACACAGAGTCAACCGTATAGGTGGTCCTGCGTGTCCCGTGTGTCCTCTGTGCTGATGCAGCCTACGAAAGTCCATCCCGCACCGCTCGCAGCAAATCCCCGAGGCGGAACGGCTTCGCGAGCCAGCGGCAGCCGCTCTCCTCGAGAAACCTCTCCGCGTCAGTCCCCGCGACGTCGCCGGTGACGAAGATCACGCGTTTCGACAGCCCCGGCGCCGCGGCCGACAGCATCCGGTAGAACGCCATCCCGTCGACCCGCGGCATCTTGAGATCGCAGATCACGAGATCGAACGCTGCAACCGCGATCTTGTTCAGCGCCTCTTCGCCGTCGGGCGCGTGATCGACGATGTAGCCGGCATCGCGCAGCGCATCGACCACGGCGCTGGCCAGCTTGGCTTCGTCTTCCACCACCAGAATCGACGCGCCCGCGATCGCCGCGATCTCGCCCTGACGGGCGCGCGTCACCGGCGCCTGCGGCAGCTTCGCGCCCGTGACCGGCAGCTCGACGTAGAACGAGGCGCCGATCCCAGGTCGCGACTCGAGCCGGATCCGGCCGCCGTGCTCCTGCACGATGGCGTAGGCGACCGACAACCCGAGCCCGGTGCCCTTGCCGACTTCCTTCGTCGTGAAAAACGGCTCGAAGATCTTCGGCTGCAGATCGTCGGGAATGCCCGGGCCGTCGTCGTTGATCTCGAGGATCACCGACTCCTGATCGGCGTCGTGCCACGTGCGCACGACCAGAATGCCGCGGCCGTTCGCCGACAGCATCGCCTGTTCGGCGTTGATCACGAGGTTGAGCAGCACCTGCTGGACCTGGTGGCCGTCGGCGAAGACGTTCGGCAGGCCGGCGGCGAGTGCATCGATCACGGTGATGTTGGTGACGCGCTGCTCGTAGGCGCGCAGCGCGAGCGTTTCGCGCACCACCTGGTTCACGTCCACCATCATCCGGGTCGTCTGGCGCTTGCGCGCAAACGTCAGCAGGTTGCGGACGATACGCGCGGCGCGTTCGGATTCGGACAGGATGGTTTCGAGACCGCGGCGCACCGGTTCTTCGAGGGTGGTGCGCTGCGACAGGCGTTCCGCCCAGCTGAGGATCGTCGCGAGCGGATTGTTCAGCTCGTGGGCGACGCCGGAGACCGTCTGACCGAGCGCGGCCATCTTCTCCGCCTGCAGCAGCTGGTGATAGATGTCGCGCGTCTCGTCATCGAGCTTCTTGCGCTCGCTGACGTCGCGGACAAGCGCCTCGATCCGCAGCGTGTGATCGGCGGCCGGCGCATCCGCGCGCGCCGTCAGCTCGACCCACACGGGGTTGGTGTCGGCGCGGCGCAGCCGCAGCAGATAGTCGTTGACCGAGCCGTCGGTGGTGAGGCGCTCGAGCAGCGCGACGCGCGCCTGCGGATCGACGAACCGATCGCGGTCGAACGGGCACACGTCGTCGTCGGACGCGTCGCTGGCGTAGCCGAAGATCAGCTTGAGGTGGGGATTGGCGGCAATCGTCGACGACGATTCGGGTCCGATCGTCCCGATGTACACGCCTTCGTGCACGGCCTCGAACAGCCGCGCGAAGGCGCCGGCGCGCTTATCCACGCTGGGATTATAGGGTTAGCAGCACCACCGGGTGAGCCGCACCTAGTGGGCCGCGTGAGGTATCGGCGTCGGCGTGTGGCCTGAGCCGGGGCGATTCCATTTCGCTTCAATCGCGTTGCGGATTGCGGTGACGCTGGCACCCGATCGCGTCATCTGCATCGCTTCGTTCGCCACGTCGATGCACACCGTGCAGTCGAGACCGTGCGGCTCCCACTCGGTGACGTCCCCCTGCGCGTTGCGCGCCTTCACGAAACAGTCGTCGTTGCCCTTGTGACCGCCGCGCTCGCAGCCGCAGAAACACGGCACGTAGCTGAGCACCTCGGGATGTTCGGCGGCGAACCGGTAGACCGCCTTGACCGTCTCCATCGGCCGCGGCGGCGCGTACGCCTGGAACGGCAGCGGCGGAAGGTTTTCCTGCGGATGCGGCCCGAGCTTCGCGGTCGCCGGAACATCCGGAATCGGCGCGGCGGCCTGCGCGACCTCGGCGGCCGGCGCCGGCTGGCTCGATCGCGTGTAGGCGATGAGGCCGACGATCGCCAGCACCAGGACGATGCCTGCGGCGAGCAGAGGAGTCGAGGATCGGCGCGGCTCGGACGGGGGGGTCCCGGACGCGGACGACGAGGCGTTCGCTTGCTTGGCGGTGGATTTTCTTCCCATGGCGTTCTCATTTTACCCGCGCTTTGGGCGACGGGTGCGGCCGATCCCATGAATCTGGTGACGCGGCAGGACCGGGTGCTCCTCGGCGGCCTTGCCGTCGCCCTGATCGTCGTCTTCGCCTGGCCCATTGCGTGCGGCTGTCCACGGAAGCGGCTGTCGTGTAGCGCAGGCCTTCGGCCGCGCCGCGCGGACGGCCGGCCCAAACCCTTGCGCTACACTGCCCCTTCTGAAACCCCAGCCCCCAGCCGTCGGCCCTCAGCCCCCGACACCGCGAGCCTACGCCGCGTGGGTCGCGGTCTGTCTGATCTGGGGCACGACCTACCTCGGCATCCGCATCTCCCTCGAAACCATTCCACCGCTGCTGATGGCGGCGATGCGCTGGATTGCCGCCGGCGGTTTGATGATCGGCATGCTGGCGCTGCGCGGCGAGCGGCTGCCGGCGCGGCGCGAGTGGCCGTCGCTCGCGATCCTCGGCATCCTACTGCTCGGATTCGGCAACGGCGCCGTCGTCTGGGCCGAGCAGACCGTGCCGAGCGGCCTGACCGCGGTCCTGGTCGCCACGTCACCGTTCTGGATGGTCGGCATCGAGGCGCTGATGCCGAACGGCGAGCCGATCTCGGTGCGGCGCCTGCTCGGCCTCGTGATCGGCTTCGGCGGGATCGTGATGCTGGTGTGGCCGGAGATCAGCGTCGGCGGCGACCGCGGATTTCTCGGCGGCGTGGTCGCGGCGCAGATTGCGTGCGTCGGGTGGGCGGTCGGATCGTCGTACGCGCGCCAGCGCGGGCGCGGCCGCGCGTCGGAAGAGAACGTGCTCGCGACGGCCGGCTTCGAGATGCTGTTCGGCGGGATCGCGCTGCTGATCGTGTCGCTCGCGCTGCACGAACCCGCGCGGCTGACGTTCACGCCACGCACGAGCGGCGCGCTGCTCTATCTGATTGTCGTCGGCGCGATCGGCGGGTTCTCGGCCTACGCCTATGCCCTCAAGCACCTGCCGGTGGCCACGGTATCGCTGTACGCGTATGTGAACCCGATCATCGCGGTGGTGCTGGGGATTGTGGTGCTGCGGGAGCCGTTCAACGCGCGCATGCTCGGCGCGGCGGCGGTGGTGTTCGCCGGGATAGTGTTGGTGAACAGCGAAGGGCCGAGGGCGGAGAGCTGACGGCGGAGAGCTGAGGGCTTATCTCGCCCGCGCTCCCAAACCTTCAGCCCTGAGCCCCGAGCCCGATGCCCTGGGGCATACGTGTGCCCTTAGACGACCCGGCGTCCACTGACCAGACGCACCAGGAACAGTACGATGGCGACCACCAGCAGCACGTAGATGAAATTGCCCAGTGTGTACCCGCTCACGACGCCGAGCAGCCACAGGACGATCAGGATGATTGCGATGGTTTCCAACATGTCATTCCTCCAGTTCGTAGCGTCGGATGTCGACGTTCGCCTTCAAGGTCCGTGCGAAAATCGACATCTGACCCTTTCTCGGCGAGCAAAGTGCAACGGGTGTGCCGTACTCTGCCGTGGCGTCCGTTTCCTGTTTCTACTGCTTTCCATAGCAATTCTTCCGATTGCCGTCTCCGCGCAAACCAGCTCGACCGCGCAATCGCTCCAGCCGCCTCCTGCCGATGAGCATCGAGCGGCCGACACTGTGAAGTTTCTTGCCGGGGCGGGGGTCGGACTCGTGATCCACGAGAGCGGGCACCTGCTGTTCGACGCCGCGTTCGACGCGAGCCCGCGGATCACAGGCGTCACCTTCGGGCCGTTCCCGTTTTTCGCCATCACCCATCGCGGCGATCTATCGCCGCGCCGCGAGTTCACGATTTCCTCCGCAGGATTCTGGATGCAGGATCTGTCGAGCGAGTGGATTCTGACGAAGCAGCCGGCGCTGCGCGCCGCGCACGCGCCGGTCGCGAAGGGGATTCTGGCGTTCAACGTCCTGAACTCGACCGGGTACGCGTTCGTGGCGTTCGCGCGCGCCGGCCCGTTCGAGCGCGATACGCGCGGCATGGCGTCATCGAGCGGCGTCGACGAGCGCGCGATCGGCGCCCTCGTGCTCGCGCCGGCGGTGTTCGACGCGATCCGCTATTTCAAACCGGAATGGCGCTGGGCGACGTGGGCGTCGAGAACAGCGAAGGCGGGATCGGTGCTGCTGGTGGTGAAGAAAAACAATTGATCAGCCTTCGCCCTGCGGCGGACCGAGCGCGAAGGTCATCGTCCCTTCGATCACCGGCTTGCCGTTGACGCGGGCAACGCCCTGCAGGCGGCCCATCCGGCTGCGCAGCCGCAGCACGGTGGCCTCGATCTCGATGACGTCCCCGGCATGCACCGCGCGGCGGAAGCGGACCTTCTCGATCCCGGCGAAGAAAATGAGCCGCTGGCGGTTTTCCGGCTTCGCCAGAATCATGATCGCGCCGACCTGGGCCACGACCTCGGTGAGGATGGTCGGCGGCAGCGCCGGCCGGCCGTCGACCGACGGCGAGAGATACCGCTCGTCGTGCGAGACGTTCTTGATCCCGACGATGCGCTTGTCGACCTCGAATTCCGTGATCCGATCCACGAACAGAAACGGGTAGCGGTGGAGCAGGATCTTCTCGATCGCGGCATTATCGAGCGGCAGCGTCAGGTCCATAGGGGCCATCAATTATACTTCTGAGGTCGGATTGCAGACTGCAGATTGATGGACCCCGTCACCCCCGCACCGCCCGCGCCGCCGCCCAATATCCGGGAGCTGGTGATCACGCTCTTCGAGCTCGGGCGCGAGATCACCGCTGTCCTCAACCTCGACGAGCTGCTGCAGAAGATTCCGCAGCTCATCGCGCGCATCACCAAGTTCCAGGCGTTCGCCGTCTACCTGCTCGATCCGCGCGGCGAGGAGCTCTCGATCGCCTACGCCGTCGGCTACCCGGACGATGTGGTGTGGACGCTGCGGGTGAAGGTGGGGCAGGGCCTGGTCGGCACCGCCGTGCTCGAGGGGCAGCCGATCCTCGTCAACGACGTCCACGCCGATCCGCGCTATGTCGAAGCGGTGCCGGGGTCGCAGGCCGAGCTCGTCGTGCCGCTGCGCCGCAAAGGGCGCGTCATCGGCGCGCTGAATCTTCTCAGCGACACGATCGGCCAGTTCACCGAGATCGACGAGATGCTGCTGCGCCAGTTCGGCGCGCACGTCGCTGTCGCGATCGAGAACGCGCGCCTGTTCGAGCACGAGCGCACCTACACCAGCACGCTCGAGACGCTGTCCGAGATCGGCCGCGAGTTCGGCGCCATCCTCAACCTCGACGAGCTGCTGACGCGCATCGCCAACCTGACCCGCCGCGTCATCGACTACCGCACCTTCGGCATCCTGCTGGTCAACGATCGTTCCGGCGAGCTGGAAATGAAAGTCGCGGTGCGCTACGGCGACAAGGTCACGGTTCCCCGCGTCAAGCTCGGAGAGGGGATCGTCGGTCACGCCGCGCAGCTCAAGGTCGCGGTCAACGTGCCCGACGTTTCCGCCGATCCACGCTACATCAAGGTCGTGGACGATGCGCGGTCGGAGCTGGTGATCCCGCTGATGCTGCAGGACCGCTGCGTCGGCGTGTTCGACCTCGAGAGCCCGGAGCTCGACGCCTTCACGAAGAACCACGTCGACATCCTGACGCTGCTGGCCAGCCAGGCGGCGGTCGCGATCGAGAACGCGCGCCTCTACGAAAGAATCCGATCGAACGAGGTCCGGCTCGAAAAGGAGATCCGCTTCGCGCAGCGCGTCCAGGCGGGGCTGCTCCCGGTGGAGCTGCCGAAACGGATGAAGGGGGTCGACGTCGCGGCGCGGCTCGAGCCGGCGCGCGGCCTTGGCGGCGATTTCTACGATTTTCTGGCGCCCGAGCCGAACAGCCTGGTCGTCGCGGTCGGCGACGTTTCAGGCAAAGGCGTCGCGGCCGCGCTCTACAGTGCGTTTGCCGGCGAGCTGGTGCGCTCGCGCACGTTCCGGCGCCGCTATGCCCCCGAGCGCTTCACACCGGCGGGCGTGCTGCTGTCGTCGAACACGATCCTGTACGAGCGCCAGCTCGAGGAGTACTACTGCACGCTGAGCTACGCGCTGTTCGACATGAAACGGCGCGTGGTGACGATCGCCAACTCCGGTCTGCCGTATCCGGTCCGCTGCAGCGGCGACAGCATCGCCCAGGTCGAAATCCCCGGCGTGCCGCTCGGCCTGTTCGCCGGATCGACCTACGACGAAGTCTCGTTCGATCTCGTCGCCGGCGACGTCTTCGTCTTCTGCTCGGACGGGGTCTACGACGCGACCGATGGCAGCGGCCGCGAGTTCGGCTACGACCGGCTGCTCAACGTCGTCCGCGCCACGCGGCAGCAGCCGGCGCGCGAGATCGTCGACGCCATCTTCACCGCCGTCCGCGACTTCCGCCGCGACACGGCGCCGAACGACGACATGACGGCGGTCGCAGTGAGGATCACGAATGAAGGTCTCAAAGCTGAGGGCTCCGGCCGCTTTCCTGTTGCTCGCGTCAGCGGCTAACGCCGGTGCGCAGACGCCGACCGCCGACCTCCGCGCCCGCTTCGAAGCGCGGATCCAGGAGATTGCCGGCCACGTCGACGGCGTCGTCGGCTACGCGATCGTCGACCTGACGTCGGGCGAACGGATCGCGCGCCTCGACACCGCGACGTTTCCGACGGCATCGGCGATCAAGCTCGCGATCGTCTACGAACTGTTCAAGCAGGCGGAAGAAGGGAAGGTCCGCCTCGACGAGATGGTGACGCTCGATCGCAAGCAGGCGGTCGGCGGCACCGGCGTGCTCGTCGAGATGGGCACGCCGACGCTGTCGATTCGCGACTACGCGGTGCTGATGGTGACGCTCAGCGACAACACCGCGACCAACCTCCTGATCGATCGGCTCGGCATGGATCGCATCGCCGCCCGCATGCGGGGGCTCGGGCTGAACGGCACCAGGCTGCGGCGTCACATGATGGACACCGCGGCGGCGCAGCGCGGCGACGAGAACGTGTCCACCCCGGCCGAGCTCGTGCGCCTGTTGAAGGCGATCAACGAGGCAGTGCCCGGCGCGATGGAGCTGTTGAAGAAGCCGAAGGACAACCGGCTGCGCAAGGGACTGCCCGAGGGCGTCGCGTCGGCGGACAAGTCCGGCGAGCTCGAAGGCGTCCGCGTCGACGCCGGCATCGTGTTCGCCAAGAACCGGCCGTACGCGCTGTGCGTGATGACCACATTTCTGAAGGACGAAGCCGAAGGCGAGCGCGCGATCGAATCGATCTCACGGACCGCCTACGAGTACTTCAGCCGCCTCGGTCTCGGCGGCACCCTCGGCCGTCAGGTGAAGCATTAAGAGGCCGCGCCGAACCGTGAGACGAACGGCGGGATGCGGCGATGCCAGCGCCTGCCTGATGTTACGCACCCCGTTGATTCGACGCGACCCGATAGTCCTCACATCAAATCGCGTGCCTGCCGCCGCCGCGGGAAATCCTAGGGAAACCGCCTGACGTTTCCCGGAAACGTGGCGCGCGTCCGCGATTGGAGACGCTGGTGACCTCCGCGCAGAGCGGTGGGCTCCCGGAGCCCGGCGCTAGGCGTTAGCTACCACCGAGTACCAAGCTCCCAGCCCCTAATACATCCCGAGATACCGATCGATCTCCCACGGCGACACGTGCTTGATGTAGTCGAGCCACTCTTCACGCTTCGCCGCCACGAAATGTTCGAACAGGTGGTCGCCGAGCGTTTCCCTCACCAGCTCGTTCTTCTCCAATTCGTCGAGCGCTTCGCTCAGATTGCCCGGCAGCTCGTCGATCCGGAGATGCCGGCGCTCGCGGTGGCTCATCTTGTAGATGTTCTTGTTGATCGGCGGGCCAGGGTCGATCTTCTTCTCGATGCCGTCGAGTCCGGCGCGCAGCATGACGGCGAGCGCGAGATAAGGATTGCAGGACGGATCCGGCATGCGCAGCTCGATCCGCGTCGACGTGCCGCGCGCCGCCGGCACGCGCACCAGCGGGCTGCGGTTCTTCTCCGACCACGCGATGTTGGTCGGCGCCTCGTAGCCAGGCACCAGCCGCTTGTACGAGTTCACCAGCGGGTTGGTGATCGCACAGAAGCCCTTGGCGTGGCGCAGGATGCCGCCGATGTAGTTCAGGCACGTCTCGCTCAGCTGCCCCTCGGTCCTGGCGTCGAAGAAGATGTTGGCGCCGCCCGAGAACAGCGACATGTGCGTGTGCATGCCCGAGCCGTTGATGCCGTAGATCGGCTTCGGCATGAAGGTCGCGTGCAGGCCGTTCTTGATCGCGATGTTCTTGACCACGAACCTGAACGTGCTGATGCTGTCGGCCGTCGTCAGCACATCGTCGTAGCGGAAGTCGATCTCGTGCTGCCCGGGTGCGACCTCGTGGTGCGCCGCCTCGACGTGAAAGCCCATCGCCTCGAGCGCGAGCACGATCTCACGGCGCACGTCCTCGCCCTGGTCCACCGGGCTGAGATCGAAGTAGCTCGCGGCGTCGTGCGTTTCGGTGGTCGGGACGCCGTTCTTCGTCTGGAACAGGAAGAACTCGGCCTCGGGCCCCGCCTTCATCGTGAAGCCCTTGGCGGCGGCGAGCGCGATCACCTTCTTGAGGCAGGCGCGCGGATCGCCGATGAACGGCTGACCGTCGGGCGTGTAAATGTCGCAGATCATGCGCGCGACTTTTTCGCCTGTCGTTCCCGGCCACGGAAACACCCGAAACGTCGAGAGGTCGGGACGCAGGTACATGTCCGACTCTTCGATCCGGACGAAGCCTTCGATCGACGAGCCGTCGAACATGATCTTGCCGTCGAGCGCGTCCTCGAACTGCCGGTCGGGAATCTCGACGTTCTTGATCGTGCCGAGGATGTCGGTGAACTGCAGCCGCAGGAACTTGACCTTCTCGCGCTCGGTCCGCTCCAGAATCTGGGCCTTCGTCTCTTTCGCCGCCGGTGTTTTCGACATGGTGAACCGGGATTCTAACAGTCGCGGAGAAAAACCTTAACCACCAAGGGCACGACGGTAAGGGCCCGCGTTTGCGGCGGGATGCGGCGAGTCGGTCGACTCGATGGGGCTACGAGTTGGCGGCGGCGGCTTGGGATTCGCTGGCGGGGGCGGTCTCGGCGACGGCGGGCGCGGTCGACAGCACGCCCGCCAGGTGCGCGGCGAAGATCGCGGCGAGCGCCTGCACGCTGTCCGACGTCTCGCCGCCGCTACGGATTTCTGCAGACAAGGCGCCGATGCAGCCGTCCGCGGCGAGGATCGGCGCGACGACGGCGCCGGGGGCGCCGCCGGGGCGCGAGAGGACGATCTGCAGCGTGCCCGAGCGGTACGCCGACGCCGCGGCGTTGTCGGCGGAGCGGGGCACCGGCGGGATGCGCGCGATCATCTCGGCCGCGTAGCCGTGCGCCAGTACCGGCCGCAGATCGCTGCCGGTGGCGCTGCCCATCCACACCATCAGCCCGCTGGCGTCCATCACCTCGGCCGCGCGGCCGAGCACGCGGTTCAACTCGTCGAGATCGCGGACGCGG
>JAOBWF010000371.1 GCA_025463215.1 Acidobacteriota bacterium | reverse complement strand
CATCGGACTACGCCTGGCGGAAATCGATAAACCCGCGATCGATGTTGACGCCGGACAGGCGGACGCGCAGCCGATCGCCGACGTCCAGGCCTGGATGCGATCCGAGCAGCTTGCCCTCGATCGGCGGCGCCGTGACCCGGACGAACGTCCCCTTGGTCGACGCGCCGGTGACGACCGCGTCGAACTGGTCGCCGATGCGGGACTGGACGACCATCGCCGCGGCCGACTTGCGCACCTGGCGCTCGACCTTGTTGGCCGCGTCTTCCTGTTTGGTGCACTGCGTCGCCACGGTCTCGAGCTCGGCGAGGCTGTAGGGCGAGGGATGCGAGGCAAGCGCCGCCTTGACCAGCCGCTGCGTCACCAGATCCGGAAAGCGGCGGTTCGGCGCGGTCGAGTGCGAGTAGTCGCGGACCGCGAGGCCGAAGTGCCCCGGCGGCTCGGCGCCCGGCGGATCGACCACGTACTCGCCGCGGCCGAGGAGGCGGATGATGCTGGTCGAGAGATCCGGGAAAGTGGCCGGGTCGGCGGCCTTGCGGCGGTCGAGAAAGGCGGAGAGCGCAATCGGATCGGCCGAGTCCGGCAGCCGATCGCCGAGACCCTCCGCCAGCGCGCGGATGCGATCCCACCGCTCCGGCGATTTCACGACGCGGCGCAGCGACGGGAACCCGCGGCCGTCGAGGAAGCGCGCGGTGACGCCGTTGGCGGCGATCATCAGGTTCGCGATCAACGCCATCGCCCGGTTGTGCTCCTTCTGACGGACCTCGTGCAGCGTGTCCCCTTCGAACACGTTCTCGACCTCGATGGTCTGAAACCCGAGCGCCCCATGTTCGACCCGCACTGTTTCGAGCGCCTGCGCCGCGCGATCCTGCATCGTCAGCTGCTCGTCCATGCCCTTCACCGCGGCCGCGGCCGGCGGCAGCGGCCCGCCGCTCTCGAGCCAGGCGCCGACGCTGTTGTACGCGAGCTTCGCCCTGTTGTGCACGACCGCGCCGTAGACGTCCGACGATTTCAGCGCGCCGTCTGGCGAGACGACGAACTCGATCACCACGGCGAGGCGGTCCTGGCCGTCGTTGAGCGACGTCAGATCGGTGGACAGCCGTTCCGGCAGCATCGGAAAGATGATGCCCGGCGTGTACACCGAGGTCGTGTTCAGCGCGGCGTGCCGATCGACCGGCGATCCCTTCGGCACCGCCGCGTCGACGTCGGCAATCGCGACCAGCAGCTTGACGTCGCCGCCGGCCATCGGCTCGGCGACTGACAGCTGATCGAGATCGCGCGAATCGTCGTTGTCGATCGAGCACCACAGGCGATCCCGCAGGTCGCGCGTCGGCTCCTCGGTCTTGGTCGGCGCGCCGGGCAAGGCCGCCGCCTGCGCCAGCGCATCGGCCGGGATGTTCGGGTCGAGGCCGCGCTCGCGCATGGCGCCGGTGGCGATGGCACGAAGGTGAGCGCGTTGCGACTGGTCAGCCATGGGTCCTGATGTCCTCGATTGCCGCCGCCAGGTCGTCGACGAGCGCGTCGATCTGGGCCTGGTGCGTGCGGAAGCTGAGCACGCAGACGCGCCCGAGGACGCGGCCGTGCGCAGTGCAGCCGGTCACCATGACACGGCCGCGTTGGGTGGTTTTTTCCATCAGCGCGCGGGTCGCCTGGTCCTCCTCGGCGCGCGACGCGCCCGGCCAGGTCAGGTGGAACGCGAACAGGGAGAGCTCGGGCTCGGCGTCGATCACGATCCCGGGCAGCGCCGCGATCCGCCGACGCGCGTCCAGCGTCAACGCGCGCTTTTCCGCGATCGCCGCACGAAACGCCGCCGCGCCGAACAACTTGACCGACAGCCAGACGCGCAGACCCGGAAAGCCGCGCGACAATTCCGGGCCGTGCTGGCTGGGATCGTAGAAGTCTTCAGGATGCGGCATCGCCGGGAGGTAGTCGGCGGTCGCTTCGTGCGCCGCGCGCAGCGCCGCGCCGTCGCGCACCAGCAGCGCCCCGGTCCCGTAGGGCAGGAACATGCCCTTGTGCGGATCGAGCGTGAGCGAGTCGGCGCGCGGCAGGCCGCGCAGCGTCCCGCGCATATCCTCCGACAAATAGAAGAACGCGCCGTAGGCCCCGTCGATGTGGTGCCACATCGCTTCCCGCGCACAGACGTCCTGGATCGCGTCCAGTGGATCCACCGCTCCCGTATTCGTCGTCCCCGCGCTGGAGACAACGGCGAAGGGGGTGAGGCCGACGCGGCGGTCGGCGGCAATCGCCGCCTCGAGCCGATCGAGCCGCATGCGAAACCGATCGTCCGACGCGATCGCGCGAACGCGATCCGGCATGACGCCGGCGAGCTTTGCCGACTTCAAAACCGAATGATGCGCCTGATCCGACGTGTACAGGACGCCGCGCCGAATCTCCGCACCGAGGTGGCGCTCGCGCGCGCAGACGATGGCGTTGAACGTCGCCATCGAGCCGCCGGTCGTGAACAGGCCTCGCGCCTCCGGCGGAAACCCCATCCAGTCGCGCAGCCAGTCGAGCGCGTTCGCTTCGAGCTGCACCAGCGCCGGCGCCGCCTGCCAGACGCCGGTGTAGCGATTGGTCGTGTCGGCGATGAAATCAGCGAGCGCCGCCGGGTAGAGTCCACCGCCCGGAATGTAGGCGAGATAGCCGGGGCTCGGCGCCGTGAACGAGCGCGGAATCCATTCCGTGAACAGGCGATCGAGCAGCGGCTCCAGGGGAACCCCCTGCTCCGGCGCCGCTTCGCGCATCGATCGGCAGAGCTCGGCGGCGTCGACGTCGCCGCACGCCGGCTCGCGATCGAGCGACGCGATGTGCGCGACGCACCGTTCGACGACGGCGTCGGCCATCGCGCGCATCCGCTCGGGCGAGTACTCGAGATCTACTGGAGCCAATCTTTCACCCGATAGTAGGCGCCGACCAGCGGCAGGAACCACGGGTCACCCGAGTACATCGGAATCGCAGGAAATTGATCGTCGAACAGCGGATCGTCGATCGGCTCGCCGGCGATGCGCCGCGCGATCTGTTCGCCGAGATACGTGGCCATCGCGATGCCATGGCCGCAGTAGCCGCCGGCATAGTACTGACCGCCGAGGCGGCCGGCGCGCGGCATCTGATCGCGGGTAAACGCGACATTGCCGCTCCAGGCATAGTCGATGCGCGTCTCGCGCAGCTCCGGAAAAATTGTCGTCATCCCCTGCCGCAGGATCGCCGCCGCCCGGCGGGTGGTGTCGGGATCGGGACGGCCGAACTCGGCACGCCCTCCGAACAGCAAGCGGCGATCCGCCGTGACCCGGAAGTAGTAAAGGAAGTGTTTGGAATCGAACGCCATCCGGCGGCGCGGCAGCAGCGCCGCCGCCACATCGGCGTCGAGCGGCTCGGTGGCGATGATGTAGCTGCCGATCGGCACGAACCGGCGCTGCAAAGCGGGCGACGCCGCGTCGGTGTAGCCGTTGCCGGCGAGCAGCACGTCGCGCGCGTCCAGTTCGCCGGCCGTCGTCTGTATCCGCCACCCGGCCGGCTGACGCTGGATCCGCGTGACGCCGACGCCGGTCGTGATCGTCGCCCCGGCGCGGATGGCGGCGTCGGCCAGCCCGCGCACGTACTCGGCGGGATTGAGCGCGCCGCTGCGGTCGTCGACGAGGACGCCGTGGTAGGCGTCGCTGCCGATCTCGGTCCGCTGGTCCGGCCGCGGCACCACGCGGACCGGATGGTCGAAGACGCGCGCGAGCAGCTCCTGTTCGCGGTGGAACGCGTCGAAGTGCGACGGCTTGAAGGCGGCGCACAGGTGGCCGACCTGCTCGTACTCGCACTCGATCGCCTCCTCCGCGATCAGCCGCTCGAGACGATCGATCGCGGTCGACGCCAGGTCGAACAGCTGCCGCGCACGCGCGTCGCCAAATCGGTCGACGAGTGCGGCGGCCTCGAGCTTCATGCCGGTGAGCACCTGGCCGCCGTTGCGCGAGCTCGCGCCCCAGCCGACCTGCTCGCGCTCGATCACCGCGACCGACGCCCCTGCCCGCGCCAGCTGCCGCGCCGCCGACAGACCGGTATACCCCGCACCGACAATCACGACGTCGGCACGAGACGGCACGTTCTGAGTTCCGGGCAGTGAGTTCTCAGTTCCGCGAGGGACAGTGTCCCACCAGTACGGATGCTCCTTCACGGGTGGGCGTTCTCGAGCGGAACCGACGCGGCGGCGAGGATGGTGCGGCCGCGAAGCTCCTGGACGAAAGCGACGACGGCGAGACGATCGCGCCGCCAGGCGGAATCGAGCGGGATATCGACGTGCGCCGATCCACTCGTCGCCCCATCGGCCGCAATCGTGCCGATGGTCGCGAGATAGCGCACGACCGGCGCGTGCGTCAACGTCTTGCCGTGATTCTCGCCGCGCTTCACATTCGTGGTCAGGCCGCTCTCCGTCACCGCGACGATGATGTCCGCGCGATCGCCGCGGCCGACGCGAGGGAGGTCGGAAACGGCGACGCCGACCCGGGTGCCATCGACCTCGATGCTGACGACACCGTGCGCGGCCGTCACCGTTTTCGCGACCGCGTGGCGCGCGGCGTTGGCGTCGCTGCCGACGAACTCCGACCGGCCGTCCACCACCATCTGCGGTGTGTAGATGCTTTCGCGGTTGAATCGCGTTTGGTACAGCTGCTGCCGTTTGGTCAGCGCCGCGGACGAGAAACGATCCTTCCAGCCGAGGCCATCCCAATAGTCGACGTGCTGCCCGAGCGCGATGATCTCGGCCCCCGCGATCGGCTGCGATGCGACGAGGGCGTCGAGCAGCGTATCGGCCGGCGGACAATCCGCGCACCCTTCCGACGTGAACAGCTCGAGGATGACCGGGGTCGGCGGCGCGGCATGCACGCCGGCACGCGGCGGCAGCAGCAAGACGGCGACGACGATCAGCGTGAGCCGGCGCATCATTCGTATTCTAGCGCTGCGTCTGAATTCAAAATGATGAACGACGATGTTCTGGAATTTGGATCACATCGAAACGCCGCTGAACATCCGTTCAAAGTGATCCGATAGCCTTAACCAGGTTACGAATTTAGCACTATCATGTCGGTTTCGAACACCGGTCGATTGTGGCACGCGAACTGGTCTCGCGACCGCGTGAAGGAGAACAACATGAAGCGTGTTTTGGTTTTACTCGGTCTGCTGTCTCTACTCGCACCCGCATTTCCGGCGGGCGCGCAGGGGGTCCAGACCGGCACGATCACGGGAACGGTACAGTCGGCAGATGGTCTGTCACTGCCGGGTGTCACCGTCACCGCATCGTCAGCCGTGCTGCAGGGGCAGCGCTCGGCCACGAGCGACGTGAACGGTGTGTATTTCATCAAGGGACTTCCCGCGGGCACGTACACCGTCACCTTCGAGATGCCCAGCTTCAAGCCGGCGACCAAAGAAAACATCGAGCTCAACGTCGGCGGGACGGTCGACGTCCCGCAGACGATGGCGCTGGCCGGCGTGGCGGAGACCGTGATGGTCACCGGCGACACGCCGAAGCCGACGGCGCTGACCGTGCCGACGCTGAGCCAGGCTTATACCAAGACGGAGGTCGACGCATTGCCGGTCGGCCGCGTTCCGAATCAGATCGCCGATCTATCGCCCGGCCTGACGAGCAACACGTCGAACGCCGGCCAGCTCGCCATCTCCGGCGCCACCTCGTTCGACAACGTGTTCATGGTCAACGGCGTCGACATCAACGACAACCTGTTCGGCACCGCGAACAACCTGTTCATCGAGGATGCCATTCAGCAGACCAACATCCTGACCGGCGGCATCTCCGCCGAGTACGGCCGGTTCTCCGGCGGCGTCGTCAACGTCATCACCAAGAGCGGCGGCAACACCTTCGGCGGCAGCTTCCGCGAGAACTTCAGCAACCCGAAGTGGATTGCGGAAACGCCGCGGCAGCAGGCCGCGAACATCACGAACCCGGATCTGCTCGGCAAGTCGTCGGAAGCGACGTTCGGCGGACCGATCATGCGCGACCGGCTCTGGTTCTTCTCGTCGGGGCGCCTCGAGTCGACCGACACCAACCAGACGTTCATCCTCAGCAATCAGGCTGCCGTGCGCCACGACTCCAACAAGCGCGGCGAGATCAAGTTCACCGGCACGCCGGCGATGGGACACACGATCACCGGCGACTACACCAATAACAGCACGACCCAGAACAACCGCTACAGCCTGAATTCGAACTCGCTCGACCCCTCGGTGCTGATCAACGAGACGCAGCCGAACAGCCTGTTCGTCACGAACTACAACGGCGTCGTGATGAACAAGGCCTTCGCGACCCTGCAGTACTCACAGAAGAAGTTCGGGTTCGTCGGCGCGGGCGGCACCAACACGGCGATTGCGGCATCGCCGTTCCGGACCCGCGGCATCACGCCGGGCATCCAGTCGGGTCTGCTGTACGCCGCGCCATTCTTCAGCGCCCTCGATCCGGAGAACCGCGACAACCATCAGTTCACCGGCAGCCTGTCGTACACGCTGTCGACGAAGAAGACGGGGACGCACGATCTGAAGGGCGGCGGCGAGTACTACCGCAGCACGCGCACCGGCGGCAACTCGCAGAGCGCGACCAACTTCGTGTTCCAGTCCGACTACCTGCAGGCCAACGGCCAGCCGGTGTACGACGCCAGCGGCGTGCCGATCCCGGTGTTCACGCCGGGCGTGTCGCGCGTCCAGAACTGGCTGCCGACGGTCGGCGCCGTCGTCAACATCAACACCTCGTCACTCTACTTCCAGGATCGCTGGGTGGCGACGCCGCGCCTGACCGTCGACCTCGGCACGCGCTTCGAAGCGGTGCGCAGCAACGCCACCGGCGACATCGTCACCGTCGACACGACGACGATCGTGCCGCGGCTCGGGCTGACCTACGATCTCGAGGGCAACGGCCGTACCGTGCTGCAGGCGACTTATGGCCATTACGCCGGCAAGTACAGCGAAGCGCAGTTCGCGTCGAACACCGACGTCGGCAACCCGAGCCTGATCACCTACGGCTACACGGGCCCCGCCGGCCAGGGACGCGACTTCGCGCCGGGGCTGAACCCGGCGAACTACACGACGATCATCAACGCGTCGTTCCCGACCGCGAACATCTTCGTCGCCCCAGGCCTGCACTCGCCGACCGTGCGCGAATTCACGACCAGCGTCGGCCGCGAGCTGGGCCGGCGCGGGTTCGCGAAGGCGACCTACCAGTTCCGCAAGTGGTACGACTTCGTCGAGGACGAGATTCAGCTGGCGAACGGCCTGGTCAACGTCAATCGCAACGGCGCGAACATCGGCAACCTGACCAAGGTGATCTACGACAACAACAGCGGCATCGATCGCCAGTACCAGGCGATCGTGCTCCAGAGCGCCTACCGCTTCAGCAGCATCGCGAGCATCGGCGCGCACTACACCGTGCAGCTGAAGAACGACGGCAACTCGAACGCCGAGGCCGCGAACCAGCCGGGGCTGTCGTCGCCGCTCGGCGACTACCCGGAGATCATCGGGCCGGCGCTGGATCGGTATCTGCCCGAGGGACGGCTGGCCGACTACCAGAAGCACAAGGTGCGCGTGTACGGCACCTACACGCAACGCCTCGGCCGCTTCGGCGCGGTGGATCTGTCGCCGATCTGGCGCCTCGATTCCGCCCAGGTATTCAGCTACATCGCGGCGTCGGTGGCGCTGACGCCGATCGAGCTCGCACGAAATCCGGGTTATCCGGCGAACAACATCAACGCCAACACGTCGTACAACCTGTTCTTCGGTGCGCGCGGCGCCGGCGAATTCGCCGGCTACGGCGCGGTGGACCTCGCCGCGACGTACTCGATTCCGGTCTGGAAGACGGCAAAGCCGTGGCTCAAGGTCGAGTTCTACAACCTGCTCAACAACGACAAGTTGATCAAGTGGGACACGACCGTCACGGCTGATCCGAACAGCCCGAAGGATGCCAACGGCCTGCCGACCGGGTACATCCAGGGCACGAACTTCGGCAAGGCGACGCAGGACAACCAATACATCCAGCCGATTCCGGGCACCAACGGCGGCCGGCTGTTCCGCATGGCGCTGGGGGTCCGCTTCTAAGTCCGTCGATCGGGTCATCGGGTGATTGGGAATCGGCGAATCCATCCCCCGATGACCCGATCACTCGATGACCCGATCACCGGATCACTCGATTGCGGCAGTGGCTGTGCCGCGTCCCCGCCGCATCACCCACCAGATCACACCGCAGAAGACGATCGCCACGGTTGCGAACGTCAGGCCGAACAGCCACAGCGTGGTGTAGAGGATGGACTGTGCGTCCATCCGCGCGTCGAGCACGCCGTCGGCGCCTTTTTCCGCGTACACGATCGGCACGTTGCGCAGCCGATCGGCGAGCGGCTGTTCCCACACCAGGATGTTGCCGCGGCCGACGTCGCGCCTGGTGTTGTGATACCGGATCTTGCTCGGCAGATGCAGGCGGAACGCCACGATCTCGCTGCCGTTCCAGCCGGCGTTGCCGGGGTCCTTCCCCGCCGGCGCGCTGACGGTCTGCAGGTACTTGAACATGTCGCCGTCGCGCGTGAACTGGTACGTCGACCACGCGAACGGCGCCGCGTCGCCGAGCTTGCGGATGTCGTCGACGTCGAGCCGGACGTGCACGAAGCGGCGGCCGTTGCGACGCGACTGGCTGACGCGGACGACGCGCGTCACCGGGCTGGTGAAGTAGGCGCGGATCGCCGCGGTGTCGACGCGCGCGGCGGGAGTCGTGTCGAACGCGGTGCCGCGCAGCGCGTTGAGCGCCTGCAGCGAGCTGTTGACGTAGACGGTCGCGGATCCGTCGAGCGAGAGGTAGACCTCTTCCTCGTATTCGTATTGCCGGAACAGCGCGCTCGAACCGCCGCACGCGCTGACGACGAGCGCGCACAGCGCGCACAACCCGCGAAGAAGAACCTGCCGTCGCGCCGCGCCAAGCATCTGTTTTCAGATGATATAGTAAAAAATTGTGCTCTATCTGATCGACGGCAGCTCGCAGATGTACCGCGCGTTCCACGCGCCCGTGCGCACCGCGGAGGGCGGGCTGCTGCGCAACGCGCAGGGCACGCCGACCAACGCGGTCTACATCTTCGTCAACATGCTCCGCAAGCTGCTCAACGAGCACAAGCCGGAGTTCATCGCGGCCTCGTTCGATCTGCCCGGCCGCACCTTCCGCGACGATCTGGTCGACGACTACAAAGCCAACCGCGCCCCGATGCCGGGTGAGCTCGCGCAGCAGATCCCGATGGTGCACGCCGCCTGCGAAGCGCTCGGAGTGCCGATCCTCACCTCGGAGCGCTATGAGGCCGACGATGTGATCGGAACGCTGGCGATCAAGGCGGCGGCGGCCGGCTTCGAGGTGGCGATTGTCACCATGGACAAGGACTTCTATCAGCTGGTCGGCGGCAACATCCGCGTCTACAACCCGCGCGACGAAGGCACTTGGTACGACGTCGACGGCGTGAAGGAAAAATTCGGCGTCGGCCCCGATCACGTCGTCGACGTGCTGGCGCTGATGGGCGACACCATCGACAACATCAAGGGCGTGCCCGGGGTCGGCGAGAAAGGCGCGCGCGAGCTGATCGTCCAGTACGGCTCGCTCGAGAATCTGCTCGCGCACGCCGCGGAAGTGAAGAACAAACGCTACCGCGAAGGGCTGCTCGGCCACATGGCGGCAGCGCGGCAGAGCCGCGAGCTCGCCCGCATCCGCACCGACGTGCCGGTCGACTTCGTCGCCGAGGAGCTGCGCTACCGCGCCGGGTCGCGGGACGCGGCGTTCGCGATTTTCAACGAGCTCGGGTTCCGGGCGCTCGCGAAGGAGTACGCGCCGACCGCCGACACGATCGCCAAGACCTACCGGATCGTCAACAGCGAAGAGGATGCGCGCGCACTGGCGGAGCGGCTGCGGGCGGCCGGGCGGTTCGCGTTCCGCGTCCTGCCGGACGGCGGCACCGCGATGCGCGCCTCGATCGTCGGCCTGTCGTTTTCGGCGGCGCCGCGCGACGCCGACTACGTGCCGACCGGCCATCGCTCGCTCGACAACACGCCGTGCCTGCCGCTGCAGACCGCGCTCGACGTGCTGCGCCCGATTCTCGAAGACGAGGCGCTGAAAAAAGAAGGGCACGACCTGAAGTTCGACGCGATCATCCTGGCGCGTCACGGCATCACCCTGCGCGGCCTCGACGTCGACACGATGCTCGCCAGCTACCTGCTCGACGCGACGCGCTCCGCGCACCTGATCGAGGATCTCGCGCTCGAGCACACCAGCTACAAGGCGCTGTCCACGGAAGACGTGTGCGGCCGCGGCGCCAAGGCGATCTCGCTGGCGCAGGTCCCGGTCGACGCCGCCGTCGTCTACGCCTGCGAGCGGGCCGACCTCGTCGGTCAGCTGACGCCGACGCTGCGCGCGCTGCTCGCGAAGGAGGAGCTGAGCGGCGTCTACGCGACCCTGGAGCTGCCGCTGGTCCCGGTGCTGATGGCGATCGAGCGCGCCGGCATCCGGATCGACATCGACGCGCTCGCGGCACAGTCGAAGAACGTCGACCAGGAACTGGCGCAGCGCTCGGCGACCATCTTCGCGATGGCCGGCGGCGAGTTCAACATCAACTCGCCCAAGCAGCTCGCCGACGTGCTGTTCGACAAGCTGCAGCTGCCGGTGCTGAAGCGGACCGGGACGTCGAAGGCGCCGTCGACCGCGGTCGAAGTGCTCGAGGAGCTCGCGCTGACGCACGACATCCCGCGCCAGATCCTCGAGTGGCGTCAGCTGATGAAGCTGAAGGGCACCTACATCGACGCGCTGCCACAGCTCGTGCACCCCGAAACCGGCCGGGTTCACACCTGCTTCAACCAGGCGGTGGCGTCGACCGGCCGCTTGAGCAGCAGCGATCCCAACCTGCAGAACATCCCGATCCGGACGCCGCTCGGCCGCGAAATCCGGCGCGCCTTCATCGCCGATCCGGGCCACGTCCTGATCTCGGCCGACTACTCGCAGATCGAGTTCCGCGTGCTCGCCCACCTTTCCGAGGAGCCGGTCCTGGTCGACGCGTTCCGTGACGGCGTCGACTTCCACGAGCGGACCGCGGTCAAGATTTTCGGCGGCGACAGCGGCAAAGATCCCCATCAGCTGCGCAGCATCGCCAAGATGGTCAACTACGCGCTGCTCTACGGCAAGGGCGCGTTCACGCTGGCGAAGGACATCGGCGTCACGCAGCAGGCGGCGCAGGAGTTCATCGACGCCTACTTCGCCGGCTTTCCGCGGGTCCGCGCCTTCATCGATCGCACCCTCGAAGAGGCGCGCGCCACCGGCGTCGTCAAGACGATGTTCGGGCGGAGGCGGCTGGTGCCGGAGCTGAACAGCCGCGACTTCCAGCGCCGCGCCGCGGCGGAGCGCGAAGCGGTCAACATGCCGATCCAGGGCAGCGCCGCCGACATCCTCAAGCGCGCGATGATCGACGTCCATGCCGCACTGCTGCCGCATCCCGAGGCGCGGATGATCCTCACGGTCCACGACGAATTGCTGTTCGAAGTGCCGCAGGGGCGGGCGGACGAATTCAGCGCGCTCGTGCGCGAGAAGATGGAAGGCGCCGCGGTGATGAACGTGCCGCTGACGGTCGACGTCGGCGTCGGAGGAAACTGGAAAGACGCTAAGGCTTGACCCAGCGCTCCTTGAACGACTCCCACTGCTGACGCAGGCTCTCGGGCGTCTGCGCGGTCGCCTTGGCGCGGTCTGGCACGATCGCGCGCAGCACCAGACGATCGAGATCGGCGCGCAGCGCGATGCCGCGATCCGGCATCAGCGGCGCGCGCACCCATGCCGCCTGCGCCGCGTCCCACGCCGCCTGCACATCCCCCTGCGCCCGCGCCGCCGCCGCCAGCCAGTACGCCGCCGTCCCGCTGCCGGCATGCACCGCGAGCTCGTCGTCCATCCGCGCGCGGATGCGCTGATAGACGCCCTGGCGATCCATTTCGGGGCGCGGCTTGGCATCGCGATCGAGCGCGCTCGCCCACCAGTCGAGCACACGCTCGCGCGCATCGCCCGTCAGCTGATCGTGGTTGTGGACGATCGGATCGAGCACGCCGGCTGCGGCGCCGAAGGCGCCTTCGAAATACAGCGCCTCGCCGAGGCCGACAATGTACTCGGCCCGTTCACGCGCGGGAAAGCGCTGCGGATCGAGGCGGCGCAGCCGCTCGCGCGCGTTCACCAGGTCGCCGGACACCGCGCTCGCACGAAAGCGCTCGAGATACGCGCGCGCCGCGACGAGATCGGCGGCGTCAGCGCGCGCCGGCGTCAGGCGCGCCTGCTCGGCGGCGTTGACCGCCGCCTCGAACTGCCCCTGGTTGTAGAGCAGGCGGGCATGCGACAACGGGTCGTCCGCCGCACGCAGCGGGATCACGAACGCCAGCATCAGGGCCGCCGAGGCGGCAAGGCGAGGCATCCCTCCGATGGTAACACAGCCGAAATTCAAGCCTAAGTCATTGGGCATCAACGGCTTAGTTAGCTTTCACGACGGTTTTGGTACAATGCCGCTCGATGCCCGAACCGAGGATCGTTCCGCGAGAGGAGCACCCGATCTCCCGACGCGACATCGATCCGGATGCGTTGAAGGTGCTGTATCGGCTGCGCCAGGCCGACTACACCGCGTATCTCGTCGGCGGCAGCGTCCGCGATCTGCTGCTCGCGCGCCGGCCGAAAGACTTCGACATCGGCACCTCGGCGCACCCGTACCAGGTCAAGAAGCTGTTCCGGAACTGCTGGATCATCGGCCGCCGGTTCCGCCTCGCCCACGTCAAGTTCGGCCAGAAGGTGATCGAGGTCGCGACGTTCCGGCGCCAGGTCGCCGCCGGCGAGGAAGTGGTGCAGGACGGCGTCCCCGCGCCGGATCCGACAACGCCGGAAGGCGAACAGCTGATTCATCACGACAACACGTTCGGGACGCCGGAAGAGGACGCCTTCCGCCGCGACTTCACCATCAACGCGCTCGCCTACGACATCGCCACGTTCTCGATCATCGACTTTGTCGGCGGCCTCGAGGATCTGCGCGCCGGGCTGGTCCGATCGATTGGCAATCCGGACGTCCGGCTCAACGAGGATCCCGTCCGCATGATCCGCGCGATCGCGATCGCGGCGCGGCTCGATTTCGCCATCGAGCCGTCGCTGCTCCAGGCGATCCGCCGGCATCGCCGTGAGATCGCCAAGAGCTCGCAGCCGCGGCTGCTCGAGGAGTACTACAAGATTCTGCGCGCCGGCTCGGCCGAGAAGGCGTTCCGTCAGCTTGCCGACGTCGGCCTGCTCGAGCCGATCTCGATCGAGCTGCACAAGGGCGCCACCGAGCCGCTGTGGCGCTCCCTCGCCGCGATCGACGAGTACCGCCGCCAGTTCGAGGCGACGCCCGACACCATGTCGAACGCGATCCTGCTCGGCAGCCTGCTCGTGCCGCTCGGGATCTCGCTGCACCCGCCGCGCACGTCTCACGCCTCGGGCGGCGACGACGAGGACGCCGGCGGTGGCCGGTCGAGGAAGCCGCGCTACCCGCCGGGCCCGCGCCTGGGCGATCTGCCGCTCGCGCGCCGCGACGTCGAGCGGCTGCGGCAGATCATCAGCCTGCAGCGCCGCCTGCGCGATCTGACCGCGAGCGAACGCGCCCAGCGATCGCTCGCGCACCGCGGCATCTTCCGCGAGGCGCTGACGTGGATGGAGATCCACGGCGACTCGCCGGAGGTGGTCGAGCACTGGATGGGGATCATCGACGAGGGCGGCGCGCCAGAACCGGGGTCGGACGACAGCGGTGACGACGATGCGGCGACGCCGGCCGCGGCCGACATGCTGCACAAGAAGCGCCGGCGGCGCCGGCGCCGCGGCCGCCGCGGCGGCCATACGGCCTGACCCGGTCGGCAACCACCCACGCTCATCATCCCCGGAGAACACACGCGCGGCAGGCGTGTGAGGCCTGCTGCTTATGCCGTC
>JAOBWF010000350.1 GCA_025463215.1 Acidobacteriota bacterium | reverse complement strand
AGCAGGGGCGGTTCGCGAAGGCACGCGGCACGATGCGGACGGTGGAAGCGGCGATCGGTTCTCAGGGTTCTCAGGGTTCTCAGGGTGCTGGAGGTGCTCGGGGTTCTCAGGGTGCTGGAGGTGCTCGGGGTTCTCTGGGGGCTGGAGGTGCTCAGGGTGCTCAGGGTGCTGGAGGTGCTCAGGGTGCTGGAGGTGCTCAAGGTTCTCAAGGTGCTCAAGGTGCTCGGATTTCAGGTGCTCGAGGCGCGAACGCCGAGCACCCCGAGAACCCGCAGCACCCCGAGAACCCGCAGCACCCTGAGAACCCTGAGCACCCCGAGAACCGTCAGCACCCCGAGAACCCTGAGATCTCTCAGCACCCCGAGAACCCGCAGCACCTCGAGAACCCGCAGCACCTCGAGAACGCGCAGCACCCCGAGAACCGTCAGCACCCCGAGAACCCTGAGATCTCTCAGCACCCCGAGAACCGCCAGCACCCCGAGAACCCGCAGCACCCCGAGAACCGACAGCACCCCGAGAACCCTGAGCACCCGCAGCACCCCGATCACCCCAACAACCCTGCTCACCACTTCGAAAGCGAGATCGGCAAAGGCTACGGCGAGACGTCGCTGAAGAGCGAGCTCGCCTCGATGAAGGCGCGGCAGGTGGTCGAGAGCGGCGACTGGGCGCCGATGAAGGGGCAGGGGAGCTTCGACAACATCGACGAGCTGTTCGCCCTCGGCATGGCGAGTATTCCGCTCCGCGATCCGGGGCGCGCCGCGGCGGCGTTCGAACAGCTGACGAACGCGGGCAAGACGATTCCCGATCGCGACGCCCGCGAGGTCGCGCAGATCATGGCGGTGCAGATCGACGGACTGATCAAGCTCGGTCGCAACGATCGCGCCGGCGCGCTGGCGGCGTTCGCGCGCGCCGCTCAGCTCGAGGCCGCGCGGCCGAGACCGGTGGCGCGCCCCTATCCGATCAAGCCCGCCGCGGAGCTGTACGGCGAGATCCTGCTCGGCACCGGCGACGCCGCCGCCGCGGTGACCCAGTTCAAGGCCGCGCTCGCGCGCACGCCGGGACGCGCCGCGTCACTGCTCGGCCTCGCCAGAGCGGCCAGCGTCGCCGGCCCGCGGGCGGACGCGGTCAAGGCGGCGAAGGACTTCCTCGCCGCCTGGCATCTTGCCGACAAGGACCGCCCGGAGCTCGCCGAGATGCGCGCGCTTGCTCGATAAACGTTAGCTTCCTTCTAACTTCTTCCTTCTCACTTCCCATCAGACGTCGTCGATCTCGACCTCGCGGACGTAGAAGAACAGGTCCAGCCGTCGTGTCCGGATCGACGGGTCATCGACGCGCAGGACGATCTGGTAGCGGCCGGGCCCGTCGGGGCGCCAGGTGTGCGTCCACACACTCCAGGTCAGCGTCGTCGTGGGCAGCGGGCAATTGTCGACGCGGGCCCAGGGCTGATTGGCCTTGAAGCGGATCGACAGGGCGTTGGTCGGCGTCGAGCCGCCCCAGATGATCCCGGTGATGCGGTACTCGACGCGGCCGCCGACGGTCCATTGCTCGACGCGCACCGGCATCGCGGCGGTGTCGATCGCCGCCGGAATGAAGTCGCGGGCGAGCGGCGGATCGTTGGTTCGCAGCTGCGAGAGGTTCTGATGCGTTCTCGCCGCGAACTCCTGCATCTGGGTCGTCGCCGGCGCTTCGTCGGCGACCAGATCGATGCGATCGACCCACTTGATGCAGGTGCAGCCGTACCAGCCGGGGACGATCAGCCGGACGGGGAAGCCGTGGTCGCGCGGCAGCGGCGCGCCGTTCATGCGCGTCGCCAGCAGCGCGTGCTGCAGATCGTCGCGCGAGAAGATCCAGCTGGCGCCGGGAACCGATGTCCGCGGCGCGGCCCCCTCTTCGTCCACGCCTGACACCGCGATGCGATAGGAGGCCGCCGACGGCCTCGCGCGACCGAGGACGGCCGCGAGCGGCACACCGTCCCAGTCGGCGGCGCTGATCAACCCGAAGTTGCTCGGGTCGCTGTTGCCGGAGCACTCCAGCAGATAGCGGCCGCCGGTGGTCACCAACGGCTTGAGATCGCGCAGGGTGAGATCGACCGGCGACTGCACCAGGCCGCCGATGCGGATCGGCCACGGATCGGTCCGCGCGAGCGTGCGCGGGAACGCCGTGCGCACGAAAAATTCTTCCGACGAGGTGCGGAGTGGGTCGGGCGAGGTACGAGGTGCGTCGTGCGAGGTGCGAGGTGCGGCGGCCGCGGTGCGAGGTGCGTCGGGCGAGGTGCGAGGTGCGTCGGGCGCGGTGCGAGGTGCGGCGCCGAGCTGCGAGAGGTCGGTGAAGAGCCTGGCGTCGAGACCCTCGCCGAGCAGACGGCCGAATGGTGGCGCCGCTTCGCCGCCGGGGGGACCAAACCGCAGCACGCGAATGAAGCGCTCGGTCGCGCGCTGCCTCGCCAGTACCGGGAGAAGCAGAGCCGCGGACAGGAAATCGCGGCGGGTCAGCGGCATGACACTCAAGAACTTAGAACTGAGAACTGAGAACTCAGAACCGACGTTCCAAGTTCTCAGTTCTCAGTTTTGAGTTCTAAGTTATTTCGTGCCCGTCTTCGGCCACACCGTCCCCTGATCCTCGCCCTTGGTCACGCTCTGCATCCCTTTGTAGAGGAAGCGCTGCAGGCGGCGGCCGTCGTAGGTTTCCGTGGTGTAGATGTTGCCCTTCGAGTCGGTGGCGATGCTGTGCACGGCGTAGAACTGGCCGGGCATCTTGCCGCCGTCGCCGAAGCTCGTGAGGATCTCGAGCGACTGGCGATCGAGGATCCACACCTTCTCGTCCTTGCCGTCCGCCAGGTAGATGAACTTCTGCTGCGGATCGTTCGAGAACGCGATGTCCCAGGTCGAGCCGTCGCCGAGCGTCCGCTTCGAGACCCACGCCTCCTTGACGAACTTGCCGTCCGGCGTGAATACCTGGATCCGATCGTTGACGCGATCGCAGACGTAGACGAAGCGGTCGACGGACATCTCGGCGCAGTGCACCGGCGTGCGGAACTGCTGCGCGACCGGCGCGTCCGGGTTGTAGCGTCCGAGATTGGTGTCGTCCGGCTTGTTGCCATAGGCGCCCCAGTAGCGCTTGAACTTGCCGGTATCGGCGTCGAGCACGACCACGCGCTTGTTGCCGTAGCCGTCGGAGATGTAGGCCTCGTTCTCCTTCTTGTCGATCGAGATCTTGGCGACCATGCCGAAGTGCTCGGTGCTGTTGCTGTCGATCGGCACGCCCTTCTTGCCGACCTGCATCAGGAACTTGCCGTCCTGCGTGAACTTCAGGACCATGCCGTCGCCCTGGCCGTTGCCGCCGATCCACACGTTCCCCTTGTGATCGATGGTGATGCCGTGGTTCGAGCCGGGCCACTGATACCCGTCGCCGTCCTGGCCGCCCCAATGGCGCGCCAGCGTGCCGTCCTGCAGGAACTCGAGAATCGGCGGCGCCTTCTGGCAGCACGCGCCGGTCTTGGCGTCTTCCGCGGCCTCGTTGGCATTGACGCTGTCGGGGCGATGGACGATCCAGACGTGATCGTTGGCATCGACGCCGACGCCGATCGACATGCCCTGATACCAGTGGTTGGGCAGCGGCTTCGGGAACGTCGGATCGACTTCGAAGCGCGGGACCATGATCTTGTCGCTCTTGGCCTGCGCGTCCGCCTGCTTCTCGAGCAGGCCCTGGCCGGCGCCGAGCGCGAGCAGCAGCGCGGCGAGGGTGGAACCGATGAAGAGATTCTTTTTCATAGATGCCTCACTTGGAAACGGAGGGGACGGAGGTCACGGGATCAACACGGAGCAACGGAGTAACGGAGGACGAACAGCAAAGAAAAACATTTTCTTCTCCGTTTCTTTCTCCGTTTCTCCGTTTCTCCGTGTTGAATCCGTTGCCTCCGTACACCTCCGCTACCTCTTGACGAATTTCTGGACGCGCTTGCCGTCGTAGGTTTCGCCGGTGTAGACGTTGCCTTTCGAGTCCACCGCGACGCTGCCGACGCCGTAAAAGCGGCCCGGGTAGCGGCCACCGTCGCCGAAGCTGCCGATGGTCTCGAGCGACATCCGGTCCAGCATCCAGATTTTCTTGTCGTGGCCGTCGGCGACGAACAGCACCTTCTGGTCGGGCGAGAACGCGACGTCCCACACCGAGCCGTCGCCGGTCGTCGTCTTCGAGACGAACGCTTCCTTCACGAACTTGCCGTCCTTCTGGAACACCTGGATGCGATCGTTCTGCCGATCGCAGACGTAGACCATGCCGTCCTTGGCGATCTTGACGCAGCTCACGGTGTGGAACTGCTTCGACGCCGCGCCGTTGGGATCGTAGGCCCCCGGATCGGTGTCGGTCGGCTTCTCGCCATAGGCGCCCCAGCTGCGCTTGAAGGCGCCGGTGGTCGCGTCGAACACCGCGATGCGGTGATTGGCGAAGCCGTCGGCGACGTAGACCTCGTTGGCGGCGGAATCGACCGCGACGCCGGCCGGCTTGTTGAGGCCGGTCGTGCTGTCGCTGCCTTCGCTCTTGCCCGCCTTGCCGATCTGCAGGACGAACTTGCCGGTCTTGTCGAACTTCAGGACCTGCGCGTCGGCGGGTGGTGCCGCGGCGGCGGGAGCGGCGCCGCGGCCGCGTCCGGCGGCGTCACCCGCCGCGGCGGGTGCGGGACCGCGCCCGCGCGCTGCGGGCAGCGACGAAGGCGGCAGGCCGCCGGCGACCCACACGTTGCCGCCGGCGTCGACCGCGATGCCGGCCGGATCGTGCGGCCAGTCGTAGCCGGTGCCGGTCTTCGGTTCCCAGTTCGTGACGAGATTGCCGGCCGCGTCGAACGCGAGAATCTGCGGCGCGGCGAAGCAGCACGAGCTCGCCCACGGTTCGAGCGCCGGCCCCTTCTCGTTCGTCTGCAGCGAATCGACGCCGCGGTGCACGACCCAGACGCGGTCCTGGCCGTCGACGGTAACGCCGGTGACCGACCCGAGGATCCACGCCTTTTTCTGCGGAAATGGTTTCGGCCACAGCGGATCGACGACGACGGTCGGCGCCGTGGCTTTCGCCTGAGCGGCGAGCGTCACGAACGTGGACCGGTCGAGCCCCGCCGCGGTCGCGAGTGCGAACAGGCTCGCACCGATGCAAACAGCACGCTTCATGGATGTTCCCTCTGATACGACATGAATGTCGGAGGGGAGTATAACGCGGGAGGATGGCTGATGGCGGTCGGCTAATGGCTAGGGTCGATGGACGAAACCATCAACCCCGTAGCCATCAGCCTTAGCCCTTAGCCATGACGAGCGAGCGGAGCGTTCAGTGAGTGGCCGTCTTGGTCGGCCACACGGTGCCCTGGTTCGGCTTGGTCACCGGCGCGAGACCCTTGTAGACAAACTTTTGCAAACGCTGGCCGCGATACGTCTCGGTCGTGTAGACGTTGCCCTTCGAGTCGGTCGCAATGCTGTGCACGGCGTAGAACTGGCCGGGCTGACGGCCGCCGTCGCCGAAGCTGGTGAGCTCGGTGAGCGACTGGCGATCGAACACGTGGATCTTCTCGTTGGCGCCGTCGGCGAGATAGAAGTACTTCTGCGCCGCGTCCTTCGAGAAGGCGATGTCCCACACCGAGCCGTCCCCCTTGGTCGTTTTCGCGACCTGGGTCTCCTTCACGAACTTGCCGTCCTTGGTGAACACCTGGATGCGGTCGTTGACGCGATCGCACACGTACACGAAGCCGTCCTTGGTCGGCTCCGCGCAGTGCACCGGGTTGCGGAACTGCTGCGCCAGCGGCGCCTCCGGGTTGTAGTTCCCCAGGTTGGTGTCGTCCGGCTTGTTGCCGTAGGCGCCCCAGTAGCGCTTGATCTTGCCGCTGTCCATGTCGATGACGGCGACGCGCTTGTTGCCGTAGCCGTCCGCGACGTAGGCCTCGTTGACGCTCTCGTCGAGCGACACCTTCGCGACCTTGTTGAACGCGAACATGTCGTTGCTGCCGGCGCTCGCGTAGGAGAAGCCGAACTGCTTGACGAACTTGCCGTCCTGCGTGAACTTCAGGATCTGGCCGTCCTGCGGACCGTTGCCGCCGATGAACAGGTTGCCCTTGGTGTCGGGCGTGATGCCGTGATTCGAGTCGGGCCACTCGTAGCCCTGGCCCGGACCGCCCCACGCGCGGACGAAATTACCGTCGGCGTCGAACTCGACGACCGGCGGCGCCGGGACGCAGCATTCGGAGCTCGGCGGATTGGTCGTGGCGTAGACTTCCTTCGCCTCGAGCGAGCCGGCGCCACGGTGGATGATGTAGACGTGATCCTTGCTGTCGATGCCGACGCCGATCACGTTCCCGTAGATCCAGTGGTTGGGCAGCGGCTTGGGCCACATCGGATCGACTTCGAACCGCGGCGCCTGGACGCCGCCCTTGGCCTGAGCCGCGGCCGTCCGCTGCAGCACGCTCTGCGTGAGGCCGAGCGCAACAAGCAGCGCCACCAAACCGGTTCCTATCGCGACGTTACGCTTCATATCAGGTCCTCCATCAGAGACGCGAAAGTATACTACCCACTCGTGGCAAAACAACGCATCAATGGCTCATCGCTCATAGCTGGTGGTTATGGCCGATTGCGGCGATTGTCCATCGCCATCAGCCATCAGCCGTCCGCCATGAGCGTGGCGACCCTGCTGGCGGCGCTGTTTGTGGCGGTGTGGGTCGCCGCCCCCGCGGCCCACGACATCCCCAACGACGTCACCATCCAGACGCTGCTCAAGCCCGAGGGGCAGCGGCTCCGGCTGCTCGTCCGCGTCCCGCTGCAGGCGATGCGCGACATGGATTATCCCAAGCCGCGCGGCAGCAGAAACACCGACCTGCTCGACCTGACGCGCGCCGACGCCACGCTGCGCGACGCCGCGACGCTGTGGGTCTCCGACTACCTCGACGTCTACGAGAACGGCGACACGCTCCCAACCCCGCGCGTCGTCTCGGTACGCGCCGCGCTGCAGTCGGACAGGTCGTTTGCCTCGTACGACGAAGCGCTCGCTCACCTCACCGGTCCGGGTCTGCCGGAGACGACCGAGTTCTTCTGGAGCCAGGGGCTGCTCGACATCCTGTTCGAGTACCCGATCCACTCCGACCAGTCGCGCTTCTCGATCGACCCGCGCTTCGCGCGGCTCGGTATCCGGACGCTGACCGTGCTCCGCTTCCTGCCGCCGGGCGGCGCGGTGCGCGGCTTCGAGTTCCTGGGCGACCCTGGGCTGGTGCAGCTCGATCCGACGTGGCACCAGGCGGCGCTGCAGTTCGTCAAGCTGGGGTTCTTCCACATCCTCGACGGCACCGATCACCTGCTGTTCCTCTTCTGCCTGGTGATTCCATTCCGCCGCTTCCGTTCCCTGGTGGCGGTCGTGACTGCGTTCACCGTGGCGCATTCGATCACGCTGATCGCCTCGGCCTACAATCTCGCCCCCGACGCGCTCTGGTTCCCGCCGCTGATCGAAACGCTGATCGCGACGTCGATCGTCTACATGGCGCTCGAGAACATCGTCTTCGCGACCGAAAAGAAAGAATCGCAGAAACCGCAAGGCTCGCAGAGCGACGATGTTTTCTCTGGGTATCCCTCTGCGCTCTCGGCGGGCTCCGCGGTTTCTTCCGGTCGTGCCCTGAAGCGCCGCTGGCTGGTGACGTTCGGGTTCGGGCTGGTCCACGGCTTCGGATTTTCGTTCGCGCTGCGGCAGACGCTGCAGTTCGCCGGGTCGCACCTGCTGGCGTCGCTGCTGTCGTTCAACATCGGCGTCGAGCTCGGCCAGCTGCTGGTGCTCGCGATCCTGATTCCGGTGCTCGGGCTGCTGTTCCGCTACGTCGTCGCCGAGCGGACGGGGACGATTCTGCTGTCGGCGATCATCGCGCACACGGCGTGGCACTGGATGGCGGAGCGGTGGGAGCTGCTGCGCAGGTTCACCTTCACCTGGCCGGCGATTGACGCCGCGTTCCTGGCCGGCGCGCTGCGCTGGATGATGCTGATGGTGGCGGCGGCGGGACTCTACTGGCTGGTGTTCGGCGTCCTGCGCCTCGGCTCCAGGCACAAGGCGCAGCGTACGAATTCTGAATTCTGAGTTCTGAATTCTCAGTTCTGAGTTCTGAGTTCTGAATCCTCAGCGCGCCATTTCGATCGTCGACGCCGTAATCGCGCTGCCGTTCAGCTCGCCGGTGACCTTCACCAGGTGGCCGGCGTGGGTCGCCAGATCCTTGTTCTCCTGATTCGCGATCTGCAGCACCTTGCCGCCGACGACCAGCACGTACTTCGAGCCGCCGCGGATGCACGCCTGCGTGCATTCGCGATCCGGCATCACCCCCTCACCCTCGGCGGCCTCTTCGTGCTTGGCGCCGCAGGCGCTGTCGCTGATTTTTCCGGTCCAGGTCTGTTCCGCAGCGAGAGACAACGAGGGCGCCAGCAGCAGGGCGCAGGAGAGGAACAAGGCGGTCTTCATCAGACGATGATAGCAAACAGAGGGGACGGAGGAAACGGGAACGGAGGGAACGGGAACGGAGGGAACGGCAACGGAGGGGACGGGGACAACGGGATCAACACGGAGCAACTGAGCAACGGAGAACGAAACAGAGAAGAAATAATCATTTTTCTTCTCCGTTCGATTCTCAGTTTCGCCGTTGCTCCGTGTTGAATCCGTTCCCTCCGTCCCCTCCGTTCCTTCGGCGAATCAGAAAGCGAAGCGCAGCGTGAACTGAATCATCCGCATGTTGTTCGCCTGGCTGTTGATCTGGCCGAACGCCGGGTTGCCGAACTGCGAGCTCGCCGGCGCCGCCCACTGCACGATGTTGAACATGTTGAGGACTTCGAGCCGGACCGACGCGCTGGTCGAGCCGCCGGTCCTGACGTTCTTGCTGACCGACAGATCGACGTTGTTGCGCCACGGCGAGTAGACGCCGGGGAGCGTGCGCGGCGCGTTGCCGAAGGTGTTGGTCGCCGGCGTCGAGAAGGCGTTCTTGTTGAAATAGAGGTTGTCAGCCGTGTTCGCGGTGATCCGATCGGTGATGTTGCCCGGCACCAGGAAATCCTGCCCAGGCACGATGTTCGGCCGCGGCGTGCCGCCAAACGGGAACGTGGCACCGGTCGACACGAGCTGGGTGACGCCGATCGGGAATCCGCTCTGCACCGTGACCACCGGCGTAATCGACCAGCCCCCGAGCAGCGCGCTGCCGATACCGCTCGTGAGGAACTTCTTGCCTTCACCGAACGGCAGCATCAGCGTCGGCGCGATCACCACCTTGTGCGGCGAGTCGAGCAGGCTGCGTCCGTACTCCAGGTCCGGGTTGTAGTACGACGAGCCGGGGATCACTTCGTAGCTGTTCTGGATGCCCGGGTTGCTCGAGTAGTAGTTGGTCTCGCCCCACTGGTTGTCGTTCAGCCGGCTGTAGGTGTAGCTGAACGTGCCGCCCCACACGCCGCTGACGCGCTTGCGCAGCTGCACGATGCCGGCGTTGTACTGCGAGTGCGCGCCGGTCGACATCTCCATGTAGACGTTGCCGAACTGCGGGTAGGGCCGCAGCAGCTGACCGCGCGCGATCTGTGCCTGGTTGGCGAACTGTCCCGCGCCGGAGACGCCGAGAAACGGGTTCGGCACGTTGGCGAGCAGGAAATCGGACGGCAGGCTCATGTACTTCGGATCGAGCTGGTTGATGTTGATGTAGCCGGCGGTCGCTCCGGCGTTCGATCCCGCCCAGCTCAGATTGCTGCCGGTCAGGCCGGTGTAGCCGAGGCTGACGCTCATGCCGCCGGGCAGCTCACGCTGGAAGTCGGCCGAGTACTGCTGCACGCGCGGCGCGCCGCGGTTCGGATCGACGAAAAAGATGTCGCCGCCGGTGCCGGTCAGCAGGCCCAGCGTGCTGCCGCTTGGCAGGACGACGCCGTTTGGAAAGGGGTTGCTCAGCGTCACCGTCGGCACGCCCGATGTCGACTGCGGCACGTTGGTCTGCGACGAGTAGCCGGTCTGTCCCCAACCCGTGGTGCCGGCCGCCGGGAAATTCCACGGCGAGTAGTAGAGGCCCCAGCCGCCGCGGAGCACCGTCTTGTCGTTGAGGCTGTAGACGCCTCCGACGCGCGGCGCCGTTTTGATCGCCGGCTGGTTGCCCTGGGCGGTCGGAGCGCCGTTGACGCCGGCGAACACCAGGCCGCCGAGGATCTGCCGGCGCGCGCCGCTGACCGGGTCGATCACGCTCGTGTTCGCGTTCAGCGGGTTGACCGCGCTCTGGTCGAAGCCGACTGCGAACTGGTTGTTGCGCTCCATCAGCCCCGGTTCGTGCTCGAGACGCAGACCGTAGTTGAGCGTCAGTTTGTTGCTGATGCGCCAGTCGTCCTGGACGTAGCCGGCGGCGTAGCGGACGAAGCCGTCGAGCTGCGTGTTCAGCGGAACGTTGCTGGTGTTCTGCGGGTAGCCGAGCAGCAGGTCGGCGAGCGCATTGCCGCTGAAGCCGCCGGTGAAGGTGAAGGTGCCGGTCGACGCGCCGTAGTTGAGCGACGTCGCACCGATGGTGCGGTAGTCGCCGCCGACCTTCACGTTGTGCGATCCCATCAACTTGCTGAGCGTGCCGTTGCCGCCGTACTGGTAGTAGCCGTTGGCCTGCCGGCTGGTCCACCCCGATCCCTTGTAGCCGCTGATCGTCGTCGAGGGGAACCGGTTGGTGTCGGACATGACGCTGGTCAGCGCCGGGTTGTTGAACAGGGCGGCCGCGTCGAACGCCTGCGGCAGGTTGTAGTTGTCGTCGAAATGGTTGTAGCCGCCGCGCAGCGTCAGCACCGTCGACGAGTTCAGCACGTAGGTGTTGTTGACGACGAAGGTGCTGATCGTGCGATCGAGCTGGTAGCTGCTGCCGACGTACTTGTTCACCGGGTTGTAGTTCGAGTTCGCTTCATGCGTCACCTGGCGCAGCACGAAGCCGCTGAGCGCCACCGCGTCGTTGAAGTGATGGTCGACCTTGGTGGTGATCTGGAAGGCCTGGTTCGGCAGCAGGTCGGTCATGCTGAAGTTCGACTGGCCGTTGTCCACCTGCGAGTCCGGGTTGGGGAACGCCTTGGCGATCGCGAGGCCGACCGGATTCAGGCGGCTCGCCGGAATCTGGTTGCCGGGAAACGGCAGGCCGGTGAGCGGATCCTTGATGATGACCTGCTGGCCGGCGCGCGTGACGCCGTTGAAGTTGCCGGCGAGCTCCGCCGCGGTCGGGACCAGGAACGCCGCCTGCTGCGGCTGATTGTCGACGTACTTTTCGCCGGCGAACCAGAAGAACGTCTTGTTCTTGACGATCGGGCCGCCGCCGCCGCCGCCGCCGTTGCGCCAGTACTCCGGCACGTTCGGCTGCCCCTGCAGCTTCGGAATCAGCAGCTGCTGCACGAACTTTTCGGGACGGAAGACGGTGTAGGCGGAGCCATGGAAGTCGTTGGCGCCCGATTTCGCGGTCATGTTCATGACGCCGCCGCCGGTGCGTCCCATCTCCGCGTCGTAGGTGTGCACCTGGACCTTCATGTCCTGGATCGCTTCGATCGTCGGGTTGGTCGACGCGCGGTTCTGCAGATCGGTGACCGGGAAGCCGTCGACGAGAAACTGGTTGGCGCGGACCGGGCCGCCGCCCATGGACACCGCCGAGTTGCCGACCTGATCCTGCATCCGGTTCCAGTGCGCGTTGCCGCTGGCCTGCACCGTCGGCTGCAGGTTCGCCATCAGGAACACGCTGCGGCCGGGCGTCGGGATCGACTCGAGCGACTTGGTGTCGAGCACATCTCCGGTCGACGCGTTCGTGGTGTCGATCAGCGGCGACTCGCCGGTCACCGTGATGGTTTCTTCGAGGCCGCCGACCTCGAGCTGGATGTCGAGGGCGATGAATTCCTGGGTGCCGATGCGCACGCCCTTGCGCTCGAACGTCTTGAAGCCCTGCACCGAGGCGCGGACGCTATACATCGCCGGTTCGATCGCGGGAAACGAATATTCGCCGACGCCGTTGGTGACCGTTTCGCGCGACACGCCGTTCTGCTCGTTGACGAGCGTCACGGTGGCGCCGGGAATGACCCCCTGCGGATCCTTGACTACGCCGCGCAGGCCCCCCTGGAACGACTGGGCGCCGAGCGCGGTGGACAGCGTGAACACACAAACACAGAGCAGCGCCACCGCTGCCCAGCCACGAAGCGTAAACATGCAACCTCCTGAACTTCAGGAACGAAAAGGTATTGAACGCAAGAGTCTGCAACATTTCCGTCGGAGACAAGGTAAAGACATGTCATAGATTTGCAACAACTGGAGACGTTCATGCACGGCGGGAGACGTTCCCTGCACTCAAAAACCCGCTTCTGCTACCATCCTTCCTACAAGCATGTCGCCTAAGGATTCGATAAGCCACGTCGATCCGCCCCGCTGGCCCGCCCTCGTCGGCGGCGGACTGCTGAACGTCGCCCTCGGCACCTACTACGCCTGGAGCGTCTACGTGCCGGCCCTCGAAAAAGAATTCGGCTGGACCCGCACCCAGACCTCGTTCGTCGCGACGATCGACATGGTGATGCTGGCCTCGTCGTTCCTGCTCGCGGGCATGCTGCAGAACCGCATCGGTCCGCGCGCGGTCGCGACGATCGGCGGCCTGCTCTATAGCGCCGGCCTCTTCCTCGCCAGCTATACGCAGTCGTTGACGATGCTGTACCTGACGTGGGGTGTGATGGTCGGGATCGGCCTCGGGTTCGGCTACCTCGCGCCGATCACCGTTGGCTCGAAATGGTTTCCGAATCACCGCGGCCTGGTAAACGGCCTGGCGATCGGGATCTTCGCCGCCGGCTCCGGCCTCTTCGGCCCGATTGCCGGACGCCTGGTCGAGAGCATCGGCTGGCGCTCGACGTTTCAGGTCTTCGCCGGGCTCTTTTTTCTGTTCACGATGGTCGGCGCCTACCTGATGAAAGATCCGCCGGACGGCTACGTGCCGCCGCCGAGCAGGTCGCAGGCGGTCAACCGGCCCAAGGCGCACCACGTCGACGTACCGACCTCGAGGGTCCTGCGCACGCCGGGGTTCTATCTGCTGTGGTTCGCGTACGCGCTCGGCACGACCGCCGGCACCATGGTGATCAGCCAGCTCGTACCGTTCGCGCGGGCGTCGGGATTCAGCGTCCAGAACGCGGCGTTCGCCATCACCATCGGCGCAATCGGCAGCGCCTCGGGGCGGTTCCTCTCAGGCTGGATGTCCGATCACTTCGGCCGCCTGTTCACGCTGCGCGGCATGATCATCGTGTCGATGCTGGCCACGCCGTCGCTCTACATCTTCCGCGAACAGCCGGTGCTGTTCTACGGCCTCCTGTTCCTGGTCTACTACTGCTACGGCACGCAGCTGTCGGTCTACACCGCGCTGGCCGGCGACTTCTACGGCACCAGGTATCTCGCCACCAACTACGGCGTGCTGCTGCTGGCG
>JAOBWF010000418.1 GCA_025463215.1 Acidobacteriota bacterium | reverse complement strand
GCAAAGCACACGTCGCGGATTTCCAGGTTGGGCTTAAAGTTCACCGCCGCGCCGTCGATGCTGTAGAGCGCCACCACCGCCGTGGCCCAGCCGGCCTTGCGGGTATAAAGCGCGAAAAACCGCGCTTCGCCGCCCACCAACCCCACTTCCTCGGCCAGTTCCCGCAGGATCGCCGCCGGGGCCGCCTCGCCCCGGCCAACCCCGCCGCCCGGCAGCCGCCAGCCGGCCGTGTAGCGCTGCCGCACCAGCAGGACCCGGCCCTGATCGTCATAAACCGCAGCTGCCACGCCAAAGGAAGTGGGCGCCCACAGCACTCTGAGGGTCATGTACGCCCGGAAGACTATAAGTCTTAACACCCGTTAAATCTCATCCGTGGTTACTGTCCTGTAACGGTTCAATAACCCCTTAAATGTAACCTGCGGTAGACATTTTAGCTTAATGGCCATTCACCATCGCGGAAATTCCGCGTGTGTCCAGGGCGCAAGAACCAATGTCCGGTGCCGGATTCGACAGCCTGAAGGCGCTCATTGTCGAGGACAATGCGCATATGCGCTCGCTTCTGCGGGCGCTGCTCAATTCCATTGGCATCAAGGAAATCGCCGAGGCCGCCCATGGCCAGGCCGCCATCGACTCGCTGCGCGAGCGCAAGTCCGACCTGGTCCTCAGCGACATGGCGATGAAGCCGATGGACGGACTGGAATTCACCCGCCATGTCCGCAACCATGAACACAGCCCCGACCCGTTTGTGCCGATCATCATGATCACCGGCCATACCGAGAAACACCGGGTCGAACAGGCGCGCGATGCGGGCGTCACCGAATTCCTCGCCAAGCCGATCACTGCGCATAACCTGTTCTCGCGTATTGCCGAGATCGTCGAACGCCCGCGCGCCTTCGTGCGTTGCGACAACTATTTCGGCCCCGACCGGCGCCGCCGCATGATCGACGACTATGCCGGCCCGTGGCGCCGCAAGGAAGATTTCCAGGACATGGATGTTCGCTGATGACCAAAAAAGCTCCCGCCGAAGCCCAGTTTATTGCGCCCGATGCCTATCCCCAGATTATGAGCAAACAGGCCGCCGCCAATGCCATGAAGGTGCTGCGCTCCGCCCAGACCGCTGTGAAGGCGCAGGTTGCGATGGAAGCGGCCGTCCCGCCGATGCGCGCCGCCATCCTGCAATATGTCGAGGAGCTGGAAGAAGCCTCCGGCGACATGCGATCCGTATTCGACAAGGTGCATGAAATACGCGGTTTCGCGGAGACCGCGGGCCTGGTCACCACCGGGCGCATCGCCGACATCCTGTGCCGCTACATGGACGACATGTACCGGATCGGCAAAGCGATGGACACGATGATCGTGAAGCTGCACGTCTCGGCCATCGCCCGCGCCGCCCGCGCCGAGGATGATGACGTCAAGATGGGCGAAGTGGTGGCGGCCGAGCTGGCCGCCCTGGTGGCGCGCCGCCTGGCGGAAGCCCGCTAAGTCCTTGCGGGTCACTATCCGTTAACGTTTTAAAGCCGCGCCAATGCGGCACAATTCACCGCTCCTTAAGCCCTGCCGTTAATAATGACCCGGATATTTCTCGGGTTTTCTTTCGATGTTTCAAATCGTCGGCCTAGTCGTTCTTTTCGCCTGCGTGTTCGGTGGTTACCTGATGACCGGCGGTTCGCTGGCCGTGGTGATGGAGGCCGCGCCGCATGAAATGCTGACGATTTTCGGCGCCGCCATCGCCGCCATGCTGATCGCCGGCTCCATGTACAACATGAAGAAGATCGCGGGCTCGTTGGGCAAGGTGATCAGCGGGCCGATGTGGAAGCCCAAGGATTACAACGACCTGCTCTGCCTGCTGTTCCTGCTGGCCAAGACGATGAAGTCCAAGGGCCTGATCGCCCTGGAAGCGCATATCGAAAAGCCGTCCGACTCCTCGATCTTCAAACGCTATCCCAAGATCTGCAAAGATCATTTCGCGCTGGATTTCATCTGCGACACGCTGCGCATGATGACCATGAGCCTGGAAGATCCACACCAGGTCGAAACCGCCATGGAAAAGCAGCTGGAAAAACATCATCACGAAGCTTTGGTCGGCGCCAATGCGCTGCAGGCCATGGCCGACGGCCTGCCCGCGCTGGGCATCGTCGCCGCCGTGCTCGGCATCATCAGGACCATGGGCTCGATCAGCGAACCGCCGGAAGTATTGGGCGGCATGATCGGCTCGGCGCTGGTCGGTACCTTCCTGGGCGTGTTTTTGGCCTACGGCATTGTTGGCCCGCTGGGCACCCGCCTGAAGGCGGTGGTCGACGAAGACGCGCTGTTCTATCACGTCATCCGCGACATCCTGGTGGCGCATCTGCACGGCAATGCGGCGCAGGTGTCGGTGGAAATCGGCCGCGGCAGCGTGCCCAGCGAATATCAGCCCAGCTTCCAGGAACTGGAAGCCTCGTTGAACAACATCCCGCCGGAAGGCGCGACCTAGCGCATACGCTCCCAGCGCTGCTTGTAGGCGTCCTGGGCTTCGCTCAGCGACACAAAGAACATCGCCAGCGCGCCCGCGAAAACGCCCAGCGGAACGGCGTAATAGACTTCGATGTCGGTGCCGAAGGCGACAATGCCCGTCACCAGCACGCCCGTCAGCTGCGCCACGCTTCTTGGAATCGGCAATCGGCCCCGCATAACCGGAGTGTTAGGAATGGGTTGTGCCAAAGTGAAACAATCCCTGCGGGCAAGGTTAACGCCGGGCAGGCTAACCTTACCGGGCGCGCGGGGAAAGACGCTTTTCGCGGTTCAGAGCTGCTTGAAACCGCGAGCCGCCAGCTGGTCGCGGATCGCCTGGGCATGTTCGGCATCGCGCGCTTCCACCACCAGTTCCAGGGTGGCCGATTTGGCGGGGATGCCCGCCATCATGCGGTTGTGGGAAACCTCCAGCACATTGCCGCCGGCATCGGCGATGATGCGGGAAATATCCGCCAACTGGCCGGGACGGTCCTCGATCTGCAGCACCAACAGGATGATGCGGCCTTCGCGGGTCAGTTCGCGCAGGATGACAATGGACAAAAGCCGCATGTCGATATTGCCGCCCGACATCACCACCCCGACCTTTTGGCCGGCAAATTGCGCGGCATGGCCCAGGAGCGCGGCAAAGCCCGCCGCGGCGGCGCCTTCGATCAC
>JAOBWF010000356.1 GCA_025463215.1 Acidobacteriota bacterium | reverse complement strand
GCCCACACGATCTGCTCGGTCGACGTCATCCGGCGCGCCTGGTCGGCGTCCGGCCAGACGATCCGCGGCGTGGCTTCGACTGCGGTCTTGAATTCGCGCCGGCCCGCGGCGTAGATGCCGCCGGTCTGCCGGATTTCGTCTTCCTTGGCGCTGAGCGGCACGGGGTCGTAGGTCTTGCCCTGCGTCTCGTTGGTCAGCCGGCGCGACTGCGGCTCGAAGCTGAACGCGTCGCCGTCCTTCGCATCGGCGACCGCGTCGGGGCTCTGCACCACCTGGAGGCCGAGGTTCAGCGCGTTGCGGCGGAAGATATCGCCCATGTTGTGGCCGCAGACGATGACCATCTCGAGCCCGACTTCCTCGGCGATCGCCTTGAGCCCGGCGGGGCTCATCTCGCGCGAAGATCCGATCGCGAACCGGTCGCCGGCGATGACGAACGTCTCGCCGCGATGGACGCGCGCGCGGAAATCCGGCATCAGGTAGCGGAAGGCGCCGGCCTTCCACCGTTCGTCGAGCGTGTCGAGGCTTTCGGAGACGCAATCGGCAGCCGGTGTGATCTGATCGGTGTCGATGGCATCGAGCTTTTTCCGCTTGCCGAGCACCTTCAGATCCCACAGGATGAGCGCGCGGCCGCGAATCACCGCCGTCGACGTTGCCACCTCGACGGCCGAGGCCGCGGATGCGATGGCCTCGCGAGTCACACCAGGCTTGAGCCGTGCGCGCTGTATCGTATGCATGAAGCTCTACGTCTCAATTTGCCAGTTTGGCAGTTCGGCAGTTCCGCAGTTCTTAGTTCCCAGTTCTCAGTTCTCAGTTCTCAGTTTACAGTGACTCTCCACATCACCAACGGCGACCACGCCGGCGACAAGCTGCGGACATTCGTCGACGGCCCGGTCGTGGTTACGGCCGACGTCCTGCACGAAGGCCCGTGCCCGGCGGTGGAGGGGGACGAGTGGCACGACGCGCGCGCGCGGTTTCTCGCGGCGGCCTACGGCGCCCCGTACGAGCCGACCAGAGGCGGGCTCGCGGCGGCCGACGCGGCGATGCAAGACGCGTGCACCGTCAGCGCGAAGGCTGCCGCCGGGCGCGAGGACCTCGTGCTGTGGTTCGAGCACGATCTGTTCGATCAGCTGCTGCTGATCCGGATTCTGGATCTCCTGTCCCGGCGACCGCCGGCGCGCGTCTCGCTCATCTGCATCGATCGGTTCCCAGGGGTCGAACCGTTCATCGGCCTCGGTCAGCTGACGAGCGAACAGCTGGCGACGCTGCGCGGGACCGCGACGAGGGTGACGGCCGGTCATCTGCGGCTCGCGGCCGAGACCTGGGCAGCGTTTCGTTCGTCCGATCCCCGCGAGCTGCTACAGGTCGCCGACCAACTGAGCGCCGCCCACGTGCCGGTGAGCGAAGGCGGACCGGCCCTGCCCTTTCTCGGCGCCGCCCTGCTCCGTCTGCTCGCCGAGTATCCGTCGGCAGCGAACGGGCTGTCGCGGACGGAAGAGCTCGCGCTCCGATCGCTGCTCGACGGTCCGGCAACCGCTGCCGCGCTCTTCAATGCCACCCAAGCGCGAGAAGCGCGGCCGTTCATGGGGGACTCGACGTTCTTCAACATGCTCGAACGCCTCGCCGCCGCTCGGGTGCCGCTCGTCTCGATCGATGCCCCACGGGAGGCGACCGATCGCGGCGACGGTCGCATCACGATCACCGGCGCCGGACGCGAGGTCCTGGCCGGAGAGGCCGATCACATCCGGCTCAACGGCATCGACTGCTGGCGCGGCGGCGTCCATCTGAGGGGAGCGGACCGCAGCCCGTGGCGATGGGACAGCGGCGATGAAACGTTGGTATCATGAACATGCGCATGTCCGAACTCAAAGACCAGCCGCTCCACGCCAACACCTCGGAAGCCGTGACGAACAGCGTGCGCGTCGAGGTCGAGGCGCAGTACGCGCCGGAGCACTCGCAGCCGCTGCAGCGCGAGTGGTTCTTCCACTACACGGTGCGCATCTCGAACGAAGGCGACGAGACCGTGCAGCTGATGACCCGCCACTGGATCATCAGCGACGCGACCGGCCACACCGAAGAAGTCAAAGGCGAAGGGGTCGTCGGCGAACAGCCGGTGCTGCAACCGGGCGAGTCCTTTCAGTACACCTCGGGTTGCCCGCTCAAGACCTCGACCGGCGTGATGCGCGGCACCTACCAGATGGTGACCGAAGACGGCGATCGCTTCGACGCCGAGATCGCGCCGTTCGCCCTCCACGAACCGTACACCGTCCACTAAACGACCGGAAGAAACCGCCGTTCCTTCTGACCCTGTTCGTTATTCAGGCTTGCGGAACGTACGGATGGCGTCGAGGAACGCGTCGCCGAAGTCGGCGGCCTTCTTGGCGCCGACGCCTTTCACGTCGTACAGATCCGCGATCGTCTTCGGCCGCTGCGCGACCATGTCGCGCAGCGTCGTGTCGTGGAAGATCACGTACGGCGGCACGCCGCGCTCGCGCGCCAGGCGCGTCCGCACCTCGCGCAGCACCTCGAACAGATCGGAGTCGACCACCGCCGTGAAGGTGTCGCGCACGCCGGAGCGGCTCCGCTTCTTCGATGAGGGTGGCTTCACCTCGCGGTACAGCTGGCAGCCGCCGTCGCCGCGCAGCAGCGACGCCCCCGTATTCGTCAGCCGCAGCACCGGATAGGGATCGCCCTCACGCGCGAGCAGGCCGTCGCCGACGAGCTGTTCGATGAAGCCGCGGATCGCCGCCGGGGCCTCGTCTTTGAGCAGCCCGAACGTGGAGAGCTCGTGGTGTCGCGACGCCGTCACTTTCTCGGTCGCCTTACCCGTGAGCACGTCGGTCACATGCGCCGTGCCCCACGTCTGCTTCACCCTGGCGACGCACGACAGGATTTTCTGCGCGATGGTCAGTGAATCGGCCACCGCGTCGAGCTCCTTCAGGCACCAGTCGCACGCGCCGCAGTCGGTCTTCTGGTAGCGCTGGCCGAAGTACTCCACAAGCGTCTTGTGGCGGCAGCGCGTACCGGCGGCGTACTTTTCCATGTCGCGCAGCAGCAGCCGTGCGCTCTCGCTCCACTCGCCGTTGTTCTCGAGCATCTGCCGCCAGCGGACGAAGTCGCCGCCCGAATAAATCAGGACGCACTCCGCCGGCAGGCCGTCGCGCCCGGCGCGGCCCGACTCCTGCTGATAATGCTCCGGCGACCGCGGCGCGCCCACATGCACCACGAAGCGGACGTTCGAGCGGTCGATGCCCATCCCGAACGCGACGGTCGCGACGACGATGTCGACGCGCTCGTCCAGGAACATCTCCTGATTCCGGCTCCGCACATCGTCTGACAGCCCGGCGTGGTACGGCACCGCGCTGTGCCCTTCGCCTTTCAGCCACTCCGCCAGCGCTTCGACTTCCTTCCGCGACGAGCAATAGACGACGCCCGATTCGCCATCGTGGCGATCGAGAATGCTGATCAGCTGCGTGTGCAGGTGGCCGCGGCGGACGACGCGATACACGAGATTCGGCCGGTCGAACGATCCGACCAGCACCAGCGGGTCCTGCAGCCGCAGCTCGTTGACGATGTCGCGCTGCACCCGCTCGGTCGCCGTGGCGGTGAAGGCGTGGAACGAGACGTGCGGAAAATCCTCGCGCAGCCGTCCGAGCTGGCGGTACTCCGGACGGAAATCGTGGCCCCACTGGCTGATGCAGTGCGCCTCGTCAATCGCGATGAACTTGAGCTGGGCCTGCTTGAGCAGCCGCCACAGCGACGGACCGCCGTCGCCGACCAGACGCTCGGGCGAGACGTAGAGCAGCCGGCAGCGGCCGTCGCGCACGCTCGCGATCACTTCGTCGCGCTCGTGCGGCTGCAGCGTGCTGTTCAGGAACGACGCCGCGACGCCGTCGACGCGCAGGCCGTCGACCTGGTCCTTCATCAGCGAGATCAGCGGCGACACGACCAGCCCGAGGCCTCCGGCCGCCACCGCCGGCGCCTGGAAGCAGAGCGACTTGCCGCCGCCAGTCGGCAGCACGACGATGCTGTCGCGCGCCTCGAGGATGGCGTGCATCGCCTCGCGCTGCAGCGGGCGGAACTCGGAGAAGCCCCACACGCGGTGGAGGGCGTCCCGCAGCAGGTCGTCCGCCGGCAGACGACCGGTCACGGCGGCGCTCGCCGCGGTGACACCGAGCACGGGCGGATCAGCGTCGGGCGTAGGTATGCTCGACGTAGTCATCAACGAGACGCTGGAATGCCGCCGCGAGTTCGTCGTAGGTGCCGTGCAGGGTCTTGGCGTGCTTGCCGTCGATGAACACCGGGCAGCTCGGCTCCTCGCCGGTGCCTGGCAGGCTGATGCCGATGTTGGCCGCCTTCGATTCGCCGGGGCCGTTGACGATGCAGCCCATGACCGCCAGCGTCATCGTCTCGACGCTCTCGTATTTGGTTTTCCAGGTCGGCATCATCTCGCGGATGTAGTCCTGAATCCGTTCGGCGAGCTCCTGAAACGTGCTGCTCGTGGTGCGGCCGCAGCCGGGGCACGCGGTCACGCTCGGCGAAAAGGAGCGCAGGCCGAGCGCCTGCAGCAGCTCGCAGGCCGCGTACACTTCTTCGCGGCGATCGCCGTTGGGACGCGGCGTCAGCGAGACGCGGATCGTGTCGCCGATGCCCTCGCTGAGCAGGACACCCATCGCCGCCGAGGACCACACCAGCCCCTTGGTGCCCATCCCGGCTTCGGTGAGCCCGAGGTGCAGCGGCTGGTCGGTCTGGCGCGAGAGCTCGCGGTACACCGCGATCAGATCGCGCGGCCGCGATGTCTTGCACGAGATGATGATCTGATCCTTGCGCAGCCCGCTCTCGATCGCGAGCGCGGTCGATTCGATCGCCGACAGCACCATGCACTCGTTGATCACGTCCTCGGACGATTTGCCGAGATCGCGGTCGGTGTTCTCCTGCATCCGGGCGACGACCAGCTCCTGGTTGAGCGAGCCGCCGTTGACGCCGATCCGCACCGGCCGGCCGTGATCCCTCGCCACCTTGCAGATCGTCGAGAACTGCTCGTCGCGGCGTGTGCCGGTGCCGACGTTGCCGGGATTGATGCGGTACTTGTCGAGCGCGCGCGCGCAGTCGGGGTACTTCGTCAGCAGGAGGTGGCCGTTGTAGTGGAAGTCGCCGATGAGCGGCGCGGTGCAGCCCGCGTCGAGCATGCGCTGCTTGATTTCCGGCACGGCCGCCGCGGCGTCGGGGACGTTGACCGTGATGCGGACCAGCTCGGAACCGGCCTCGGCGAGCTCGATGCACTGCTGCGCGGTGCCGCGCGCGTCGGCGGTATCCGTCATCGTCATCGACTGAACGACGACAGGCGCACCGCCGCCGACCTGGACGTGACCGACCTTCACGGCCACCGTCTTGTGGAGCCTGACCATCTGCATCGAAGTCTCCATGGTAGCATCTCGCGGTCGCGGACCTGAAGACGGCGCGACGTTCAGGTTCAGGTGTCGTGCGGACCTTCAGGTCTGCCGTGAGGAAATCCATGAAAGCGATTCGCGTTCGCGAGTACGGCGGACCGGCGGTGTTGACGCTCGAAGACGTGCCGGATCCGAACGCCGGATCGGGTGACGTCGTGGTGCGCGTGCGGGCCGCCGGTGTCAACCCGGTGGACGCGTACATCGCGACCGGCACCTACCCGCGCAAACCGCCGCTGCCCTACACGCCCGGCCAGGACGGTGCCGGCGAGGTGGTCTCGGCCGGCGCCGAGGTCAAGGACTTCAAGGCGGGCGATCGCGTTTACATCTGCGGGGTCGGCCGCACGGTCGCCGGCGCCGGGACGTACGCGGAACTGGCGGTCTGCACACCATCGCAGCTGCATCACCTCCCCTCCCGCGTCTCGTTCGGACAAGGGGCCGCGCTCGGCGTGCCGTACTGCACCGCGTATCGCGCGCTGTTCCAGCGCGCCCACGCCACGCCCGGCGAAACCGTGCTCGTGCACGGCGCAACCGGCGGCGTCGGCATCGCGTGCGTCGAGCTCGCGCACGCGCGCGGGATGACGGTGATCGGCAGCGGCGGCACCGAGGCCGGCTTGAAGGTCGTCACCGAGCATGGCGCCGACGTCGTCGTCAACCACAAGGCGGACGGCTACACCGATCGGATCATGAACGCGACGGGCGGCGCCGGCGTCAACCTGATCATCGAGATGGCGGCGCACGTGAACCTCGATCGCGATCTCGGCCTGCTCTCGAAACACGGCCGCGTGGTCGTCGTCGGCAACCGCGGCAAGACCGACATCGACGCGCGCCAGGCAATGGGGCGCGACGCCGCGATCCTCGGCATGACGCTGTTCAATGTCACCGACCTCGAGTTCGTCGAGATCCACGCTGCCCTGATTGCGGGGCTGACCAACGGCACGCTCAACCCGGTGGTCGGGCGCGAGATTGCGCTCGCCGACGCGCCGCGCGCGCACGAAGCGGTGCTGGGTTCCGGCGCTCTGGGCAAGATCGTGCTCGTTCCGTGATGCGCGTTCCGTCTATCTGATCCCGCGCGCGGCGGCGTTCGTGTTCGCGGCGGTCTCGACCACGCGCCTCGTGGTCGAGACGCAGCCGCGCGGCACGGCTGTGTTCAACGCACACCGTGTCGAATGCCACGGCGCCGCCAAAGGGGCTGCTGCGATCGAAAAACGTTGCGGTGATAAGCTGCGACACCAACAGGGAGACTCCACATGCGAAGCCTTGGGCTGACGATGCTGCTGATCGCCGCGATCCATTTCGGCGCGGCGGCGCAGGAAACCACGGGAACGATCACGGGGGTCGCCAGCGACCAGACCGGCGCGGTCCTGCCCGGTGTGTCGGTGACCATCCGCCACACCACCACGGGGACGTCGCGCACCGTCGTCACCAACGCAGACGGCCTCTATACTGCGTCGCTGCTGCCGATCGGCATGTACGAGCTCACGTTCGAGCTCTCCGGCTTTCAGCCGGTGACGATGAAGAACGTCGAGCTCCACGTCAACGATCGGCTGAAGCTTGATGGCAAGCTCGGGGTCGGCGGCGTCGCCGAAAGCGTCGAGGTCAGCGCCGGGCGCACGCTGGTGCAGCCGATCGCCGCGCTGCAGTCGACGATGACGTCGACGCAGGTCAAGGAGCTGCCGCTCAACAACCGCAACTTCGTTCAGCTGGCGACGCTGGCGCCGGGCGTGTCGAGCGATCTGGCCGACGAAGTCGGCGTCGGCCTCACGAGCACTGTCAGCATCTCGATCAACGGCTCGCGGCGCAACGCCGTCAACTGGCTGGTCGACGGCGCGTCGAACGTCGACGTCGGCTCGAACATCACGCTGCTGTCGACGCCCAGCCTGGAGTCGATCGAGGAGTTCAAGATCATCACCAACGGCTACCAGGCGGAATGGCCGCGCAGCGGCGGCGGCGTCGTCAACGTCGTGACCAAGTCGGGGTCCTCGCGTTTTGCGGGCAGCGCCTACGAGTTCCTGCGCAGCGACAAGCTGAATGCCAACTCGTTCTTCCGCAACCTGAATCCCGATCCGGCGATCAACAGCACGCCGGCGCCGTTGAAGTACAACAACTTCGGCGCCACCGTCGGCGGCCCGGCGGTCCCGTCCAAGCTGTTCTTCTTCTTCTCGGAGGAAGTGCGGCGGATCAATCGCGCCCCGACCGCGCTCAATGCGACGACCTACGATCCGGCGTGGCTGACCGACCCCACCAGCCCGAACTACGTGGCGCCGGGGCTGCGCGATCCGAACGCGGTCAAGATGCTCGCGCTGTTTCCGGCGCCGAACGTCACCGGCCGCCTCCAGTTCCTGGGCACGCAGCCGACGATCAACAACACGCGCCAGGAGGTGGTGCGGGTCGACTACGACCTGAACTCGAATTACCGCCTCACCGGCCGCTACTCGCACGACAACAGCTTCACCGAGGAGCCGACCGGGCTGTTCAACGCGGTGCCGGTGCCGAACGTCGCGACCACCGACACCAACGTGCCGGGCCAGGTCGCGGCGGCGATTCTGCGGTCGACGCACGGCGGCTCGAAGCTCAACGAGCTGCAGTTTCAGTTCTCCGGCAACAAGATCGCGGACACCAACCAGGCGGGCGCGCGCAACCTGCGCTCTTCGC
>JAOBWF010000322.1 GCA_025463215.1 Acidobacteriota bacterium | reverse complement strand
GGCCGGCGTCCCCCGCGCGCGCCGCCTCGCTCGAGGCGTTGAGCGACAGCAGGTTGGTGCGCTCGGCAATCAGGTTGATGGTGTCGACGATCGAATTGATTTCGTGGGTGCGCTTGCCCATCTCGCGCATCACCGAGGCCGACTGGGTCATCGACTCGCGCAGCCGGCTGATGCCCTGGATCGAGCGCTGGACGACGGCGCCGCCTTCTTCGGCGTCGCGCGCGACGCGCCGCGTGACCTCGTCCCCCTGGCGCGCGAGGCTGGCGACCGACTGGCTCGATCGCTCCATCTGCTGCGCCGTCGTCGCCGCGCTGTTGGCGGTCTCGGTGATGCGCCGGCCGTTCTCGGCGACCGCCTTGACCGATCGCGACATCTGCTCGATCGAGGTCGCGTTCTGCTCCACCGCCGTGTTGAGACTTTCGGTCATGGCGCCGACCTCCTCGATCGACGCCGCCATCTCGTTGATCGCCGAGGAGGTCTCTTCCGCCGACACCGCCAGATCGTTGGCGTTGTCGGCGACCGCCGAGATCGAGCGCGACATCTCTTCGATCGCCGCCGCGGTTTCCGTGACCGAGCTCGCGAAGTCTTCGGTGTCACGGCTCATCGTCTTGGTCGCCGCCGCCATCTGGGTGACCGACGCGGCGACCTGCTGCGCCGCCGACGCCATCGAATCGGTGGTACCGCGGACGGACTGGATCGAGGCGCTGGTTTCCGTCGCCGCCGCCGCCGTCTCCGTCACCGAGGTCGCCAGGCTCGCGGTGTTGGCCGAGACCTGTTCGATCGAGACCGCCAGCTCGTTGACCGCGGACACGAGCTCCTCGGTCGAGGCCGCGACCGACTCCACCTGCGACGCCGTTTCTTTCAGCGACGCCGCCATCTGGTTGACGCCGGACACCGCCTCGTCCAGGGCGCGGACCTGCGCGTCGGCCCCTTCGGCGACCGTCTCGGCGACGCGGGCGATGCCATTCGCCGAATCGGTGACCCGGCCGGCGCTGTCGCGCATCAGGCTGACGTCGAGCTGAAATGCGCGGGCGCCGGCGGTGGTGCCGTGGGATCCATTGGCGCCCTTGCCGCGGCCGTTGCTCTTGTGGTTCTGGGTTGCCATGACGTGCTCGTTCTCCTTACCGACTCAGTCCGAGAGGCCCACGGTGAGCGCCTCGGCGAAATTCACAATGCGATCGAGACTCAAGACCAGCACGAGCCGATCGTTCAGCGACGCGATGCCGTCGACGTACCGGCCGCTCATCCCCGCGAGGGCGTCGTTCGGCGGCTGGATCGCATCGGCCGGGATACTGACGAATTCGCGCGCCGCATCCACCACCAGGCCGATCAGTCGCGCACCGGCCTGGACGACAATCAGGCGGGTGCGGAGATCGAACGCCACCCGCTCGAACCCGAACCGCACCCGCAAATTCACCACCGGCACGACCTGCCCGCGCGAGAAGACCACGCCGTCGACGAAGGCCGGCGCATTCGGCACGCGCGTGATGCTCTCGATCATTTCCATGTGGCGGACGTCGCCGCTCGACACCGCGTAGGTGGTCCCCGCTACCGTGAAGAGGATGTAGCTGCCGGCCGCGTGGGTCGATGCCGTTGTCGTCATGCCTTCGCTCCGCGCGCCGCCAGGATGCGATCGGGCCGCTCCCGCATCTGGCGCGCCAGGACCGCGGGATCGAGAATCAGAACGACGTGGCCGTCGCCAAGGTCGGTGGCGCCGGAAATGCCGTCGACCCGCACCAGGGCATCGGCGATCGCGCGCACCACGATTTCGCGCTGACCGACAATCCGATCGACCGCGATGCCGAGCGCGCCCGCGCCGGTACCGACGACAAACAGATGCAGGCGATCGCGGACCGTATCGGGCAGGCCGAACAACCGGGACAGGCGAATGACCGGCAGCGCGGCCCCGCGGTACGGCGTCATCTCGTTGCGTTCAACCTGCAGCAGCGCGCCGACTGCCACCTCGATCACCTCGCGGATGGCGCCTTGCGGAACGGCGAAGGTCTCGTCGCCGACCTTGGCAATCAGCGCGTCGGTAATCGCCAGCGTCACCGGCAGCTCGATGACGAACCGCGTGCCGGTGCCTTTCTCCGTCTCCAGCCGCAGTGTGCCGGACAGCTCGTGCACCGCCGCCTGCACGACACTCATGCCGACGCCGCGTCCGCTGGCGCGGTCGGAGGCGTCGCGCGTCGAAAAGCCGGGCGCGCACAACAGTGCCAGGATCGCCGCCGCGTCGGGCTCGCCCGCGGGCAGCGGCAGTCCGGCCTGGCGTGCTCGCGCGATCACCGCCGCGACGTCCACGCCGCTGCCGTCGTCGGCAATGTCGATCCGCACGATGTCGCCGGCGGTGGCGGCCGAGAGCACGATCGTCCCCTCGGGCCGCTTGCCTGCCGCGAGCCGCTGCTCCACCGTCTCGACGCCGTGGCTGACGGCGTTGCGCACCAGGTGGAGCACCGGATCCATCATGCGCTCGATCAGGAACTTGTCGATCTCGGTGTTCTGCCCCTGCAGCTCCATCCGGACCCGCTTGCCGGTTTCGCGTGCGAGGTCGCGGACGACGAACGGCATGCGGCGGAAGATCTCGCCGACCGGCACCAGCCGGACCCGCATGATCCCCTCGCGCAGCGTCCGGAGCTGACGATCGATCGCGATCGCGTTGTCCTGAATGACACGCCAGTCCGCCGCGGGCACGTGCGCTTCGGCACGCGACAGCGACTCGGTGAGCCGGGCGCGGCTGATGACGAGATCGCCGATGTTCCGCATCAGGTCGTCGAGACGGGCAAGGTCGACGCGGACGAAGTGCGACGAAGCGGCGGTACCGGCCGACAGGGTTTCGGGCTCGACCGAATCGACGAGTTGCGGGCTCGGCGAAACCGCCGCTTCCGCGACGACCCGCTCCACCTGAATGCCGTCGGCTTCCCACGCCTCGAGCGTGGCGGCGTCGAGCCGCCCGGCCAGGATGAAATCGAAGGCGATCGATCCGTCGGCGGCGACGCGAGGGATGGCGTCCAGAAGGTGGCCGATGCCGGCGAGACGCGCACGAACGGTGTCGACGCGAATGCCGCGTGCGACGAGCTCGGCCGACGGCGAAAACGTGCACCGCCACTCGGGCACGTTGGCGTCCGCGGCGTCCGTCCCGGCGGCGGCGGCGGGCGCCGGCCGATCTGAAACCGCCGGCGCGGCGACCAATTGCTCGATGCGCCGCGCGACCTGGCCGATTGCGGGGAACGTTCCGCCGGACCGGCGCACGTTGACGACCTGCTCCAGCATCTGCGCGCCGTCGAACAGCGCGTCCATGCCGTCGGCGCTGAGGATCGCATCGCCCTTGCGCAGGACGCGCAGGTAATCTTCGAGCCGGTGCGCCAGATCTTCCGCCTGCCGGAGCTCGACCATCCCGGAAATACCTTTGAGCGAATGGAAATGGCGGAAGAGCTCGTCGAGCACCGCGCGGTTGATCTCGGCGCGGCCGACCGAGTTTTCGAGCGCGAGCAGCAGACGCCGCACCCCGGTCAGGTGCTCGTCGCACTCGGCGAAATAGTCGTCGAGGAAATCGGGAAACGCCTCCTGGGTCACAGCGCCGCGCCTCCCAGCAGTTCACGTGCGGTCGTGAGCAGCTGCTGCGGCACGAACGGCTTGGTGATGTACTCGGTGGCACCCGCGGCAATCGCCGCGTCGCGGCTGGAGTCGTCGCCGCGCGTCGTCAACACCACGACCGGGACTTCGCGGGAGCTCGGATGCCGGCGGAGGAACTTCAGCACGTCGACACCGTGCATATCGGGCATGTTGAGGTCGAGAATCATGAGCGCGACAGGACCGAGCGCGACCTGTTCGATCGCGTCGAGGCCGTTGGCCGCCTCGACGAAGTCGAACGCGTCCAGCGTCCTCAGCGAGGCGCGCACCATTTTGCGAATGGTCGGCGAATCGTCGACAATCAGGATTCGTGGCATGAACGTCCGGAAAGCATACGTATCGACGGCGGCGTGAGGCGGTTCACGTCGGTTTTGCCGCTGTAGCGCGGAAGAGGTTTTACCACAGCAAACCCTGTGCCCCGCCTCGACTATTGCTGGAACGTGCAATTCGAGACCGCTACCGCGGCGCTGGCGCTCAGCGAGGTGTCGTCGCTGCCTTACGGCAGCTTGTAGGCGAGCAGTTCTCCGCTGTAGTTCCCGCCGCTGACCGCGATCAGGATGTACTGCTTGCCGTTGAGCAGATAGGTCATCGGCGAGCCGCTCTCGGGCGCCGGCATGTAGACCGCGCCGACTTCCGCGCCGTCTGTTTTCGCATACGCGCGCAGCATCGCACCGCGCCGGCCGGACGGCGTCGTGAACACCCCGCCTTCTCCCGCGACCACGAGCGTTTTCGTCACCAGCGGACCGATCAACCCCGGGCGGCCGGTGCGCGGAATCGCCAGTCCCTTCAGCGCCGGGTTGTTGCGGATGTTGTCGGCGGTTTCGCCGTGTGCGATCTGCCACCGGATCTCGCCCTTGTTGAGATCGATCGCGCTGATGCGCGCGTACGGCGGCTTGAGCAGCGGCAGCCCGTGGACGCTGAGTCCGCCGCCCGCGCCTTCGGCCGCAGGCGGAGCGGCAGCGGGCGCGGCCACGGCT
>JAOBWF010000384.1 GCA_025463215.1 Acidobacteriota bacterium | reverse complement strand
CGGCAACCGGTGCCGCCCCATGAGCGGGTCGCAAGCACACCGGAGCCGCTGTCGGCAATCGTGATGAAGCTTCTCGCTAAGACCGCTGAGGAGCGCTACCAGACCGCCGCCGGTGTCGAGGCTGATCTTCGAAGATGCCTCGCAGACCTGGAGTTATATGGCCCCATCGACCGGTTCCCGCTTGGCGAGCACGATGCGTCGGATCGGTTGCTGATCCCGGAGAAGCTCTACGGCCGGGAGCGCGAGATCGAGATGCTGCTCGCTTCCCTCGACCGAGTGGTGACGGACGGCACGCCCGAACTCGTGCTCGTGTCCGGATATTCCGGGATCGGCAAGTCCTCCGTCGTCAAGGAGCTTCACAAGGTATTGGTCCTGCCGCGCGGTCTCTTTGCGTCCGGCAAATTCGACCAGTACAAGCGCGACGTCCCATACGCCACCCTCGCCCAGGCATTCCAGAGTCTGATCCGGCTGCTGCTGGGGAAGAGCGAGGGGGAGCTTGGCCGCTGGCGCGACGCGTTGCGCGATGCGCTGGGCCCGAATGGTCAGCTCATCGTGAACCTCGTTCCGGACCTGGAGCTCGTGATCGGGGAACAGCTACCGGTCCTGGACCTGCCACCGCAGGAAGCGCAGAGCCGTTTCCAGACGGTGTTTCGGCGTTTCCTCGGGGTGTTCGCGCGCAAGGAGCACCCACTCGCGCTGTTCCTCGACGATTTGCAGTGGCTGGATGCAGCAACGCTTGACCTCCTTGAACACCTGGTTACGCACTCGGAAGTGCGACACCTGCTGCTGGTCTGCGCCTATCGGGACAACGAGGTTGGTCCGGCGCACCCTCTTCAGCGGACTCTCGATGCGATCCGCGATGCCGATGTGATCGTGCGCGAGATAATGTTGACGCCCCTCGGACCCGACGATGTCGGCCGGCTCATCGCCGACGCCTTCAACTGCAAGCCCGAGCGCGTGCGGCCGTTGGCGCAACTGGTGCATGAGAAGACTCTCGGAAATCCATTCTTCGCGATCCAGTTCTTCACGGCGCTGGCCGAAGAGGGACTGGTCGCCTTCGAAGCGGAAGCTGCTACTTGGCGGTGGAACATGGAGCGTATCCGCGCCAAGGGCTACACCGACAACCTAGCGGACCTTATGGCGGGAAAACTGAACGGGCTTCCCAGCACCACACTGGAAACATTGAAGCAACTTGCATGCCTGGGCAACAGCGCGCAGGCCGCTACGATGAGTATGGTTCTCGGGGTTTCTGAAGAGGAGCTCCACGCGGTACTTTGGCCAGTCGTGTGGGCTGGGCTCGTCTTCCACCTAGATGGCGCCTATTCTTTCCTTCATGATCGCGTCCAAGAGGCGGCCTACGCGCTGATCCCGGCCGGCGAGCGGCCGGCGGTACACTTGCGGATCGGCAGAGAGCTCGTGTCACGGACGCCTACGGTTGAGCTCGAGGAGAAGATCTTCGAGATTGTCAACCAGCTCAACCGAAGCACGGACTTGATCCGTTCGATGGACGAACGCGAATGGGTCGCTGAGCTCAACCTTGTGGCAGGCAGGCGCGCCAAAGCGTCTGCGGCCTACTCGTCAGCACTCACTTATCTCAGTGCTGGTCGCGCCGTGTTGACAGCGGCTACGTGGGGACGAAAGTACCGGTTGATCTTCGATCTTGAGTTTAACCAGGCCAAATGCGAGATCCTGACGGGTGCTCTGACGACTGCGGAAGAACGACTCTCCGTGCTTTCCCGCCGATCCGACAATGTCGCTGATAACGCGGCCGTCGCGTGCCTAAGGGCCGAACTATATACGAACTTGGATCAGGTTGAACGTGCAATTGAAGTAGGCCTGGAATGGCTACGATTTGTCGGGATAACGTGGTCGATGCATCCAACCGACGATGAAGTAAGCGAGGAGTACGCACGGATTTGGCAACAACTTGGGAACCGCTCGGTCGAGGGTCTGCTTGAGTTGCCGTCGATGACCGACACCAACAGTCGCGCCGCAATCGACGTCCTCACATCGATAGAGCCGCCTGCCTATTGGATAGACCGAAATTTACTCGCCCTCATCGTAGGTCGAGTGGCTAATCTTTCCCTCGCGCATGGCAATACTGATGGCTCATGTTTTGCGTACGTAACTCTCGGGATGATCTTGGAAGCAAGGTTCGGAGATTATCGCCGTGGGCTACGGTTCGGCAAGCTCGGGATCGATCTTGTGGAGAAGAATGGCCTCGATCGCTTTAGAGCCCGAGTCTACAACAACTTCGCCATAGCTATCAATCCTTGGGGTAATCATGTGCGCACTAGCATCGACCTGCTGCGACTTGCGAACCACACCGCGCGGGAAACCGGCGACGTGACTTATATGGGATACAGTTACACCAATTTGATTTCGGCCCGTTTGATCGCTGGCGATCGTTTGAGTGACGTACAGAAAGAGAGCGAGATTGCATTGGCTTCCGTGCAGCAAGCTCGATTTGGAAATGTTGTAGATATGTTGATGGCGCAATTGGGTCTCATAC
>JAOBWF010000316.1 GCA_025463215.1 Acidobacteriota bacterium | reverse complement strand
GTCGAAGCCGAACGACAGCGTCGCCGCGTCGAAGAGAATCGCCGTCAGGTCGCTGAACAGCGAGTCACGGCTCTGGCCGACGAACACGTCGGTGTCGGTGGGATCGAACGGGTTCAACGGAATCGCCCGCATCTCGGTGCCGCCGAGGCCGCCCGAGAACAGGTGGATCACGACGTCGCGAAAGGGCGCGCCCGGCGGCACGCGCGACAACGGCGAATCCGACGTGTTCTCCACGGAGAAGAATGGGCCGAAGACTTCGTCGAGGTCGAACGAGAGCCGGCCGATCGGCGTCGCGGTCGCCGGCGACGCCGACACCACGATTAGCGCCAACGCCAGCGCGCTGGTGCACATCGCTATTCTGTTCATCGGAAACTCCAGAAGTGGCAACGGAGGGTCAGGCCGTCACAGACGCAGCCCACAGCGACCGAGCAAGTCCTGTGCCGATCAAAGAGTGCTGCCGCGTCGGCTGCTGTTTCATCCGCACTCGAGTTCGCGTTCGGCCGATTGCGCGTCCACTTCGTGATCGCTTGTGTGTCGTCCTCTCGCAATGAGGCTGACAAATCGCGGACATTACCGGCGAATCCAGACGCGCCCGATCGACGGACGCGAGACGGCGTCTCGCAGATGCGCGACACCTCAGAAGTGGGGCGAGGCCGGACACTATCCCAGCGCACGAGCGGCGGCGGAGGATGGCGGAGCGGAACTCTTAGCGGGCGACGACTTGGAATGGATGGTATCCCGCGTTGCGTCAGACTATTGTCGCCGACCCGGCGACCTATCTCGAGAACATAGCTGCCGATCGGCACCAGTGCCGGATCGATCGCGACATCGCAGAATTCGGACGCGAATGGCGGCACCACGCCCGCGGTTTCCAATGACAGGACCATCGGCTTCGCGTTCGCGTCCACAACGATGCGGTTGACCGCCGCGGGATCCGACGAACAGCCGCGAACGGCAAGTACCGCGAATCCGTTGGCCGCGTCGTCACCGCACACAAGTGGTCCGGCCCGAACTGACACCGCTCCGGTTTCGGTCCGATGGTCGTGCCGTATTGCCGTCGTGTCAGCCGTTCGCGCAGCGTCGGCAAGAGCGGGATCCGCCGATCGCGTTTCGTCTTTGTCTTTCCGCTAAGCAGATTCGTCGCGCGCCGACGAACTCAAATGGCCTTCTTCCAGATCGCGGCGCGGCCAACGATGGTTGCAATGGTTGGACGAGGAGCGGAGTGAGCGGACGGAACCGGGTGACATCACGTGAGCCGCGCGACACCGCCGAGCGTCAGGAGTGGCAGAACGTGGACGGCGGTTGCCGACGGGCGCGTCCTCACGCGCCCATCGGCGACAGCCGAGATCGTCAGAACGTTACGCCGACGTGGACCTGGTAGGCGCGCGGCGTCACGAAGTGCGTGCCGCTGAACGTCGACAGGAAGTTGTAGAGGGCATCCCTGTTGGTCAAGTTGATCACGCTGAAGCGCAGGCGCACTTTGGCTTTGTCCCCATGAAAGAGGTTGTCGACACCGAGGCCCAGATCGAAGAGGTGGCGAGGCGCGATCCGCGGTGGGTTCGTGACATCGTCCTCTGTACCGTCGGCGGGAATGACGAGGCGGGTGGCACCTCGGTCCGACGAGGAACAGCTGGCGATCGGCGAGGTAGGGGAAGCGAACGTGCCGCCGCAGAAGAGACCGATCGCAGCCTGCTGATCGCCGGTGAGCGTGAGAGCGGTCGCGTAGTCCGGCACCGAACCCGCGACGAGGCCCGAGTCGTATCGCCAGCTGAGCGCCGCCCATGCGCCGTGCGTCTTCTCGAAGACGTACTGCAGGTTGGTCGTCGAGTTGAACTTCTGGTCGTGGTCGATCCGGAAGTCCCCGGGCGGCGGGCTCAGCAGGACGCCGCCTGACGCTGGCGGCGAGTAAATCGCGTTCGTGTGCGCCATCACCACGAAGGCGCTGAAGCCGCCGTGCTCGACCAGGTTGATCCGACCGGTGAAGCCGTTGATCCGCGAGTGGTCCCACGCCACCGGAAAGACGATCGGCGTGTTGAACAGCACGTTGAAGTCATAGCCGTTCTGCGTGTGCTTGTTGAAGTAGCCGAAATCAACGACCAGCCAATGGCCCAGACCCTGCTGAGCCCCGATTTCGACCTGGTTGCGAACGCCCGGCGGCAGCGGCTGCTGGCTGTCGATACCCAACTGGCCGACGAGGCCAAGACCACTCGACAGGAGCAGGTTCTCGTTATAGGGCGTTTCCATCGTCCGGCCGTAAGACGCGCGCAGGACGGTCCCCGCGCCGGGGACCGCGTACGAGACGCCGAGGCGCGGCTGCACCAAGGTCTTCGCCACCAGCCCGTCGTAGTGATCGACGCGCAGACCTAGCTTGAACGACGCGTCGCCGGCCTTGATGTCGTCCTGGATGAAGACCGCCTGCTCCTTGATGGTCCCCGACTGGTTGTAGACGAACCGCGAACCGCCGTTGGTCAAGTCGAACGGCGCGAATGTCGGATCGAAATTGCCGTTGGCGTCCTGCCAGGTCGGATCCGTCGGGTCCGTGACGCCGAGGGTGAAATTCTCCTGGAGCTTCGTGGCGCTGATCGTACCGCCAAGCTTCACGTTGTGGTTGCCGGCTGTATACGACACATCGGCTTTGATGCCGATGTTGGTCAGCTTGCGATCCTGGCTGACCGTGGCCGGCGTATCGCTGAACGCACTGGCGCTGGGCAGATACGTGATGTGGTCCTGGCGGACGAACCCGTTCGCGGTGAACAGTGTCTTGGACCCGATGACGCGCGTGTAGCCCGGCGCGAAGTTGAATGACGTGACGTCCTGATGTTGCGCCTGCGCAATCTGGTCGAGGGTGTTGGGAACGTCGAAGCTCGACTTGGCCGCCTGGATGTTGAGATGCACCGAGTTGAGATCGTTGGGATGGAAATCGAGCCGGTTGAAGAGTGAGAAGCTGTGACCGGTGTCGTGCAGCGCCTGCAGTTCTGGAGGATCGAGGAAGCGGTCGGTGCGCAGCCCCGACACGGACAGGAAGTCGCCGACCGCATGAGATCCGCCGCCGACATTGAGATCGCCGGTCGGGCTCTTGAACGAACCGTAGCCGGCGGACACGCTGCCGGTCGGCTTCGCCTGGTCGAGACCGGATTTCGTGACAATGTGCACCACGAGACTGCTCTTGTCACCGTACTCCGCCGGCGCCACGCCGGTCATGATCTCCATCGACTCGACGGCGTCCTGCGAGATCTGGTTCGAATAGAGCTTGCTCTGCTGGTCGGTGATCGGCTGATTGTCGATCGAGAACTGGGTCTGCGCGTGGTCTCCGATCGGATGGAAGAAGCCGTTGGAGTCGGCCACCACTCCCGGCGAGGCAAGCGTAATGACCTGATTCAGCCCCGATGTGGATTCCAGCGGCATCTTTTCGATGAGGCTTCGATCGACATCGGTATGCGCCGTCGGGTCTCGCTCGACGAGGTCTTCAGCGTGGCCGACGACCTGCACGGTGCTGGTCGCACCCGCCAGCGCAAGTGTCAGATCGAGGTCGATCGGCACCGCGCTGCGCACGTCCACGTCGCGCTGGAGCGTCTGAAAGCCCTGCGCCTCGATGGCGATGTGGTAGGGATTCGGCGGCAAGTTGCTGAAGACGTACTTGCCGGCGGCATCCGTCGTGCTCGTGCGCGTAAGACCCGTAACCGGGTTGCTGATCTTCACTTCAACCGACTGCATGACGCCGCCGGTCGGGTCTTTGACAGTCCCTCGCACCGTGCCGGCGCCGCCGAGGCTCTGAGCGGCGGCGCGGTCAGCGAATGAGATCAGAGCCGCCACGCAGGCCACCATCGCCGCCATCCCCATCCATCGTCGTACCCGAATACGCATAACACCCCTTTCACGAGGAACATCGATCGTCTCTTCCGAGGCTTTCATGCGGTCGACACTATCAGCCACGCGCAACGTCCACGACCACAACCACACGGATGGATGGTCATGCCTCGTGGATGGCCGTCATCTGCCGACGAATGGATTCCCTCTGGTCGTGTGAGCGCCTTGGTCGGCGATCGGCACCACCGTTCAGGCCGCCTCGCGACCCGGTCGCAATCCGCTCGTGCGCCGAAAGGGACCGATCGTCGCGGCCACAGCGGCCGTTCGCAGACTTGTCACCGCCAGACTGCGGCCACCGGACCGTGGCACAGCCACGTGCGCAGTGACGGTGCGCGACACCGGAGTGGGAACGACTGCGACGAAGCTCGCGCTTCGGCGACGGGATCGCGTGGGCCTGCGGAACGTCGAGCGGCTGGCCTGTCAGTACGGCGGCGCGGCGTCACTGACGGTCGGCACCGCACCAGCCCACTGGATGAGGATCACGATGCTGCTGCCAATGGAGTTCATGGCCCGAGACGAGCCAGGTCGGAGGGCGGGATGAGCGCGAGGCTCCGTGTGGTAACACGAGCGACACGAAGCCAACGAGCACTTCAGAAGGTGCAAGTCAGCCGTCTCCAGTCGCGAGCTCTCCGAGAACGTTACGTCCCCCCTTGAGTCCGCCGAAGGGCCGTACCTGCTCACCGGAGTGGAATGGCCATCCACACCGGTCATTCGACATCTGGTTGAAAACGCCACGACGATAGAAGCACGAATCGCGTCTTCTACCTCCGAAGATGCGGACACTTGCGAAAGAACAGGGCGGCGGCAGCGCCGGCCGACCCGCGAAGGTCTACCGCGGGTCACGCCGTCGGCTGACGCGGATCGTGCTCCGTGGTAATTGGTCGTTCGAGCTTCTGCTCTTCGTCGCCTGGCTGCTGTTTTGCCTGTTCATACTTGTGCCGTGGCTCGTGCGGCACCCACCGGCACACGGGCACGAGACCGGCGAATCACGATCGATCACACCCGGCCGCTGATTGACTCGGCGCAGCGAGAGTCGCACCGCACCGCCTCGGCTGCAACGTTAACCCACGATAAACGCCGTAGTGCGGGTCAACCCGTCGCTCGCCGAGGTCGCTGCTATATTGCGACCAGTGGAGTGGAACGCGCCCTGCCGACGCAAATCGTCGCGCGATCGAGAAGCCCGACGCATCGGTGTCACGCGTCAGGCCTTCGACCGCCGCAAGCATCAAGACCGATTGCGGCACGTCACCGCCCGCGCTAGACTGCAGACGCTGCCCCGCGTCATTGAACTGTTCACTTCGCCCGATGAACTCCACGACTTCGTTGGCATCGATCGAGCAAAAATGATCCGAAGCATTCAGCAACGACAGTATGGGAGAGCACAATGGTCAAGGTTAGCGTCTTGTATCCAAACGGCGCCGGCCGCACATTCGACATGACGTACTACCTCGATACTCACATTCCCATGGTTCGGCAGAAGCTTGGCGACGCGGTGAAAGGCGCTGCTGTCGAGCAGGGCCTGGGGGGCGCCGAGCCAGGATCGTCACCAGCGTACTTGGCGATGGGTCACCTCTTGTTCGACTCGGTGGCGGCGTTCCAACAGTCGTTCGGGCCGCATGCAGCGGCCATCCTCGGCGACATTCCCAACTACACCAACACGCAACCGACTATTCAGATCAGCGAAGTGAAGATGTAGCGCCGGCGTATCGAGGGCTCGCGGCCGACGGCGCAGTCTGCGCGGTTGCGCTCACGACGACGACCGTGAAGAACATGAGGATCACTGCCCCAGCCGATTGAACGAGACGTCCCATCTTGTTGCTCCTTTACGCGTCGATTGCTGCCGTTGCCAACGGCAACGTGATTCGAAAGATCGATCCTCCGCCGGCATGATCCTCGACCGAGATCTGTCCGCCGTTCACCTCCACCGCCTATTTCGCGATCGCCAGGCTGAGCCCGGTTCCCCCATGGTCGCGGGAGCGGGCCTCGTCGAGGCGAACAAATCGATCGGAAATCCGCTCGCGATACTCAGCCGGGATCTCCGGGGCCTGGTCGGCGACCTTGAACCGCCTGCCGTCCAGTTGACTCTATACCTGGGTATATGGTTGATACTTGGCAGTGGAGCGTGACCATGCGGATCGGCACGGCTGCTGAACAGGCCGGAGTCAACATCCAGACACTCCGGTATTACGAACGACGTGGCCTGCTGCCCCGCCCGCCCAGGAAGCGTTCGGGCTACCGCGAGTTTCCGGACGATGCGGTCCGGATGGTGCGGTTCATCAAGCGTGCGCAGGATCTGGGATTCACGCTCGATGAGGTTGAACAGCTGCTCCGGCTGCGCAGCGACAAGCGGCGAGATCGTGCGCGCATTCGCGCGGTCGCGACCACACGCGTGCAGCAGATAGAACGGAAGATCGCCGAGTTGACCGCGATGAAACGGGCGTTGTCCCACTTGTTGCATTGCTGCGAGGAAGGTTCGACCCTCGAATGCCCGATCATCGAGGCCCTCGACGGTATCGAGGCAGGTGTGCAATGACTCACGTCGATCCCGTTTGCGGCATGACGATCGACGAGGTCGATTCCGTCGGGACGCACCGTCATGACGGCGTGACGTACTTCTTCTGCAACCCGAGTTGCCTCGAGCGGTTCGCAGCGGATCCGAAGGCGTTTCTCGAACCTGGCGCCGCGACGCCAGTTCCACCGCCACCAGGCGCCACGTTCATCTGCCCCATGGACCCCGGGGTCCACTCGTCGACGCCGGGTGCCTGTCCGAAATGCGGCATGGCGCTCGAGCCGGACCTCTCGAATCCCGCCTCTCATACGAAGGTCGAATACACCTGCCCGATGCATCCGGAGATCGTCCGCGACGCGCCGGGGTCGTGTCCGATCTGTGGCATGGCGCTCGAGCCGCGAACGGTGACGCTGCTCGACGCGCCGAATCCCGAGCTCGTCGACATGACGAGACGATTTCGCATCGCCGCCGTCCTCGCGGCTCCCGTGTTCATCGTCACCATGGCAGACATGCTGGCCGGCAGCCGTCTGGTGATGACCCGCGGCATGTTCGTCAATTGGATGGGGCTCGTCCTGTCGACACCCGTCGTGTTCTGGGCCGGGTGGCCGTTCTTCGAACGTGCATGGGCCTCGCTGGTCAACCGCAGCCCGAACATGTTCACGCTGATCGCGCTGGGGGTCGGCGCCGCCTTCGGTTACAGCGCGGTGGCGACTGTCGCGCCTGGTGTGTTTCCGGACGGGTTCCGCATGCACGGCATGGTGGACACCTATTTCGACACGGCAGCGGTCATCACCGTCCTGGTTCTCCTCGGTCAGGTGCTCGAGTTGCGCGCACGGAGTCAGACCAGCACCGCGATTCGACAGCTGTTAGGTCTCGCGCCGAAGACAGCACGCGTCGTCGGAGACGGAAGCGACACCGACGTGCCCCTGAGTGAGGTCAAGGTCGGCGACGTCTGCCGCGTCCGACCTGGCGAGAAAGTGCCGGTCGACGGCGTCGTCGTCGACGGACGCAGTGCCGTCGACGAATCGATGGTCAGCGGGGAGCCCATACCGGCGGAGAAGGAGCCCGGCGCACGCGTTACCGGCGGCACCATCAACACCACGGGCAGTCTCCTGATCCGCGCCGATCGCATCGGCGCTGACGCGTTGCTCGCACAAATCGTCCGGATGGTGGGCGAAGCCCAACGGAGTCGCGCGCCGATTCAGCGGCTGGCCGATCGGATCGCGGCCTACTTCGTACCGGCGGTCGTCGCCGCCGCGATCCTCGCCTTCGTCGCCTGGAGCATCTGGGGACCTGAGCCGCGTCTGGCGCACGCGCTCGTCAGCGCCGTGGCCGTGCTGATCATCGCCTGTCCGTGCGCGCTGGGCCTCGCCACGCCGATGGCGATCATGGTCGGCAGCGGCCGTGGCGCCACGGTCGGCGTGCTGATGAAGAGCGCGGAGGCGCTGGAACGTCTCGAACGCGTCGATACGCTCGTCGTCGACAAGACCGGCACACTGACCGAAGGCAAGCCGAAGCTGGTCTCGGTCGTTGCGTTCGGCGGCCGCTCGGAGGCCGACCTGGTCGGCGCGGCAGCCGCGCTCGAGCAATCAAGCGAGCATCCGCTGGCGGCGGCCATTCTGAGCGGCGCGCGCGAACGACAGGTTCAGGTGCGTGCGGTGACGGACTTCCAATCGGTGCCGGGCAAAGGCATCGTCGCGCAGCTCGATGGGGTGCGCGCAGCGTTCGGCAATGTGGCGATGATGAACGACGAGCGTGTCAGCACCGCCATTGCAAGCGCGAAACTCGATGAGCTTCGGCTCCAGGGACAGACCGTCATGTTCCTGGCGCTCGACGGTCAGCTTGCCGGATTGCTCGGCGTCGCGGATCCGATTAAAGGCACGAGCCTTGAGGCGATCACGGCGCTGCACGCCGAAGGTCTTCGCATCGTCATGCTGACCGGTGACAACCGCGTCACCGCCGAGGCGGTCGCGAAGGAGCTCGGCATCGACGAGGTTCGCGCTGACGTGCTCCCCGCCGGCAAACGTGCCGTGATCCAGGAGCTTCAGCGCGCCGGACGGATCGTCGCAATGGCCGGCGACGGCATCAACGATGCTCCGGCACTCGCCGAGGCGACGGTCGGGATCGCGATGGGCACGGGCACGGACGTCGCGATCGAAAGCGCTGGCATTACCCTCGTACAGGGCGACCTGCGAGGCATCGTCCGCGCGCGACGTCTCAGCCGCGCGACGATGCGGAACATCCGGCAGAATCTCTTTCTGGCGTTCGCGTATAACGCGGTCGGCGTTCCGGTGGCCGCTGGTGTGCTGTACCCGTTCACGGGCTCACTGATCAGCCCGATTTGGGCAAGCGCCGCGATGACACTCAGTTCGGTCTCGGTAATCGGCAATGCGCTCCGGCTGCGCCGGACGCAACTCTAGGAGGACGCACATGGCGATCGATCCGGTCTGCAAAATGACAATCGACGAGAACAAGGCCGCGGGTAAGAGCGAATACCAGGGAAAGACCTACTATTTCTGCGCCACGGGCTGTAAGACGAGGTTCGACGCCAATCCACAGCAATACGTGAAGCCATGAAGCGCACGTTCACCGTGTCGCTCACCATCATCGCGAGTGCACATCGACGTCGAGGCTAATCCGACCAGATGACCTCGCGAGGGTCCAGACGCGCACTGGAGTACAATCGACACATGTTTCGGGCGACAAGAATCGCAATCGTCGCCATCGTGGCTCTGACCGTCGCGGCGCTTCCCGTCATGCTCGACCGGTGTGCTGAATCGTGCGACGCGCACCGGTCCGTCGCAACCGCTCCAGCCTGTCATCACGCCGCCGCCGCCGGAACGCGCATTACGCACGCGCCCGCCTCGTGTGGTCACGATCACAACGGAACCGCGGTAACCGCGGCGAAGAGTTCCATTCCGACCGACCGGTCCTTCGCGTCCCTTGCCACACCGCTCAGGCGCTTCTCGCTCGACTCTCCATTGCGAGCCGACGTTCGGGTCAGCCCGCACTCTCCACCAGACGGACCGCCATCGCTCGGCGGCCGCACGCTTCGTCTCCGCGTTTAGACCCTCTTCAAACTGACGGTTGCCGACGCATCGCGAGATGTGCGCGGCCAACGAGTGTCTTTTTGTTGGAGGTGTCGATGTCCTTTGGTGGACGCCGGATTGCGCCGGCGCTGTGTTCGATCGGTCTATTT
>JAOBWF010000315.1 GCA_025463215.1 Acidobacteriota bacterium | reverse complement strand
GCGTACTGGGTGATGCGCCTGGCGGGATCCACCGCCCGGGCTGACGATGGCTGCAGCCATACGAGAACGGAGACGAGCAAGAGCCGTCGCAGCATAATGGCTTCGGTGATCACACCTTACGCCGCTGAACTCCGTCGCGGCCTGTCGACGTCTTCAGGCGCCTACCTGTAGTTTTCCACAGGCGGCGATCACTCCAAGTCGAGCAGCCCCCGCCGGACGGCGATGGTGACTGCGTGCGCCCGGTCATTCGCGCCCAACTTGTCCACCAGATTTTTGATGTGGAAGTTGACCGTAGTTTCGGCGATGCCGAGACGATCGGCGATCTGCTTGTTGCGATGGCCGTCGCGAATGAGACGCAGCACGTCGAGCTCCCGGGCGCTGAGATCCTCTTCCCCGAGGTGCTCGGCGAGGCGCGCCGCCACTTCCGCGGGGACATGCTTCCGGCCGGCGTGCACCGCGCGGATACCCGCCAGCAGCGCGTCCTTCGGCATCGACTTGAGCAGATACGCCGAGGCTCCCGAGCGCAGCGCCCGCTGAATCTCGCCGTCGCCGTCCGACATGCTGAGCATGATGATCCGCGCACCGGGGAACTCGCCGCGGATGGCGATCAGCGTGTCGGTGCCGTTGGTGCCGGGCAGCCGCAGATCCATCAACGTGATGTCGGGGCGATGACGCCGGAACTCGGCGATCGCCTGCTCGGCATTCGCCGCCTGCGCAACCAAGACCATGTCCGGCTGCGCGCCGATGATCGTGGCCAGGCCCTCGCGAACGACGGGGTGGTCCTCGACGCTCAGGATGCGAATGGCCGTGGTCGGCGAGCCCGCCATGATCGGCCGCATTGTAGCCGACTAGAGAAAAATCCAGGCCTCCGCCTGCTGGTTTCAAGGTGTGCCGGCGTCCGCGCGACGTCTACGCTGGGCCACGTTCACATTCACCGCAGAAGGGAAGGATGAAGCAAATGTCGAAAGCAATCGTGCGGCGGGCGTTTCTCGGACTGGTGCCGATCATCATGGTGGTGCTCGGCTATGGGGAGGTCTTCATGTCACAGGCAAAGGCAGCTGAAGGTGTCAAGAACGTGCTTCTGATTCACGGAGGGTTCGTGGACGGCTCCGGTTGGCAGGGCGTCTACAACATTCTCAAGAAGGACGGCTACAACGTCTCGATCGTTCAGAATCCGACCACATCGTTGGCCGACGACGTCGCGGTCACGAAGCGCACGCTGGCCGCGCAGAATGGCCAGGCGATTCTCGTCGGCCACTCGTACGGCGGGGCGGTCATTACTGAAGCCGGCAACGACCCGAGGGTCGCGGGGCTGGTGTACATCGCCGCGTTCGCCCCGGACCGGGGTGAGTCCGTATCGACGCTGATCAAGGACCCCGTGCCCGGCGCGCCGGTGCCCCCGATCATGCCGCCGGTTGACGGCTACCTGCTGCTCGACAAGGCGAAGTTTGCTGCGTCGTTCGCAGGCGACGTGAGTCCGGAGGAGGCCGCGTTCATGGCCGACTCGCAGGTCCCGTGGGGTGTGAATGCGCTGGGCGGCACGATCAGCGAGCCGGCATGGAGGACGAAGCCCAGCTGGTATCTGCTGACGACTGACGACCAGATGATTCCGGCTGTCGCGCAGCGACTGATGTCAAAGCGCGCTGGCGCGACCGTCGTCGAGGTCAAAGGCAGTCATGCGATCTACGTGTCGCAGCCGCAAGCAGTCGCGAGCCTGATCGAGAAGGCCGCCAAGGGCGCGCAGTCGATGGCAACACGCTAGCGGCTGGAGTGCGCCGGATCATGTCGAGTGTGTATATGGTCCGGCGCATCACGATCAAGCACGTGAGCGTGAGCGAGGCCCAGCAGGGGCCTCTCGGAGGTCTGCGCAACAAAGATAAGGGGCCGATTGTTCAAAACGCGGGCCTAACCGACAAGACGTGCGGATGCCGTGGGCTTACATTGCCCACCATCGCCGATTTTGGAGGAGAACCGCGATGTCCGCCATCCAGCCCGCTCAGCCGACGGTTCTGTTGCTTGAGTCATCGTCGCTCTCTTCCCCGTCTCGTCGCCGGTCCTGATCGGCGGCGCCACGATTGCGGCTGCCGCCTGCCTTCCGATCGGGGCGACGGGCGCGGCGTTCGAACAGGCCAACGCTTCAATCCCTTCCAAAGGAGATCCGGCCATGAGTTCAATTACAACCAAAGACGGCGTTGAGATCTTCTACAAGGACTGGGGCAAAGGTCAGCCCATCGTGTTCAGCCACGGCTGGCCGCTATCGGCTGATGACTGGGACGCCCAGATGATGTTTTTTCTCGGGCGTGGCTATCGCGTCATCGCGCACGATCGCCGCGGCCATGGCCGCTCCAGCCAAGTCGCCACCGGCCATGACATGGACCACTACGCGGACGATCTGGCGGCGCTGACCGCACATCTTGATTTGAAGGGCGCCGTCCACGTTGGGCACTCGACCGGTGGCGGTGAAGTTGTGCACTATCTGGCGCGCCACGGCGAGAGCCGAGTGGCGAAGGCCGTGCTCATCAGCGCGGTGCCGCCCCTGATGGTCAAGACGGCGGCCAATCCGGGCGGGCTGCCCAAGAAAGTGTTCGACGACTTTCAGGCGCAGGTTGCGGTCAACCGAGCGCAGTTCTATTACGACGTGCCGGCAGGACCGTTTTACGGCTACAACCGGCCGGGCGCGAAGCCCTCTCAGGGGGTGATCTTGAACTGGTGGCGCCAGGGTATGGCGGGAAGCGCCAAAGCACACTACGACGGCATCGTCGCGTTCTCTCAGACGGACTTCACTGAAGATCTCGAGAAGATCACCGTGCCGGTCCTCGTCATGCACGGCGACGACGACCAGATCGTCCCGTACGCCGATTCGGGACCGCTCTCGGCAAAGCTGCTGAAGAACGGCACGCTGAAAACGTACAAAGGCTTTCCGCACGGCATGCCGACGACGAATGCCGACACCATCAACGCCGATCTGTTGACATTCCTGCAGGAGCCACATCACGCAACCACTCGCGGCGCGAGCGCTGACAATCGGCGTGATGCTGATCGATCGCTGGCCGGCAACGCGTAGGGAGAGGGAGGCTGCCATGACACACGTTCTGACACCGACGGCGCACGAAGAAAATGTCGCAGGATCGAGCGGCCTCAACATTTTTGTGAGGTCATGGCGTCCGCATGGGCCTGCGCGCGCGGTCGTGGTGATCTGCCACGGCCTCAACGCGCACAGCGGTCAGTATCAACAGGTCGGCGAGCAATTTGCCGCCGACGGCCTGGCCGTGTACGCGCTCGATCTGCGCGGCCGCGGCCGCTCCGACGGCGAACGCTTCTACGTCGACAGGTTTGCCGAGTACGTGAGCGATGTCGCGACGGTGATCGCACTGGCGAAGGCGCGGGAAACGGGCTTGTCGGTGTACCTGCTTGGGCACAGTGCGGGAGGGGTCGTCTCCTGTATCTACACGCTCGAGCACCAGTCCGAACTCGCCGGGCTGATCTGCGAAAGCTTCGCGTTCCAGATTCCGGCGCCTGATTTCGCGATCGCGGTCCTCAAGGGCATCAGCCACCTCGCCCCGCACGCGCACGTGGTCAAGCTCAAGAATGAAGACTTCTCTCGCGATCCGGAGGTGGTGCGCGCGATGAACGACGATCCGTTGATCGCCCACGAAGTGCAACCGACGCGCACGGCGGCGGAGATGGCACGAGCGGACGACCGGCTCAAGAGGGAGTTTCCGCTCATCACGTTGCCGGTCCTGATTCTGCACGGCACCCTCGACAAAGTCACCAGACCCAGCGGCAGTCAGCTGTTTTTCGACACGGTTGGATCGGCCGACAAGACCCTGAAGCTGTACGAGGGTTACTACCATGACCTTCTCCACGACATCGGGAAGGAGAAGGTGATGGCCGATATCACAGGCTGGCTCGACGCGCGCGTGTCGGCCACGTGACTGCTCAATGCTTCCATTGCCGTCGCCACGAGCCGGGGCTGACGCCGAAGGCCTTTGAGAACACGCGCGTGAGGTGGCTCTGATCGGCAAACCCGCACGCCACGGCAATGTCGGCGATCGGTAATGTTGTACCGCGCAACAGCTCTTTGGCGCGCTTTACCCGGTGCATCGACAACCAGCGGTGTGGCGGCATCCCGGTGACTTGCTTGAACGCACGGATAAAATAGTTGCGGGACAGTCCACACAGCGAGGCCAGCTCAGACAGGCTCGTGTCGCCAGCCAGATCGTCAAGGAGTCGGGTGGTCACGCGGTGCTCCTGGAGAGGTGTGAGCATTCTGCCTTTCGGCGCGCCACATGCCCGTCTGTCTCGGTGATCCAGCCGCCCATACATCCCTGCAAGATGTGTGAGCATCGCTAAGAACACGTGGTCCGTAAAGAGCGCCGTGGCGTGCTCTGGTCTCGCCAACACCGGATTGAGTGCTCGCGCAAGGTTGAGCATTGTTTCATCCGTATGTTCGACGCCGATGGGACAATGCAATCGCTCGATTCGTGACAGCTTCATCTCCGAGGTGACTTCGTCAAACGCCGTCAACGGAATGAACGCATGGAACGAGTCAAAGGGCTCCGAAAGGTCCATCGACCACGCCTCCCGCAAGTCCAGGCAGTTGAGTGCGCCGGCTCCCAACGCCGGTACTTCGACAAGACGATCGTCGTGCCACCCGACGTGCCGCCGACGCGGCCGGAGGATCACCACCGCCATGACCATCGGCGCAATCGGATTGGGCGTTGACACACCAAGGCCCGGCCTGTCTCTGCGATAGCGTCCAATGGACAGATCGCCGCGCGCAAAGCTCACCGACGACAGGGATTGGAGATCGTCGAGACTCTCTCTTGTCGTAAAGAAGGGGCGGTCTGCACCGACGAATGTGGGTTGGTGAGAGGACGTTTCCATGGACCCTCCTGCCGCGGGCGCGCCGCTCGAAACAACCAGGCTGATGGTCTTACGACCCGCTATCGTGTCGGGCGCCCCCGCTCAAGAGTCGTGACGCTGCTAAGGCACGTGGCTTGCGCTGATCCACCCAATTTCAGCCGACAAGTGTTCGGCGACAGGTGCGCGTCCCGCATGACCATCCGCAGCCCGGAGCAGGCGGGCCATTTCAACGGCATAGTAGCGGCCGGCTCGGCCGGTGTCCAGGCCGCGCTGGCTCACAAATACGTCCCCGACTCCCAACGGTCGTTCCAATCTTTCTTGGCTTTTTTCAAGCGTCGCTGCCATGAACTCGTTTCGCCGCAGCGAAAGGCCGCGCGACTTTAGAAAGACGCGCTTCAGGAATTGTTCGACGGAGAGCTTGTGCTCCCGGTCCGTGCCGAGCTTCTCACGGAGGAATTCGGCCAGTGTGAAGTCCTTGGCGTTGATGTACGCGGCAATCGTCTCGAGCTCTTCGATCGTCATGAAAACGACTGGGCGGACCTTCAGATCGAGCTTCCACAGCATGTGCTCGGTTTGCATGACAAACTCATCGACGAGCAGCTTTGCTGCGAGCCAGAATCCCAGAAGCGGCTCCTGGACAATGGCGAGCGGGTAGACGTTCCGGATGTCTCCGGTCGCGAGGTCGCCGATTTCGCGGCGCTCAACGTTTATGCTGAACGTGAACTCGAGATTCCGAAGAAGCTGCTCGCAGGCGGCACCGGCATTAAAGTCAAAGCGCTTGTTGAGCCCCGCGAGTAACGGCTCGCTCTTGCCGCTATACCTTGCGTCGATCGGCAAAAACGCGCCCTTGCACTGGATGACGACGAGGTCGCTGGCTTCGCTGACGATGTCGTCGAACGCCTCATCGCCCTTGACGTAGTACGGATGCGGATGAAGGAGGTGCTCCCTGCCGGCGTGCGCGTAGGCCAGCTGCTCGTCGACGACACCCACCGTGACACCTTGGTGCTGGCCCTCGCTGTGGCGAATCGTGAGGTGGAGGTGTGGGAGCGCCAGAAGTTCGAACGTGAACAGGATCAGCTGACGCAAAAGCACGAACACGAGCGTCAGGTGCGCGATGCGGCTGAGCGGATCAGGTTTGATTGATCGGCCGATCGAACGGCAAGACCCTGAAAACGTGGCGTTCTGGCACAGCCGGGCAGATCGAATCGACCCGGTCGTCTCTGGCAGCTTCAGGACGGTTCAAGTGGACGATTGAGGCAGGCCAACGGCGGCTTATACTGGAGGGCGCTCCTCCGAGGTGGCGGCGCGTCGGGTGGCCGTAAGTGATCGCAGGATATTAGGAGGTCTGACACAGTTCCTGACACAATTCGGGTTGGCGGGCTCAGCCACTAGCCTGTAAACTACTGATTCTAAAGACACGGAGAGATGTCCGAGTGGTTGAAGGAGCACGCTTGGAAAGCGTGTGTAGGGGAAACCCTACCGAGGGTTCGAATCCCTCTCTCTCCGCCAATTTACTTGTTCTAATCATTCGACTTCGCATTTTCGCGATCCCCCGTTGCCAATATATCTCCATGAAATTGTTCTGATTCCGGCCGATCGATCAGCCGAATCGCACTGTCGAGCGCCGCGGGACTGAGATGCATGTACCGCTGCGTGGTCGTCAGGTTGGAATGGCCGGCGAGCTCTTGAATCGCGCGCGTCGGCGCCGCGCATCGCCAGGTGCGAGCAGAACGTGTGACGCAGCATGTGCGGCCCGTTGTTGAACAGCCCCGCCTTCTGTGCGGCACGGCGCACCAACCCCTGCACCGTCCCCTCCGTCAACGGCGATCCATCGTCCTGGTACAACACCAGCGGCCCGCGAAGGTGACGATGATCGCGAAGCGCGGCCGCGAGTCGCGTCGTGAGCGGGATATAGCGTAGCCGCCCGCCTTTCGGCGATGCGATCTGTCCCTTCCACGCCGATCGCTGCACGCACATCTGCCGCTTGACGAAATCGATGTCGCTCCACTCGAGCGCGACCATCTCGCCGAGTCGTAGGCCGGCTTCGCAACGAAGCAACACGAGCACATACGCGCGCCCATCGGTGGTACGCGCAGCGCTGACCAGCCGCTCGAACTCGTCGAAATCGTAGAAACGAGTCGAGCCCTTGGACACACGCAACAGCGTGATCGTGCATGGCATGTAGTCGATCACTTTCCACTCGACCGCCTTCTTCAACAGGACGCTAAGCACCGTCAGCACATTGTTGACGGTCTTCACCGTTTTCCCGGCGAGTCCGCTCTTGAGTCGCTGCACATCTTCGGTCGTGATCGCATCGGGTTTTCGATTGCCTAACGACGGCGTGAGATGCACGCGAATGATCAGGTCTTTCGCCGCAATCGATCTATCCACTGAATCCTGGGAACTCCAAGGCGCCGGTCATGCCTGTTGCGGTGTTCGCGCTAACCGCCGTTCGCGGCTCTTCGTCGGATCCCGCCGCGGTCAACCGCATCGTCGTGGACGCGAACGCGAAGCTGATGGTCCTGTCATTGGAAATCGCGGGCAAATCCTCTTTGGAAGCGTACGCCGTGTCGCTGAAAGATCGCGCCGGCCGATCGCTGTGGAGCGGTGTGGTGCCGCCATTCGCGTCCGAATTCTGCGATGTCGCGATCGATCCGGCGCTGGTGCCGATCGGCAGCTATGTTCTCGAGATAGGTCGCCGGGTCGGCGACAATAGTCTGACGTGTCGCGGGACGCGATCCCGTGCAAGTCGTCGCCCGCTAAGACTTCCCCCCGCCATCCTCCGCCGCCGCTCGTGCGCGGGGATGGTTTCCGGCCTCGCCCCACTTCTGAGGTGTCGCGCATCTGCGAGACGCAGTCTCGCGCCCGTCGATCGGGCGCGTCTGGATTCGCCCGTAATACCCGCGATTTGTCAGCCTCATTGCGAGATGACGACACATAAGTGATCACGAAGTGGACGCGCAATCGGGCGAACGCGAAGGCGGGTGCGGATGAAACAGCAGCCGACGCGGCAGCACGCTTCGATTCGGCGCAGGACTTGCTCAGTCGCTGTGGGCTGCGGCTGTGACGGCCTGACCCTCCGTCGCCACTTCTGGAGTTTCCGATGAACAGAATAGCGATGTGCACCGGCGCGCTGGCGCTGGCACTAATCGTGGTATCGGCGTCGCCGGCGACCGCGACGCCGATCGGCCGGTTCTCGTTCGACCTCGACGAAGTCTTCGGCCCATTCTTCTCCGTGGAGAACACGTCGGATTCGCCGTTGTCGCTCGTGCCGCCGGGCGCGCCCTTTCGCGACGTCGTGATCCACCTGTTCTCGGGCGGCCTCGGCGGCACCGAGCTGCAGGCGATTCCGTTGAACCCGTTCGATCCCACCGACACCGACGTGTTCGTCGGCCAGAGCCGTGACTCGCTGTTCAGCGACCTGACGGCGATTCTCTTCGACGCGGCGACGCTGTCGTTCGGCTTCGAC
>JAOBWF010000266.1 GCA_025463215.1 Acidobacteriota bacterium | reverse complement strand
TCGAGCAGCACCGCCTGCGACAGCGGCTGCAGCGCGCCGCCGGTGGCGCCCTGCAGGATGCGGAAAAAGATCAGCGAGCCGAGCGTCGGCGCCAGCCCGCACAGGAACGACGCCGCGGTGAAGCCGATCACCGACAGCATCAGCAGGTTCTTGCGGCCGAACATGCTGGCGAGCCATCCGGTCATCGGCAGGATGATCGCGTTCGCAACGAGGTACGACGTCAGCGCCCACGTCGCCTCGTCGATCGACGCCGACAGCGTGCCGGCGATGTGCGGCAGCGACACGTTCACGACGGTGGTGTCGAGCACCTCCATGAACGTCGCGAACATCACGGAAACCGCGATGAGCCAGGGGTTGATGTGCTTCTCAGGCATTTCAGGATCCAACGAGTTGAGGATCTCAGGATCTGATTCGAGGAACGGGCATCGACGTCATTTCAGGTACACCCTTGGGGTGACCGACATTCCTGGACGCAACAGATGTTCCGGATCCTGGCCCGGGTCGAGCACGATCTTCACCGGTACGCGCTGGACCACCTTGACGTAGTTGCCGGTCGCATTCTCCGGCGGCAGCAGGCTGAAGCGGGCGCCGGTGGCGCCGGCGATGCTGTCGACCTTGCCTTTGTACTCGCGGCCGCCGAAGGCGTCGACCGCGATCACCGCGCGCTGGCCCGGGCGCATGTCCTTGAGCTGCGTTTCCTTGAAGTTCGCGATCACCCAGACATCGTCGATCTGCACGATCGCGAGCAGCGGCTGACCAGCCTGGACGACCTGGCCCGGATTGATCCCCTTCTTCGAGATCACGCCGCGCACCGGAGCCTTCACCGTCGTGTACTGCAGGTTCAGCTCGGCCTGCGCCAGGGTGGCCCGCGCCTGCTGGACGTGCGCTTCCGCCGCCGACGCGCGCGCCTTGGTGGCGGTGATTTGCGATGGTCCGGTCTGCGCCGTCGCCAGCTCGGCGTGCGCCTGGCTTTCGCCCGCCTGCGCCTGTGCCAGCTTGCTCTCGGCGACGCGCAGGCCGGCCTCGGCCTCGGCGACCATCGAGCGCGCCGAATCGACCGTCGCCTTCTGCGCCTCGGCGGTCGCCGCCGTGGCGTCGAACATCTGCTGCGACACTTCGTCCTTGGCGAGCAGGCCGCGCAGCCGCTCGACGTCGCGCGCCGACCTGGTCGCGTTGGCTTCGGCTTCGCGCAGGCGCGCCTGCGCGCTGACGATGCGGGCGCGCGCCGCCTCGATTTCCTTTTCCGACGCGGCGACGCCGCTCTGCGCCTGGGTGATGCCGCCGCGCGCGGTCGTCACGTTGCTGGCCGCCGTGGTCGACGTGATCGGAACGCTGCTTTGCGCCGCGACCGCGTTCGCTTCGGCGTCGGCGAGCTCGGCCCGGGCCTTGTCGACCGCGACCTGGTAGTCGCCCGGATCGAGCTGGACGAGCAGCGCGCCCGCTTCGACCAGCTGGTTGTCGTCGACCGCGACCTTGGTCACGGTGCCGCCGACCCGCGCCGCCATCTGGGTGACGTGCGCATCCACCTGCGCATCGTCGGTGTTTTCGTGGCCGGCGGTGGACCAGGCCCAGACGCCCGCACCAAGGGCGAGCAGCAGGACGACGCCGATGATCAAACGGACGCGTGATTGCTGAAACATGATTAGCGTGAGCCTCCGAGGAGCTGCCGCAGGAGTTCTTCCGATGTGCCGGTGCCGCGGACGAGGGCGCCCTTGGCGAGGTCGTAGCCGTACTGCGCGGAGATGAACTGTTCGGTCGCGACGGCGACGGCATCCTGCGCCTGCACGACCTCGATGTTGCTGCCGACGCCGGCGGCGAAGCGGTCGCGCGCCTGCGTCATCTGCTGGTTGGCGAGGTCGCGCGTCCCGCCGGCGAGCGCGAGCTGGCGCGAGGTGGCGTCGAGATCGAGAAAGGCCGCGCGCACTTCGTAGTAGATCGCCGCCTTGAGATCGTCGGCTTCGGCGCGCCGGTTGCGGATGTCGGCGTCGGCCTCCATCAGGCGGCCTCGGGTCCGGCCGCCCTGGAAGATCGGAACGTTGACGACGCCGCTGACCGCGAAGGTCGGCCGCGCGTCAGCCGGCGTCAGGCCGATCTCGCCGTAGTTGGCGTCGACCCTGACCGACGGCAGCGCATCGCCGACAATCGAGCGCCGGGTCGCCTCGGCGGCGCTGATCCGCTCGAGCGCCGCCTTGTAGTCGGGGCGCGTCTGGTAGGCGACGTTGACCGCCGCGTCCACCGACATGTCGCTGACCGGCAGTTCGGGCAGCGCCGGATCGAGCTCGAACGGCTGGCCGAGCGGCAGGCCGATCACGCGTGCCAGCTGCAGCTTCGCCTTCTCGAACTCGTTGACGGCGATTGTCGTGCGCTGGGTCTGGGTGCTCAACTGGACTTCGGCGCGGAGCACGTCGATGCCGGCGATGATGCCGCCCTGCTTCAGATCGATCGCCTGCTGGCGCAGCGCCTGCGCCGTCTCCTGCTGCGTTTTGGCGGCATCGGCGCGCGCCGAGGCGGCAAGCGCCTGCACGTAGAGGATGCCGGCCACGTGGATCACGTAGTCGCGGGCACTGCGGAACATCAGCCGCGCGGCCGCGACGTTGTGCGATTCGGCGCGGACCGCGTTGAGCGCGCCGAAGTCGAGCACCGACTGGGTCAGGGACACGCGGGCGTCGAAGACGTTGAAGGGGCCGACGATCGTCGGGATGTCGCCGAACGGCGAGCCGGGGCCGCCGCCGAAGCCGAACGCGGCGAGGTTGATCGTCTGACGGGTTTCGTCGACGCGGCCGTTGACGTTGGGGAGCAGATCCGCGCGCGCGCGCCAGCGGGCGCCCTGCGCCCGGCCGAGCGATTGCTCGGCGGTCACCACCCCGAGGTTATGTTCGAGCGCCCGCGAAATCGCGCTGACGACCGAGATCCGTTCGACCGTATCGGTCCGTTCGCCGGTCGGAATGCCGCCGAGAAAACTTCCGGGCGGTACCGCAAGCGGCTGCGACCGCGCGGGTTGGGGCAGTGGTACCGGGCCGGCTGACGAAGGCTGACTCTGGGCGGCGGCGGGCTGGATCGCAGCGATGGAGGCGGCGAGCAGCAGAAGGAGAAGGCGTCGAAAAGGGTAATCGTTCATATCGCAATCATTTAGTTTACTACGTCGGATGCGCGCGGAAATACCCTCTCCGACTCAGCCGTCGCAATGAAAACGTCTCCGTTTTACACCCACTCACCTTCACTGCTCAGGTCCTGTTCCTGACGCGGTCGCCTGCCGCCTGGTCATCCGCGGCGCCGGTGTGCGGGCCGCATGCGGTCGTGCTCGACGCCGACATTGCCGCGTTCATGCGCGATGCGAACCGCGAACGCGACGCAATGCGCGCGCGCGAGGAGCCGGTCGCGGCACCCTCGAAGAAGCGCGCCCCGGGCAACGCACGAAGGCCCGCTGACCGCATGAGCCGCGCGCCTCCGTCAGGTTGGTGTGCGGTTCCGCTATGTAAAGTTGTCCGTCGCGCTGCGAATTCCAACACCGCCGATCGCGCGTCTCGCGCGACATTCGGGTGGAAACACGCGCTCGCGAGCGCAAACGACGACCGCTTTTCCGTTCATGAGCCGCACGGCTGGACAGCTTCGGTATCGACGTTCCACAGCCGCCTGATTTTCTGCTGTGGCACCGCACTCGCACCACGGCTGGGCATGAGCATGCCCGTCACCTCGCGTCTCCGGCTGGTGGTCCTTGCCACGATTCTGCTGATCGCGCCGGCGGCGCGCGGTGCCGACACGCTCTGCGACCCCTCCAATACCAACTGCCGCACCCAGCTGCTGACGCTGATTCAGAACGAGCGGGTCGGCATCGACGTCGGCTTCTGGTTCATGCAGGACTCGCGCTACATGACCGAGATCATCAGGCGCTGGCAGGCGGGCGTCCCCGTGCGGATTCTGCTCGATCCGCGCGCCAACGCCGACTACGCCGGCAATGCCGAGGTGATCGCCGGCTTCAAGACCGCGGGCATTCCGCTGCGCCGCCGGACCGCGAGCGGCATCCTGCACTGGAAGACGATGATCTTCGCGGGGCAGAACACCGTCGAATTCGGATCGGCCAACTACAGCCCCGACGCGTTCGTGCCGGCGACCCCCTATACGAACTATGTCTCCGAGACCGTGATCTATACCGACGACCCGGACGTGGTGCACAGCTTCAAGACGAAATTCGACGACGCCTGGACCGACAACCTCGCATTCGCCGACTACGCCAACGTCGTCGCCCGCTCCCGCCTGTATCCGACCTATGTGCTCGATCCCGAGTTGAACTTCCCGCCGCTGCAGAACTACGCGACCCGCGCGGTCGCCGCGTATAACAAGGAGGCGGTCAAGATCGACGCGATCATGTTCCGCATCACCGACGAACGGCACACCAACGCGATCATCGCCGCCAGGAACCGCGGCGTCGCGGTGCGCCTGATCGTCGATGCGAGCGAGTACCGCAATCCCAAGTATTTGTGGGACGCCTACAACGTCGACCGGCTGTACGCGGCCGGGATCAAGCTGCGATGGCAGGGACACGCCGGACTCAACCACGAAAAGCTGGTGCTCCTCTATGGCCAGGCGCTGTCGATTTTCGGCTCGTCGAACTGGACGACCGCCTCCGCGAATTCGCAGGTCGAGCACAACTACTTCACCGTGAAGCCGGCGATCTTCCACTGGTTCACTCTCCAGTTCAACCGGATGTGGAGCAACACGAATACCGCCAGGGCCGCCGAAACGGCCGCGTTCGCGCCGCTGCCGCCCGACGTGCCGAAATACCATCTGCCGGCGTCGAATGGGTCGATCACGTCGCTGACGCCGACGCTGATGTGGTGGGGCGGTTTCTGGGCGCACAACTACGACATCTACCTCGGCACCTCGTCGCCGCCGCCGCTGCTTGCCGCCAACGTCCATCTCGGGCCGAGCGATGGGGCCACCGCATACGTGAAGTACACGGCCCCGAAACTGCTGCCGGGCACGACCTACTACTGGCGCATCGTGTCCAAGACGATGGCGAATCAGGCCGCGACGGGATCGACCTGGAGCTTCACGACGCCGGCGGCCGGCGCCAGCCTCCCGGCTGCGTGGGACGATGCCGATGTCGGCGCAACCGGCGTGGCCGGCTCGGCCTCGATCAGCGGCAGCGTCTACAGCGTGTCGGGCTCCGGCGCCGACGTCTGGGGCACCGCCGACGCATTCCACTACGCGTATCAGCCGCTCACCGGCGACGGCCAGATCATCGCGCGGGTCGCGAGTATCGAGAACGTCGACAGCTGGTCGAAGGCCGGCGTCATGATCCGCGGATCGCTGGCGTCGAATGCGCCGTTCGCCTTCATGATCGTGTCCGCCGCGAAAGGCACGGCGTTCCAGTACCGTACCCGCGCGGGCGCGGCGGCGGCGGCGATCGACGGCACGACATCGGCCGCACCGGCGTGGGTCAGCCTGGTCCGGCGAGGCACCACGATCACCGCCTCCCAGTCGGCCACCGGGACCAGCTGGACGACGATCGGCGCGGCGACCATCTCGATGGGGACAACGGTGCAGATCGGCCTGGCAGTATCGAGCCACGTCAACTCGCAGGTCTGCACGGCGAGGTTCGACCACGTCGGCCGCTAGCGAGTCGGCGTAATCTAGGAGGATGTCGCACCTCTTCGATCCGCTGCCGCTGCGCTCCCTGACGCTCGCGAACCGCATCGTCGTCTCGCCGATGTGCCAGTACTCGAGTGTCGACGGCTTCTCGAACGACTGGCATCTCGTGCATCTCGGCACGCGCGCGGTCGGCGGCGCGGGGCTGGTGCTGACGGAGGCGACCGCCGTCACCGCCGATGGCCGGATCAGCCCGCAGGATCTCGGGATCTATGACGAGGCGCACATCGAGGGACTGGCGCGCTGCGTCCGGTTCATCCACGCGCAGCAGACGCTGGCCGGGACGCAGATCGCGCACGCCGGCCGCAAGGCGAGCACCGCGCGACCATGGGACGGCGGCGGTGTCGTCGCGCCGGAACAGGGCGGGTGGGAACCGGCCGGCCCCACGGACGAACCGTTCGCGTCGAACTATCCGACGCCGCGGGCGCTCACGGTGCCGGAGATCGCGGCGATCGTCGCGGCGTTCCGCGAGGCGGCGCGCCGCGCCCTCGACG
>JAOBWF010000196.1 GCA_025463215.1 Acidobacteriota bacterium | reverse complement strand
TCGGCGAGGTCGAAGACTGCCAGCGCAGCGAGCGCCGCGAACAGGCACAGCAAGACGACGGCCCCGCGGTACCCCGCCGTCGCGTACGCCGGCACCAGCAGCGCCGGCAATCCCGGCGCGTGGATCGAATAAATCACGTCGTTGAGACCGCGGCGCAGGAAGTCGGGCCGGAGCTCACCGCCGAAGTACTCGCGGTAATCGCGCTGCGCGTGATTGTTTTCGATCGCGAGATCGTGATCGCGCAGCAGGCTCTGCGTGATCACGAGATAGTGCGGCTCGTCCGCACCAGGTCCGACCTTCGCCGCCGACGACAACCCGAAGCACAGATACACCGCCAGGCTCACGACGAACACGGTGCGGCGGCCCGCCATCGGCAGACCGCCGGCCAGGTACCGCGCTCGGAGCAAGGCCGTGACCGATGCGAGGAGCGCCACCGCCAGCACACCCCATCGCAGCGGACCGGCCAGCGCCAGCAATGCCGGCGCGCGATCGGGAAGCCATGGCAGATACGGCACCACCCACAGCCACAGCAGCGCCAGCGGATCGGCGGCGTCGATCACGACAGGATGACGCGCGGCGGCGAACGCGAGCACGGCGGCGATCAGTGCCGCCCCGGCGACCGCGATCCCCAATTGCCACAGCGGCGCGAGCAGCGCGATGCGCACCGGACCGTCGGCGGGCCAGTCGACGATGTGAATCGACGCGGGCAGCAGCCAGAGGGCGAGGCCCACACCGAGCGACACGCAGAAGAGGCGGGCGGCGCGGACCACTAGGGCGCGGCAGCCGCGTGGTGCAGCGTCTGGACGCTGGACGTCGACGAGGTTTCCAGCGTCTGCTTGATCGCCGTAAAAAACAGATCCGCGATCCTCGCGTAGCCGTCCGCCGATGGGTGCAGACCGTCAGGCCCGATGAGCGCGAAGTTGCCGTTGAACCCCTGATATACGTCGACCAGCGTCACCCCTTCGGTCGTCGCCAGCGTGCGCACCCCGTCGTTGAACCCCGATACGAGGCTCCACGGCAGGCCGCGGCAGACCGGGACGCACGCCGACGGGTTCATCGGCGGAATCGTCGCGAGGTACGGCCGGATGCCGCGCCCTTTCGCGTCGCGGATCATCGAGCGCAGGGCGTCGATCGCGAACGGAAAGATCCGATCGTCGCGATCGTAGAGGTCGTTGGTCCCTTCCATGATCAGCGCCACCGAATAGCGCCGCGTCGCGGTCAGCGCCGTGAAGCGCTTGATCGTCGCCGGATCCGATGCCGCTTCACCAGGCGAGCCCTGGTTGTCGACCGTCGGCGCCTGCGTCTTGTAGCGGCCGGCGAGCAGCGCCTGCAGTTCCTGCGGATAACGCAGGCCGGACGGGAACAGCACGCTGGGATGGAACCGCGCGCTCATCAGCGTCTGGGTCGGCGCCGTCGAATTCTGACCGTCCTCCCCCGCCGTGATGCTGTCGCCGAACGAGAGGAACGACGTCGTCGTGAGCTTCGGCGGCGCGAGCACGGTGACAACGAACGAGCAGCTGTCGCTGCGCTGCAGCGCGTCGGTGGCGTTGCAGACGACGGTTTTCTGTCCGACCGAGAAGGGCGATCCGGCTGACGGCGTGCAGATTGTCGTCACCGGCGTCTGGCCGTTGACAACAGCCGCCGTGAACGTCACCGGCGTCGGTGTGCCGTCGACCGACTGCGCGGTCTGCGCGGCCGGACACGTGATCTTCGGCGGATCGGGCGCGACCGGCACGCGGGCCGGCACTGGCGTCGGCGTCGACGGGCTGGCGCACGCGCCGAGCATCAGCATGCTCGCGATCGCACAGGCGCGGAACCGCCGGAATCTACGCACGAAAACACACTAGCTGAGCGGCATTGGGGGGTCAAGTGCAGGAGGGGCGCAGCCAGGCGCCGATCCGCGGTGGGCGGATCGGCGCTGGATGGGTATCTAGCCTAGCGTCCGAACGAGTAGCTGGCGCCGCCGCCGTCGGGCATCGGAATCATGACGACGTTCGAACGCTCCTGGAACTTCTGGTTGCTGTTGAAGCCGCGGACGTCGCCGGCGACCACGAAGAAGCCGATCGTCTCACCCGGCGAGGGCTGATGGAACGTCATCGGCGCCCAGCGCACCGGGTTGTAGAACCAGTTCAGGGCGTAGTCCTGGGGCGGCCCGCCGCCTTCGGGGCGGTCGTTCCACATCTCGATCGGCGCCGAGGCATACCAACGGCCGTCGATCTTCCACGCCATGCCGAGGCAGTACTGAATCGTTCCGGAGAATCCCGGCGGGAAGACGTCCGGCCAGCGGTCCGGCCCGTTCTTCTTGGTGAAGTCGACGCTGATGCCGCTCGGCCCCATCACGAGGTCGGTGATCTTCGCGGTCTCGGCGAAGAACGCGAAGTTGTCGGGCGAGTCGAGCACCGTCGCCTGCTGCAGGTTGAACGCCTGCACGTTCATCGCGCTGGGTGCCGACGGGGCGCTGGTCACCGCGTTCGCCGGATCGGTGGCAACGACGCGCCAGTAGTAGGTCTTCTCGAGCAGCTTGGTGGTGACGTCGTGCCCGGTGAACGGCCGGTCGGTCCGCTCCGGCACCGTCGCGGTGTAGACCAGCGACGTGAAGGCAGTGGTCTCGGAGATCTCGAAACGGTAGAAGATCGCGCCGTTCGGCCCGCTGCGGCCGGCGTTGTTGACGTTGAGCGTCGGCTGCTCGCCGACGGTCGCGTTCGGCTGCGGGTCGCCGTTGACCGGCTGCGCCAGAATCACTTCCGGCCCGATGCCGAAGCCGCGGACCTCGCTGTAGGGGCCGGCGAGCGTGCCGCTCGTCGCGCGGGCGCGCCAGAAGTAGCTCTTGTTCGGCGTCAGCTTGTCGATCTTGAGCGCGGTCGTGCCGCTGCCGCCCGCGACGCCGTCCTTGGTGTAGACCTTGGCGGCGAACGCCGCGTCGGTCGCGACTTCGAACGTGTAGGTCAGCGGCGTCGTCCCCGACGTCACCGCATTGCGCACGGTCAGCGTGACCGGCTGCTCGACGTTCTTCAACTGCTGATTCGCCGTCGGCGTCAGGAGCGCCGGCGTCGTCAGCGTCACACCGGTGACCGCGTCGGTGACCGACGCGGTTTGACCGGACGCGGTTCCCTCCGACGGCCGCGTCGGGCTGGCTTTGGTACACGCCGTGGTCGCGACGAGCAGCGCTAGCGCGCTCCACATACAAAGAGACTTCTGCTTCATGTGCTCCTACCGCAGCGTTAGAGTCGTTTAAAAACTATAAAACAGTCGTTCCGCGACAAAGGCTGGGAAACCTGTCAGCGGCTGTGAGGGAAGTAGAGGATACGAGGTTGTCGGTGACGCGTCAAGCGGCATCTGCCGTGTACATGCGGAGATCCAGCTATCGGCCGGTCGCCAACAGCTCATCTGACGGCGTCTGGCGAATCTCACGAATCACGTAAATCGACTTGTTCTGGGACTCGTGATAGGTCCGGACCTGGAGCTCGGCCAGGAGCCCCAAGGTGACCAGCTGGAACCCGGTAAAGATGAGCAGGATCCCAAGCAGGAGCAGCGGCATATGCTGGTCGAGCGACGCGACTTCGCGCAGTCGTTGGACCGCGAGTCCGCCGCTGATCACGGCACCGGCCAGCCCCATGCCCATGCCGATGAGCCCGAAGATCTGCAGCGGCCGCGTCGAATAGCTCAACAGAAACTTGACGGTCAATAGATCCAGAATCACCCGCACCGTCCGGCCGATCCCGTACTTCGACTGACCGTACTTGCGCGCGCGATGGTTCACCACCATCTCGCCGATGCTCGACGTCTGCTCGCTCGCGATCGCCGGCAGGAACCGGTGCATCTCGCCGTACAGCTTCATGTCCTTCACGATCTCGGCGCGGAAGACCTTGAGCGAGCAGCCGTAGTCGTGCAGGTGGACGCCGGTGACGAACGAGATCAGCCCATTGGCCAGCGTCGACGGCAGCCGCCTGGATATGAACGCGTCCTTGCGATCCTTGCGCCAGCCGCAGACGATGTCGAGGCCCCCCTCGAGCCGGGCGACCATCGCGGGAATGTCGTGCGGGTCGTTCTGCAGATCACCGTCCGACGTGACGATGACGCGTCCGCGCGCATGCGCGAAGCCGGCCGCGAACGCCGCCGTCTGTCCGAAATTGCGGCGGAAGCGGATCACGCGCAGCCGCGGATCCGCCGCCTGCAGGCGCGCCAGAATCTCGAAGCTCTCGTCGGTGCTGCCATCGTCGACGACGATGATCTCGTAGGGCCTGCCCCACGTCGTCAGCGTCTCGGTGAACTCGCGGTGGAGCTCCGCCAGTGACGGCGCCTCATTCCGGATCGGGATGACGACGGTGAGCTCGATCATCTGGTCATCTGGGCATCTGGATATTTGATCGTTTCGCGGGCGCGGCCGTCCGACTCACATCGCCAGACGACAAAGATCACGACGAGACAATCGGATAACCCAATACGCTACCGCAGTATACCGCCCTACGGGCGCCGGCCGGCGCGGGCTTTGCTCCACAGCACGTAGAGGCCGAACCCCGCGATCAGCACACCGAGCGCCTCGAGCGAGACCCTCGTACCGTTTTCCCGCATGTACGCCATCGCGCGTTCGCCGTACTTCACCGCGAGGATGCCGAGCGCGAGATAGCGCACGCCGCGGCCGATGGTGATCGCGATCGCGAGCCGCGCGGCGCTGATGCCGACGACGCCGGCGAGAAGGATGAAAATCTTGAACGGCGCCGGCGGCGGCAGCAGGCAGGGCACGAGCACCGCCATCACGCCGTTGCGCTGCAGCGCGGCCATCGCGCGCTCGATCTTCTCGCCGGCGAATTTCTTGCGGACCAGCGCCTCGCCGCCCTTGCGTCCCAGGTAGTGCAGGCAGAGGCAGCCGAGGACCGAGCCCGCCACCGTCGTTGCGACGTACCACGGCATCGCGCCCGGATGGCGCGTCACGGTCACAACCAGCAGCACGTCGGTGATGCCGGGCAGCGGCAGGAACGACGAGTCGAGGAACGCGACGAGGAACAGGCCGGGACCACCGAGCGCCAGCGCCAGCGCGCGGATCCGGCCGACAAATTCGCTCATAGAATGAACAGGTGATTATACCCAGCGCTCGCCGCGGGCTGGCGGGAGCGGTCGCGCTCGCCGCGGCTGTCGGCGGCGCCCTGGCCGCGTGGCATTATCACACGCTCGGCCTGACGCTCAGTCACTACGATGCGCGCGGCCATCTGATCGTCGCGCGCCGGATCGTCGACAGCATCACACCCGGCTGGCAGCAGGTCGGCGCCGTGTGGTTGCCGCTGCCCCACCTGCTCAACGCGCTGCCTGTTCAGATCGATCTGTTCTACCGCACGGGCGCATCGGCGGTGGCGCTGTCGATTGCGGAGTACGCAATCGCCGCCGGCGCCATCGCCTGGATCGTCCTCTCGGTGACCGGCTCGGCGATCGCGGCTGTCGCCGGCGCCGCGGTCTTCGCGCTCAATCCGAACGTGGTGTATC
>JAOBWF010000181.1 GCA_025463215.1 Acidobacteriota bacterium | reverse complement strand
GCGAAGCGCAGCGTGCCGGCGCCACCGCCGAGCGCCGTCAGCGCGCCCCAGAGGCGCGAGCCGCGGCCGCGCTCGCCCGGCGAGGTCGATTGCACGAGCGTGCGCAGGAGCGCGCGCGATAGACGATCGATCTTGACCGGCGCTGCGAGCGCTTCGGCGACGAGCGCGTCGCGGCCCGCGCGCGCCGCGGCCAACGCCGCCGAGAATGCAGCGCCTTCGTCGAGACGCGCGATCGTCAGCGCCACGAGCGCGCCGGCGCGACACATCTTCTCGACCAGTCCGCCATCGCTGGCGAGCGCGGCGGTCATCTCCGACAACAGCGCCGCCGCGTCGGCCCACTCGATGCGCCGCTCCTCGGTGAGCCGGACGGCGGCGTCGACGCGCATCTGATACGGCGTCGACGCGATCGAGGCCTGCAGCGCCGCGACCTCGGCGCGCTGCGCCTCCAGCGGTGGACCCTCGGCGTCGACGACGGCGGGACAGGCGAACGAGAGCGAGACGCGCACGTCGTCGGGCGTGGCGACGAACGTGAACGGGAAGAGCCGGCATGCCAGCGGCTTGGCGTCGGCGCCGTGCGCGGCGTGGATGAGGCAGCGGTCGTCGTCGGCGAGCGCCGCGCAAGCGCCGCCGGGCCCCGCCAGCGACGCCACCTTAGCGCCGCCGCGCACGCTCGAGACCGCGCCGCGCAAGCGCTCGACCGGTACCACGCCTTCGGCGGCGCGGCGAAACCGCTCGGGCTCGCCGTCGAGCAGCGGCACGCTCCAGCCGCGACAGCAGTCGCCGCAGCCGGTGCAGGTGTAGCGCGCGTCGAGCAGCGAAAGCTTCACCTGAAGATTATTGCGCGGCGGCGAGCTGGACGCGAATGAGATCGGTCAGCTCGAACATCCTCCGCAGAAGCGGGCCCTGCTCGACGGGGGTCACGTTCGCCAGCTTGTCGACGTCGTCGGCCAGCTCGTCCGCCTCGGCGGTGACGTCGGTGTAGGGCGCGAGCAGCGGCCGCAGCTCTCCGAGCGAGAACGCCAAGGCCTTCAGCTGATTCTCCGACGGCGGCGTCGACAACGCCAGCAGCTCCCCGTCGATCGCCGCGAGGTTCGCGCGCAGGCGGTCGTCGCAGCCGGTCGAACGCCGGGCGCACGGATTGTCGTTCGCCGCCTGCGGGCGCGACTCCGGATGTAACGGACGCGCCGTGGCCAGATATGCCGGCTTGCCGCGGAACGGCGAGTGGCTCTCTCCGATGACGGGCGCCACGGTATCAGGCGCCCGCGCGGTCTTCGTATGATGCGCACATCCGCCGGCGACCAAAGCCGCGACGGCGCCGAGCGCGCCGAAACCAATCCTCATATTCGCCAAGGTAGGTCGGCGCGCGAACGCGACAAGCGAGGGGCCGTTGACTCACGGGCTCGATCGCCCCAACATCTTCTCCCCCACGGAGGTCCATCGTGTTCGAGAAGGCTCCTGCCGCGCCGGCCGACCTGACGCAAAAGGCAATCAACACCATCAAGTTCCTCGCGATCGACGCCATCGAGAAGTCCAAGAGCGGCCATCCCGGCCTGCCGATGGGTGCCGCCGACTACGCGTTCATCTTGTGGTCGCGTTACTTGAAGCACGATCCCAGCGATCCGAAGTGGCCTGATCGCGATCGCTTCGTCCTATCGGCAGGACACGGCTCGATGCTGCTCTACTCGCTCTTGCATCTCGCCGGGTACGATCTGTCGATCGAAGACATCAAGCAGTTCCGTCAGTGGGGCTCGAAGACCCCCGGCCATCCCGAGTCGCACCTGACGCCCGGCGTCGAGGTGACCACCGGTCCGCTCGGTCAGGGCTTCGGCAACGGCGTCGGCATGGCACTCGCCGCCAAGATGGCCGAGGCGCGCTTTCCCGGGCTCTTCAATCATCGCGTCTGGGGCATCGTCTCCGACGGCGACATGATGGAGGGCGTCTCGCACGAGGCGGCCTCGCTCGCCGGCCACTTGAAGCTCGGCAACCTGACGTACATCTACGACGACAACAAGATCACGCTCGACGGCAGTCTCGACGAGTCGATGAGCGAAGACGTCGGCAAGCGCTTCGAGGCGTACGGCTGGCGCATCCTGCACATCGACGGCCACGACCACACGCAGATCGAAAACGCCTTCGACGCGGCGGTCAACGAGACGGAGCGGCCGTTTCTCATTCTCGCGCGGACGCATATCGGCAACGGCGCGCCGCACAAGCACGACACGCACAAGGTGCACGGCGAGCCGCTCGGCCCCGAGGAGACGAAGGCGACCAAGGAGGCCAACGGCTGGCCTCTCGACAAGCCGTTCTGGGTCCCCGACGACGTGCGCGCGCTATGGAATGCGCGCAAGAAGCAGCTCGCCGAGACGCACGCGGCGTGGAACCAGCATCAGAAGCAGTGGCTCGGCGCGCACGCCGACCAAGCCGCGCTCTACCGCACGCTGACGGAACGCCGGATTCCGCAGGATCTGTTGCAGCAGCTCGCCTCGGCGGCGCCGGCCAAGACCGACGCCACGCGCGCGCTCTCCGGCACCATCTTGCAAAAGGCGGCCGCGCTCGTGCCGTCGCTGGTGGGCGGCGACGCCGATCTCGGCGGCTCGACCAAGACTCCGATCAAGGATTCACCCAAGGTCAAGGCGGGCGACTTCATCGGGCGCAACCTGCGCTTCGGCATTCGCGAGCATGCGATGGGCGCCATCGCCAACGGCATGTCGGGCTACGGCATGTTCATCCCGTTCACGGCGACGTTCTTGACCTTCAGCGACTACATGCGGCCGGCGATCCGACTGGCGGCGCTGTCGCAGCTGCAGGTCGTGCACGTGTTCACGCACGACTCGGTGTTTCTCGGCGAGGACGGGCCGACGCATCAGGCGGTGGAGCACGTCTCGGCGCTGCGGCTCATCCCCAACGTGCACGTCTGGCGTCCGGCCGACGCGGTCGAATCGGCGGCGGCATGGGCGGCGGCGCTCGCACGCACCGACGGGCCGAGCGAGCTGATCCTGTCGCGCCAGAAGGTCGCCGATCCGCCGCCGGGCACGCGCGCCGACGACGCGCTGCGTGGCGGCTACGTCATCTTGAAGGAAGAGGGCGGCGCGCCCGAGGTCATCTTCCTCGCCACCGGCAGCGAAGTCGGCATCGCCGTCGAGGCGGCGCACGAGCTGGCGGCCCAGGGCAAGCGCGTGCGCGTGGTCTCGATCCCGTGCCTCGAGGTCTTCGCCGCCGAGGACGAGGCGTGGCGCAACCAGGTGCTCCCCGCGGCCGGGCTGCGCGTCTCCGTCGAAGCCGGCCGCACCAATCTGTGGCGCAGCTGGGTCGGCCCCGAGGGCATCACCATCGGCGTCGACACCTTCGGCCATTCGGCGCCGTACGAAGCGATCGCCGAGCACCTCGGCCTCACGGGAAAGGCCGTCGCCGAACGTGTCCGGCAACGGCTCTCCCGTTAAGCGCGACTCCGCCTCTTTCCTCCAGCGACTCCCCTACTGATTGATCGCGACTTTGATCTGACGCGGCTGCGCCTCGGGGCGCTTCGGCAGCGTCAACGTCAGCACGCCATCACGCAACGACGCCGCGATCTTCTCGACGTCGACGTGCTTCGGCAGCGTGAACGCGCGCGAGAAGGCGCCCGCGACGCGCTCGCCCGGCCGCGCCAGCTTGCGCTCGCCGCGAATGGTCAGGACGTCCTTCTCGACCTGGATGTCGAGGTCCTCCTGCTTGACGCCCGGCAGATCGGCGTAGAGCTCGATCTTGTCGGTGTCCTCGACGACGTCGACGGCCGGCGTGAAACCGTTGACGCGCGCCGCGCTCTCCGGAGCCGTTGCCACTCCGAACAGCTTGTCCAGATCCTGCTGCAGACGAGACATCTCGTTGAACGGGGTCCAGCGCACCAGCATGGTCATTCCTCCTGTGGGATCTCCTCTTCAGCCCGGAAGTTGATCATCGTTTTTTTCCTGTCAAGAGCGCTGCCGCGGCCGATTGCCGTCGCTGGTCGAGCTGGCGGGCGCTCCCTTGACCAGCCGCCCCGACGTGATTACCGTCTGTACCCCCCCTTTCGTTAGGAGCACGCCCATGTCCGAAATCATCGCCCTCCGCGCCCGCGAGATCCTCGATTCCCGCGGCAACCCCACCGTCGAAGTGGAGGTGCAGCTCGCATCGGGCGTGAACGCGCGCGCCGCCGTTCCGTCGGGCGCCTCGACCGGCGAGCACGAAGCGCTCGAGCTGCGCGACGGCGACAAGGACCGCTTCGGCGGCAAGGGCGTCAAGGTGGCGTGCGAGAACGTGGAGCAGCGCATCGGCGAGGCGCTCATCGGCTCGGACGCGATCGATCAGGCCGGCATCGACGAGGCCATGATTGAGCTCGACGGCACCGAGAACAAGTCGAACCTCGGCGCCAACGCCATGCTCGGCGTCTCGCTCGCGGTCGCGCGCGCCGCGGCGGAGGAGACGGGCCTGCCGCTCTACCGCTACATCGGCGGCGTCGGCGCGACGCGCCTGCCGGTGCCGATGATGAACGTGCTGAACGGCGGGCGTCACGCCGACAACAACGTCGACATCCAGGAGTTCATGATCATGCCGGTGGGCGCGCCGACCTTCAAAAAGGCGCTGCGCTGGGGCGCGGAGATCTATCAGACGCTCAAGGGCATCCTGCACAAGAAGGGCCTCGCCACCGCGGTCGGCGACGAGGGCGGCTTCGCGCCGTCGCTGAAGTCGAACGAGGAGGCGATCGAGCTGCTGCTCGAGGCCATCGAGGCCGCCGGCTACAAGCCCGGTAAGGAAGTGGCGCTCGCCGTCGACGCTGCCGCGTCCGAGATGTGGCAGAAGGACAAGGGCGGCTACGTCTTCTGGAAATCGGACAAGGGCAACGTGCGCAAGGGCAGCGACATGGTCGCGTTCTGGAAGGGTTGGGTCGAGAAGTATCCCATCGTCTCCGTCGAGGATGGCCTCGCCGAGGGCGACTGGGAGAGCTGGAAGCTCTTGCAAAAGGAGCTCGGCGATCGCGTGCAGCTCGTCGGCGACGATCTCTTCGTGACGAACACCGAGTTCCTTAAGAAGGGCATCGAGACCGGCACCGCGAATTCGATTCTCGTGAAAGTGAACCAGATCGGTTCGCTCACCGAGACCTTCGACGCCGTCGAGATGGCCAAGGAAGCCAGCTACACCGCCATCATCAGCCACCGTTCGGGCGAGACGGAAGACGTCACGATCGCCGACATCGCCGTCGCGACCAACGCCGGCCAGATCAAGACCGGCTCGGCCTCCCGCACCGATCGCGTCGCGAAGTACAACCAGCTCCTCCGCATCGAGGAAGAGTTGGGCGCGAGCGCGATTTACGCGGGTCGCCTGTAGGCGATCTGAGGCCGGCTGGAAGCCTGCGCTGCGTTCACACTCGGGCAGTCAGGTCCAGATTCGGAGGCGACGGGGCGTCGCGTGGGGGCGCCCCAGCGGCGCAGCGTTGCGCTGCGGAAAATTGCGAGAACAACGAGACGGACTCGAAAAATTTCGCGAATTGAGCACATTCGTCGCGACTCGGGCCCGTGGCATCGCGCGGCGACCCTTCGTCTCCGGACTAAACACTTGATTTCTAGTGCAGCCGACAAAGACTTTTAGTTTAACCAAAAGAATCTTTCCTCCTGTGACCAAAAAAACCAGCGCCACTGCCGACAAGAAAGCTGACGACAACGCCAAGAGCGCCAGCAGCGCCGTGCAGGCTGCAATCAACCAGAGCCTCAGCAAGGACGCGCGCATTGATCTTTTTCGCACGATGATGCGGATCCGCCGGTTCGAGGAACGTTCGCTCCGCGCCTACCAGGCCAAGAAAATCGGCGGCTTTCTCCATCTCTACATCGGGCAGGAAGCGGTCGCCGTCGGCTGCTGCTCGCTGATGGGCAAGAATGACCACGTCATCACCGCCTATCGCGACCACGGCCACGCGATCGCCGTCGGCATGGGCGTCAACGAGCTCATGGCCGAGCTCTACGGCAAAGCCACCGGTTGCTCCAAGGGCAAGGGCGGCTCGATGCATTATTTCGCGCCCGATCGAAATTACTGGGGCGGCCACGGCATCGTCGGCGGGCAAATCCCGCTCGGGACCGGCCTCGCCTACGCGCTGAAGTACAAAAAGCTGAAAGGCGCCGCGATGGCGTTCATGGGCGACGGCGCCGTCAACCAAGGCGCCGTGCACGAAGCCTACAACCTCGCGGCCCTCTGGCAGCTGCCCGTGATTTTTGTGATCGAGAACAACGGCTACTCGATGGGCACGAGCCAGTCGCGCTCCTCCGCCGGCGATCTCGCGCGGCGCGCCGAAGGTTACAACATGGCGTGGGACATCTGCGACGGCCACGACATCTACGCCGTGCGCGACACGATGGACAAATATCTCCGCCTCGCCCGCGAGGAATCGAAACCCGCCGTGATCGAAATCCGCTGCTATCGTTATCGCGGACACTCCGTCGCCGATCCCGACAACACCTACCGCGCGAAAGCCGAGATCGAGGAATATCGCCGCACCAAGGATCCGATTCAGGTTTTCCAAAACCAGCTCGTCTCCGAAGGCGTGCTCGACGACGCCCTCATCGAAAAAATCGACCAAGCCGCCCGCGCCGAGGCTGAAGCCGCCTCTGAGTTCGCCGAGGCCAGCCCCTACCCGACGCCCGACGACATCCAAAAAGACGTCTACTGGGAAGCCGACAATCCTTCGGAACGAAAATCCAAGGGCCGTCTCTTCTTCGACTAAGCGTCTCACTCTTTCAACTTCGTCCTTTCAACTTCCAACTTTTCGCCCTCGTCCATGCCCGTCATCTCATACCGCGAAGCCATTCGTCACGCCTTGGCCGAGGAAATCGAACGCGACGCCAATGTCGTCGTCCTCGGCGAGGAAGTCGGCCAGTTCAACGGCTCCTATAAAGTCACCGAAGGCCTGCTCGCAAAGTACGGCCCCGATCGGATCGTCGACACGCCGATTTCCGAAGCCGGATTCATCGGCATGGGCGTCGGCGCCTCGATGCTCGGGATTCGCCCCGTGATGGAACTCATGTTCTGGAGCTTCTACTCCGTCGCGTTCGACCAGATCCTCAACAATGCCGCGAACGTCCGCTACATGTCCGGCGGCTTGATCAACTGCCCGATCGTCATCCGCGGTCCCGCGAACGGCGGCACGAACGTCGGCGCCACGCACTCGCACACTCCGGAAAATGTCCTCGCGAATCACCCCGGCGTGAAAGTCGTCGTCCCTTCCACTCCCGCCGACGCGAAGGGCCTGCTGAAGTCCGCGATCCGTGACAACGATCCCGTTTTCTTCCTCGAGAACACGATTCTCTACGGGGACAAAGGCGAAGTTCCCGAGGGCGAGCACATCGTCCCTCTCGGTGTCGCCGACGTGAAACGCGTGGGCACGGACCTGACGATCGTGACCTACGGGCGCTGCGTCCTCCACTCTCTTGCCGCCGCGGATCTCCTCCAAAAAGAGCACGATGTTTCCGCCGAGGTCGTGGATCTTCGCACGATTCGCCCGCTCGACATCGACACCGTGCTCGCCTCGGTCGCGAAGACGCACCGCGTCCTCATCGTCGAGGAGCAGAAACCGTTTGCCAGCGTGGGCTCGCAGCTCGCGTTCATGATCCAGCGCGAGGCCTTCGACGAACTCGACGCCCCGATCCACCGCCTCTGCACCGTCGACGCCCCCGCAATCTACAGCCCGCCCGTCGAAGCCGAACAGCTCCCCAACCCCCAGCGCGTCCTAAAAGCCGCCCTGGAACTGATGTCCTAATTCCGAATTCCGATCTCCGCCCCCCGATCTCCGATCTTCGATCTTCGAATTCCTAATCCCGAATTCCGACCCCCCATCTCCGAACTCCGATCTCCGACGCAAATGGCCCAAATCATCGACATGCCGAAAC
>JAOBWF010000168.1 GCA_025463215.1 Acidobacteriota bacterium | reverse complement strand
AGCACGCTTGCTGAGATCCTCGTAGCGCCGCATCAACTCGTCGACTGTAGCCATGTCAGCTATTTTACACGGCGGGCGAACGTCAACAACGCCGCCGTGGCGAGGACCGAGGCGTAGGCGAGCAGGTCGCCGATCCGGGCGTAGACTGTCACCGTCTTGAGGAAGCGCGCCTCCCCCACCACCGCAGCGCGCTCGTAGATGCGCGTCCGCTCGATCACCCGGCCGTACGGATCGACGATGCCGCTGATCCCGGTGTTGGCGGAGCGGACGAGATACCGTCCTTCCTCGATCGCCCGCATCGAGGCCTGCTCGAAGTGCTGGTACGGCGCCGACGTCGGCCCGAACCAGGCGTCGTTCGTGATCGTCGTCAGCATCTCGCTGCCGCCGGCGACGAAGCGGCGCACGAGATCCGGATAGACCACCTCGTAGCAGATCGCCGTGCTGATCAGGTGATCCCCGACCGGCAGCAGCGCGGCCTCCTCGCCGGCGGAAAAGTCGGACACCGCCTGGACCAGCGGCGCCGCGAAGAACAGCAGGTTCTTGGCCGGCACGTACTCGCCGAACGGGACGAGGTGCATCTTGCGGTAGACGCCGCCGGTGGTGCCGTCCGGACCGACCAGGAACGCGGAGTTGTAGAAGGTCGTCGGCGCGCCGCTCGCGCCGCGCACGAACTGATCGCTGCCAAACAGAATCGGGACGCGCGCCTGCTGGGCCAGCGTCCGGATCTGCGCCGCGGACCGGAGATCGTCCTCGAAGCGGAATGGGGTGGACGACTCCGGCCAGATGACGAACCCGGCGCCTTCGCGAATGGCCTGGCGGGTCAGGCGCAGATAGTCCTGAAAGATCGCGGCCGCGCGCGCCGGGTCGATCTTTTCGTTCTGATCGATGTTCCCCTGGATCAGCCCGACGCGGATCGGCTCGCCCGTGCGCGTCCACTCGGCGATCGCCGCGCGGCGGCTCCCCCACGCGGCGACCGCGATGACCATCGCGAACACGACGGCGAGCGGCGCCAGCTGGCGGCCGCGGCCCAGGTGCAGGCGGTGGCTGGCCACGTGGCTCGCCAGTGCCGCGCTCACCGACGCCACCAGCATCGACACGCCGTAAACCCCGAACAGGCTCGCGAACTGCGCGATCGGCAGCACGCTCGTCTGGCTGTAGCCGAGCAGGACCCAGGGAAAGCCGCTCAGGACGTAGGTTCGGCCGAGCTCCGTCGTCACCCAGACGAGCGGGGCAGCCATCAGCGCCGCCGGACCGTGCTTGAACACGATGCGGCGCACGACGACCGCGAACAAGGCGACGTACAGCGCTTGATACAGAATGAGCGCGGCGTTGATCAGCACCGCGACCCACCACGCCATGTCGCCGTACCGCGCCATCACGCCGGTGATCCAGTACAACGTGCCGGTGAAATAGACGACGCCCGTCACGAGCCCGAGCGTGAACGCCCGCCTCATCGTCATCAGCCCGGTCAGGGCGATCAACAGCGGCGTGAGCGCAATCCACGCCACTGCGGGATGGCCGAATTTCGGGAAGCTCAGCGCCAGCAGAACGCCCGATGCCGACGCCAGCGCGTATGCGGATGAACGCGAGGACAACTCGCGCTCAGTGTACTACTTGCCTTCGGGCGGCTGCGCCCGGCCGCCCTGCAGCCATTCCGACAGTGCATCCTTATCACTGCCGCCGGCGCCGGCCGCGGGCCGCGCGTCAATCCACGCGCGCGCCAGGCCGACTGCCGTCAGCACCGCCGCGCGCTCGAACGGCTTGATCAGGTAGTCGACGACGTTGCCGCCGAGGCTGATCGACGGGTGGACGTTGTCGATCCCGGTGGCGAGCACCATCGCCACCGCCGGGAAAGCCTCGCGCGCCCGCTCGACCAGCCAGAGTCCGCCGCGTCCCGGCATCGTCACGTCACAGAGCACGACGTCGGAGGCGCCGGTCTGCAGCATGTCGAGCGCGGTCTCGGCATCGCCCGCTTCGGCGGTTTCGTACCCGGCGGCCGTCAGCCACCGCTTGAGGATTTCTCGAATGCGCGAATCGTCTTCGACGATGAGGATCGACCTCACGACCGGCTCCTGCCGGATCCGGCAACCGCAATCCGCCGCGTCAGCAACAGCGAGACGGCCTCGAGCAGCCCATTGGCGGTGAACGGCTTGTCCAGGAACGCTTCGCCGTCCCACAGCAGCGATCGCGCATCCAGCAGGCGGTCGATGTTGCCGGTGACGTAGAGAACCTTCAGATTCGGCAGCGCCGCATGGATGCGCCGCACCATGTCCTCGCCCGGCAATGCCGGCATGTCGAGGTCGGCGATCAGCAGATCCGGCACCATCCCGGCGTTGAACAGCGCGAATGCCTCGGTCGGGCCTGCGGCTTCGACGACGTCGTAGCCGCCACCCTCCAGAATCCGTCTTTCGATCATGCGGATCGCCGCCTCGTCGTCGACGACGAGCACCCTCGGCCGTGACTGCTTGCTCATTCGTGATCCTCCAGCGTCGGGACGCGAAGCCGCCTGCTGACGTCCTGCATGAGCGCCATCGCCTGACGGGCGGCCTTGTGCACTTCAAGGAGATCCGCGGTGCGCGGGTCGTCGTCCGGGGCTTCAGCGATCAGCAGATCGCAGAAGCCGACCACGACCGCAAGGTGGTTCTTGAGTTGATGGACGACTTCGGCGTTCGTCGGCTCAGTCATGATTGAGGCGCTCGTCGATCAGCTGCAGCACGTCACGAATCTGGAGCGGTTTGGTCAGATACGCGACCGCGCCGGATGCTTTCAGCCGCCGCGCCTGCTCGACGGTCGCGTCGGCGCTCAAGATCGCGACCGGGATGCCGCGCAGCGCGCTGTCCTGCCACAGCCGGTGCAGCACGTCTTCGCCGGACATGTCGGGCAAGTGGAGATCGAGAAAGATGAGATCGGGACGTTCGGTCGCGGCGGCGCGCACGCCGAGCTCGCCGTCGCCGGCGTGGACCAGCCGGACGCCGGTCCGGCGTTCCAGAATCCGCTCCATCAGCCGCACGTTCGAGCGGTTGTCCTCGATATACAGGACCACCCCGCGCGTGTCTTGCGCGGCGGCCGGCGCCGCGCCGGGACGCTCGGTTCGCGCCATTGCTTGCGCCGCGCTGGTCAGCGCCAGCTCGATCCAGAACGTCGATCCGTGATCGACGACGCTGTCGACGCCGAGCTCGCCGCCCATCGCTTCGGCCAGGCCGCGCGACAGCGCCAATCCGAGGCCGGTGCCTTCGATCGCCGTCTGCTCCGCCCCGAGCCGCTCGAACGGCTGGAACAGCAGGCGTCGCTTTGCTTCGGCGATGCCCGCGCCGGTGTCGGTCACGGTGAGGCGCACGCGTCCCGCTCCGATCATCTCCACGCCGATCGTGACCGTGCCGTTGGGCCGGTTGTATTTCACCGCGTTGGACAACAGGTTCAGGAGCACCTGGTTCAACCGCTGCCGATCGGCGAGCACCACCACGTCGGCGGCCGCGGCGCGGTCGATCACGAACGTAATGCCGCGCTGGGCCGCGAGCGGCTGGACCAGTTCGGTCGCGAGCTCGACCATCTCGAGCGCATGCACCGGCTCCATCGACAGCGACAGATGGCCCGCCTCAATCCGCGCGATGTCGAGCACCTCGTTGATCAGCGACAGCAGATGCGTGCCGCCGCGAAGAATCTGGGCGACGCTTTCCTTGCGATCGTCGGGACGATCGTCGAGGTCGAGGAGCTGCGCGAAGCCGAGGATGGCGTTCAGCGGCGTGCGCAGATCGTGGCTCATGTTCGACAGAAACGCGCTCTTCGCCCGGTTGGCGCGCTCGGCCTCGAGCCGCGCCATCCGCAGCGCATCGTCGGTTTTCTTCCGCTCGGTGACGTCGATGGCGATGGCGCAGACCGCGTACGGACGTTGCTCGGAATCGAGCAGCGGGAATTTGATGGCGTGATAAATGTAGGGGGCGCCGCCGCGGATGTAGGTTTCCTCGAATTCGAGGCCGCGTTCCTGCTCGAGCGCACGCGCGTCGTTGGCCCGATAGACGTCGACGAGGCGAGGCGGAAACAGGTCCTCGTCGCACTTCCCGGCCGCACCGCCGCCGGCGAGGTTGTCGAACTCGGAATTGGCGACGATGTAGCGGCCCGAGAGGTCCTTCAGCGCGATCGCCGCGGGGCTGTAATCGAGAATCGCCTGGAGGCGGCGCTGCGACTCCGCGAGCTCGGCGGTCCGCTCGACCACGCGCCGCTCGAGTTCCGCGTTGAGACGCCGCACGTCCGCCTCGGCCCGAAGACGGTCGGCGCGTTCCGCCGATTCGGCGAGCGCGCGGCGGACCGCCGAGGGCAGGCGCGCCATCCGATCCTTGAGGACATAGTCGGTCGCGCCTTCCTTCAGCCGATCGACCGCGAGCTCCTCGCCGATGCTGCCCGAGAGAAAGATGAACGGGATGTCCGGCCGCACGGCCGCCGCCATCACCTGCGCCGATCGGCCGTCGAACGATGGCAGGTTGTAGTCGGCCAGGATCACGTCGAACCCACCGGACGCGAGCGCATTCTCGAAGTCCGGACGGCTGTCGACGCGGACGATGGTCGCGACCAGCCCGTCGGCGCTCAGGGTGGCGTCGACCAGGTCGGCATCGTGCTGGTTGTCCTCGAGGTGGAGGATCGTCAGCGCCTCAGGCACGCGGCCCCCCGGCGGGCGGCGGCTCGTTGATGACCGCCCAGAACGAGCCGAGCAGCCGCACGGCGTCGACGAACTCGACGAAGTCCACCGGTTTGACGACGTAGGCGTTGACGCCGAGATCGTAGGTGCGCAGCAGGTCCTGTTCCTCGCGCGACGAGGTCAGCACCACGACTGGAATCGTGCGCAACTGCGGATCGGCCTTGACCTGCCGCAGCACCTCGATGCCGTCGACCTTCGGCATCTTGAGATCGAGGAGCATGAGCGCGGGATTGCCGCCGACGCGATGCGCGTGCCCTTCGCGCTTGAACAGGTAATCGAGCGCCTCGGCGCCGTCGCGGACGACGACCACCTCGTTGAGCACGTGGTTATCCCGCAGCGCCGTCATCGTCAACTCGACATCGTTGGCGTTGTCCTCCGCGAGCAGAATCCGCTTCAGTTCGGCAATCATCAGGCTTCTCCCATCAGCGGCAGCGACACGTAGAATGTGGCGCCGGCGTCGACGGCGCCTGCCGCCCACACGCGTCCGCCGTGGCGGTGGACAATGCGGCGCACGTTGGCGAGCCCGATGCCGGTGCCTTCGAATTGGTCCGAGCTGTGCAGCCGCTGGAACACGCCGAACAACTTGTCCACGTATTTCATGTCGAAACCGACGCCGTTGTCGCGCACGTAGATCACGGTCTCGCCAGGCTCGCCTCGCTGGACGCCGATTTCGACCGCCGGATCCGGCCGCGCCCCGCTGTACTTCGCGGCGTTGGACAGCAGATTGACGAAGACCTGCCGCAGCAGCGCCGGATCGCCGTCGACCTCGGGCAGGGGATGCACCGTCCAGGCGATCCTCGCGGCGCACGGCACATCGGCGCGCGCGTCGCGGACGAGATCGGCGAGCGACACGCGCCGCCTGTCGATCGGCGTGCGGCCCATCTTCGAGAACGCCAGCAGGTCGTCGATCAGCCGGCCCATGCGGCTCGCCGCTGCGACGATCGTCCCGACGTAGCGGGTCTCCTTCTCGACGAGACGATCGGCGGCGGACCGCTGCAGCAGGCTGGCGAAGCCGGTGACGTGGCGCAGCGGAGCACGGAGGTCGTGCGAGACGGAGTAACTGAACGCCTCGAGCTCGTCGTTGACGGCCGACAGTTCCGCGGCATGGCGCGCGAGCTCCACCGCGGCCTGTTTCTGCTCGGTCACGTCGCGGACGGCGGCGTACACGACACCCCGCTCGGGGAGTCCGGCCGCGTTCCACGCCAGCCAGCGGTACGATCCGTCCGTACAGCGGTAGCGATTCTCGAAGTTGACCGTCGCCTGTCCCGCCGACAGCTTCGACAGCTCGCCCGCGCTCGCCGCGGCGTCGTCGGGATGCACGAGATCGGCGAGCGGCAGCGCCAGTAGTTCGTCCGCGGTCCAACCGAGGGTGGCCTGCCACGCGGGATTGACCCGCTTGAAGCTCCCGTCGATGTGCTTGATGCACAGCATGTCGACCGACAACGAGAAGAACCGATCGACCTCAGCGCGCGCCTCCGTCAGACTCGCCGTCCGCTCCTCGACCCGGCGCTCGAGATCGCGGTGCAGGACCGACAGCTCTTCGGTCATCGCGTTGAATGCGGCGCCCAGCCGGCCCACCTCGTCTCGGCGGGTGGTCACGACGCAGGGCGAGTATTTCCCGGCGGCCAGCGCTTCGGCCGCCTGGGTCAGCTGATGCAACGGCGTCGTCAGGCGTGCGCTCAGCGCGGCCGTAAGAAGCGCGGCGACAGCGACGGCGGCGATCGCGAAGATCACCATCCGGCGCAGGAACAAGCGCGCCGGTGCCAGCACGGCCGACTCCGGAAAGTCGAGCCACAGCTGCAACGGCGCATCACGCAAATCGGCGAGCACGCCGAGGCGGCGCTGACCGTCGACGACGCGCACCTGGGCGACGCCACGCCGCGCAAGATCGACGGCCGGCGGCGGCACCTGTTTGGCGAGGTCGGTCCAGACGTTGTCCGCCTTGTTCCCGACCTCGATTGCGGCGCCACTGCCGATCACCCGGTTGAGCGCATCGGAGCCGCTCGCATTCATCGGCCGGTGGACCACCAGGAAGCCGCCGGACTCGACCGGGACGAACGCCTCGGAATACACCACATTGCCGCTCTGTCGAAGCACCTTCGGGGTGGATGTCGACGGGGGCACGGTTGGCGGCAGGGCTGACGCGGCATCGGCGGGGATTGGCAGCGACAGCACGTTCTCGCCGCTGCTGTTCCAGAGCTCGATGATCTGGGCGCCATTGGGCAACGCCAGCGTCGCCAGCCGCGCGCGCACCGCCGTGGCGTCTCCACCAGGATTCTGCACGTAGGCGCGCACCGCTGGATCGGCCGCCACACGGAGTAACTCCGTCCGCCGCTGCAGGCCGGACTGCACCAGCATCGATCCGATCTGGTTGGCGACTTCCCTGGCGCGCGTACCGGCGGTTTCCACCAGCGTGCGGCGCACGCCCTGGTACGCGACCCACAGAAAGATCGCCAGCACCGCCATGATCAGCAGAGAAATCAGCGTCGGCAACTGCCAGCGCAACGATTGGGTGCGGCTCAGCGGCGGAGGCGTCATGCGGTGAGTGTCTCCAGCGGCGCCGCCGCGGTGCGCCGGGTGAAATAAAGGGACGCGCCGGCGAATCCTTCCGCGCGCTCTCCGCTCATGCGATCGGGCGCTCCCGGCTCACGACGAGGAGAAAGGCATCGACCAGGTCGCGCCGGTGCCACCCGCGATCCGCTTCCCACAGCAGCTCCTGCCCCGCACTCGCGATCGACAGCGCCGCCTTGTAGGGCCGCGCGGTCGTGAGCGCGTCGAACACGTCGACGATCCCCATGATCTGGGCAAACAGCGGGATGGCGTCGCCGCGCAGGCCATCCGGATATCCGCTGCCGTCCTGGCGTTCGTGATGGTGGCGGACGATGGGACGCACATACCGCAGCGAGCGGAGCTCGCCGCACAGCCGATCGCCGATCGCGGCGTGCTGCTGCATGATGGCGTACTCGTCGGCGGTCAACCGCCCCGGCTTGAGCAGGATCGAGTCGGGGATGCCGACCTTGCCGATGTCGTGAAGGGATCCGCCGCGGATCAGCGCCGTAATCGCATCGTCGCCGAGGCCGAGGTGACGCCCGAGATCCGACGCGTACGACGATAACCGCTGGCAGTGCCCGTCGGTGTAGCGATCGCGCGCCTCGATCGTGAGCGCCAGGCTCACGATCACCGATTCGGCGGTATCCAGGTCGTCGGTGTAGCGCTTGATCCGGATCAGCGATTGCACGCGCGCGCGCAGCTCGTGCGCGTTGAACGGCTTCGAGATGAAATCGTCGGCGCCAGCGTCGATGCCGCGGATGCGATCGTCGGAATGCTGCAGCGCGGTGATGAGGACGATCGGCACCAGGCGGGTCGCCGGCGCCTGCTTCAGCGACTGACAGACCTCGAACCCGTTCGGGCTCGGCATCATGACGTCGAGCAGAATGAGGTCGGGCGGATCCCGGCGGGCGCTTTCGAGCGCGTCGTGGCCGTTCACGGCGAGGTCGACGCGGTAGCCCTCGCGCGTCAGCAGCGCCGTGAGCAGCTTCCGGTTCGCTTCCAGGTCGTCGACCACGAGCACGCGCGGCGGCCGCTGACCGTCAGGGTGACGCAGCCGCGATGACTCGACGTGTTGGGATATGGACGCGCTCAACAGGCACTCAACGTCTCTAGTGTCGGCACACGTCAGGCTACCGTATGTCGGCGCTTGTCCGACAGCGAAGCCGTTCGTGTCAGTGTTTGTCTGACAGGCGCGGTCCGGGGCAACCCCTATACTCTGTCTCAGTGGTTGAGCCGGATGCTGCGGAAATGCAGGGGGGCGGCCGGTTTCAGCACCTGTTCGACAACGCCCCGGACCTCATTTATCGATACGGCATCCTGCCCTCGCGCGTTATCCACTACATCAACCCGGCGTGCCGCGATATCACCGGGCGGTCCGCGGAGGAGTTCTACGCCAACCCGCAGCTGGCATTCACCTGCGTGCATCCCGACGATCGCCATCTCCTGTCGGATGTGTTCCAGGACGATCCCGCCAAGCTGCGTCTCGCGATCATGCTGCGCTGGATCCATCCGGATGGCCGGATCGTCTGGGCGGAGCATCGCCGCATGCCGATTTTCGATCGGCAGGGGCGGCTGATCGCGATTGAAGGGATCGGCCGCGATGTCACCGACCGCATCGAAGCGGAGCACCGGCTGGCGGAGCGCGAGTCACGCTTCCGGCTGCTCGCCGAAAACGCCGCCGACATGATCTACCGGTACCGTGTGTTTCCCGACCCGCAGACCGAGTACGTGAGCCCGGCGGCGGCGGCGATCACCGGATACACGGCCGAACAGATGATGAGCGAACCGACGATGGGACTCCGCATCGTCCATCCGGACGACCGTCAGCTGGCGGTCGCCATGATCGAGGACGCCGAGCGGTTTCAGGCGCCTACCGTGCTCCGCTATGTCCGCCCTGACGGCCGCGTCGTCAGCGTCGAGCACCGCAACACCCCGATCTTCGACGACACGGGACGGGTCGTCGCGATCGAGGGGATCGGGCGCGACGTCACCGAGAGTCTCGCGATTCACGATCGGCTGCGCGTCTCGGAAACCCGATTGCGCCGGCTGGCGGCGAGCCTCCATTCGGCGCGCGAGTCGGAGCGGGCGAACGTCGCGCGTGAACTGCACGACGAACTGGGCCAGGCGCTCACCAGCCTGAAGATCGACCTGACGCGCACGCTCCGCGATCTCATCCCGCTTCACCTGGCGCCGGAGATGGTCGATCGAATGCAGTCGATGGTCGGCGGCATCGAGGTCGCCACCGAAACGGTCCGGCGCCTGGCGACCGCGTTGCGGCCGCCGGCGCTCGACCATCTCGGCCTCGCTGCCGCCATCGAACTGGAAGGGGCGGCGCTCGCGCGGCGGACCGGGCTGCGCTGTCGCATCAGCGGCAATCTCCGCGCCGCGGGCCTGACGAACGAGGAGACGACCGCGGTGTTCCGGATCGTCCAGGAAGCGCTGACCAACATCGTGCGCCACGCCGACGCCAGCGTGGTGCGAATCGTGATGCGCGAGACGCAGCGGCACATGTCGGTCACAGTGCAGGACAACGGCCGCGGGATCACGGCGACGGCGATCGACGATGCCGCGTCGATCGGGCTGCTCGGGATGCGCGAACGCGCCGAACTGATCGGCGCCCGGCTGGAGATCAGCGGACAGGCCGGCAAAGGCACGGTCGTCGTCATCACGCTGCCGAACCCTGACGGCCGGGGCCGTCCGTGACTCGCATTCTGCTGGTCGACGATCATCCGGTAGTGCGCCATGGCATTCGCCAGATCCTGATCGAAGGAATGAAATCGGTGGTCATCGGCGAAGCGAGCGACGTCGACACCGCGGCGGCGCGGATCAAGTCCGACGTCTGGGACGTCGTCGTGCTCGACCTGACGCTCCCCGGGGCCAGCGGGCTCGATCTGCTGAAAGACATCCGCCGCGAACGGCATGCGCTGCCGGTGCTCGTGTTGAGCATGCATCCGGCGGCGCAGTTTGCACGGCGCGTGCTCGCCGCCGGCGCGTCAGGATACCTGACCAAAGACAGCGCGGCGACCGAGCTGGTCCAGGCGATCGAGCAGATTCGACGCGGCCGCCTGTACTTGGGCAATCCGCCGCCGGAGTGGGCGCGGACGCCGGCGACCGTCAGCGTCGTGCCGCACGACAAGTTGTCGGATCGCGAGTACCAGGTGCTGCGGATGCTCGGATCGGGGTCGACGGTCTCGGAAATCGCGACGGCGCTCGGACTGAGCGTCAAGACGGTGAGCACCTATCGCGCCCGGCTGCTCGAGAAGCTGGACATGCGCAGCAACGCAGAAGTGATGCGCTACGCGATCGAAAACGGGCTGATGGATTCGTGAACGGGGCCGAGCGCGGTTAGCGCGTGACCCAGGGCTTGAACTGTTCTTCCTTTTCGAGCCTGGCGGCGACGGTTTCGGCTTCGCGCCGGGTCGGAAACTTGCCGACGCGGACGCGGAACACGGAGGGCGTGCCGCTGGCGGGCGTCAGCACGTAGGCGGCGTACCCTTTCGAGCTGAGACGCTTGGCGATCGCGTCCGCCTCGCTGCGCACGTTGAGCGCGGCGATCTGCACCGCGAACCCCTGCCCGGAAGGTTCTGAAGACGACGAAGCGGCCGGCGGCGGCGCAGCCGGCACCGCGGCGCGGGGCTCTTTCTCTTTCGCCGACGGGCGCGGCGCCGGCGCGGCGGCAGTCGCCGGACGTTCCGGCGCGGGCTTCAACTGCTCCGCCGGCGCAGACTGTTTTTCGAGGCGGTTGAAGTAGCTGAGCTCGTCGGAGGCGGGGGGCGGCGCCGCGGTCGTCGGGTCCGAGCCGGCCGCTGGCGCGGCGGCCGGCGTCGCCGGCTGCGTCGGCGTCGTTTCGGCGACGCTGTTCGCCGATGCGTTGTCGGCAGCCCCGCCAATCTGCGAACGCACGCCCCGTCCGACCAGTACACCGCACAGGAAGATCACGACCGAGACGACGGTCGCGGCCATGAACAGGAACACCAGCTGTTTCCCGTTCAGTTGGATTTCGTGGAAGCCTTCGTCCTGGATCTGTTGGGCCACAACTTGCGTGATTTTAGCACGTTAGCGCCCTTCGAGCCGGGCGAGCAGCTGCTGCGCGTCGGTCGACGCCGGATCGAGCGCGAGCGCGCGCTCCGCTTCGGTCCGCGCCGCGGCGATGTCCTTCGCCTGCCGATACGCCTCGCCGAGCGCGGCATGCGCCTCGGCCGTCTCGCCGTTCCACAATACGATCTTGAACGCGTCGATCGCTTCGTGGATCCGTCCGGTCCGGAGCAGCGCCCGGCCAAGCAGGAGGTGCGCCTCCGGCAGGTACGGCGACAGGTAGATCGCGTGATTCAGTTCGACGATCGCGTCACGGTCGTTTTCCTGCTGGAAGAGACGCTGGCCACGCTCCAGATAAAAGCGCGCGAGCTCGTCGTTGCTGCGCTGCTCGCTGCTCGCCAGCCGTGCACCGAGCTGGCGCGCGTGCGGCAGCTCCACCTCGTGTTTGATGCGCTCGAGCCCCTTCGGTACCGCGTCGCTGCTGCCTGGCCGCTTGCCCGGTTCGTAGGCGGCGGACAACCGCCGCGCCAGCTCCCGCTCACGCGTCGCTTCGCCGGCGTTGCTGCTCGAACCGAGCGCGGCGGCGAGCACGAAGTGCGCGTCCGCGTCAGCGGGATTGCGCCGGACCGCTTCGCGCAGCCAGTAGATCGCCGCCTGCGGATCGCGATCGAGCCAGTAGGCGTATCCCAGATTGAAGAGGAAATCCTCCTCGTCGGGATCCGCGTCGGCGGCCTTGTTGAAGAAGTATGCCGGCTGTCCTCCCGGCGGCGCCGCGCCGCGCCGCAGCTGGACGACGCCAAGATTGTTCAGCGCCGCGGGAGACGGCTGCGCGTCCGCCAGCGCCTTGAACGTCGCAAAGGCATCGTCGAACTTCTTGAGGTTCAGTTGCGAGAGTCCGGCCAGAAACCGCGCGCGTCGGGCCCACGGCGAATCGTCGGCCACGGAGACGACGGCCGCGAGCGCGAGGGCGTGATCACCCTGGTCGTTGTAGACGTCCCACAGCGCCAGCCGCGCGCGATCGAACGACGGCTGGCCGGCGAGCGCCGCGCGCAGATAGCTGATCGCCGTCGCCGGCGTCTCGGCGAGCAGCCCCTTGATGAAGGCCTCGAACACCGCGACCGGTGGATGCTGCTTCTCGACGTCGGCGGACGACCGCGGCGAGGCCGGCGCCATCCGCCGCGCGATGCGCTCGAAGGTCGCGAACAGCTCCGGCAGCGGATCGCGCTCGGTGACGTCGACCGGGACGCGGCCGGACTCCAGCGCGATGCTGCGCGCGCGCACCACGACCGCGTCGTTCTCCATCTGCAGCGATCCGACGACGACCTGCGAGGCGCCGACGAGTTGGCCGATGCGGATGACGGTGGCGTCGGTGAGCACCGCGGCCGGCGGCACCTGCAGGCGCTCGAACGCCTGCTGCCGTTCGGTGCGCGTGATCGCACTGGCGCCGAGCGCGTTGAGATCGTCGGTGAGCAGGACGGCGGCGGCCTCGGTCAGCCAGAACAGCCGCCCCTCGCGCGTCACGTTCTCGAACGGCATCACCAGGATGCGGGCCGGCGGCGAGCTCTGCGCGAGCGCGGGCGCGGCGTGGACGATCGACAGCAGCGCGATCGCCGCGCCGACGACGACAGCCCCGAGCGCCGAGCCGTGCGCCGGTCTCAACCCGATCACAACGCCTCTGCGGCGGCGGTCACGGCGCCCTGAGCACTGGCCATCGAGACGGTCAACACGCACGTCGCCTCGCCGGTGGCGCGGCAGGCCCGCACTTCGGTGGTCGCGCCGATGTCGAACAGCGCCAGCAGGCGCGTGAACGCGGCGGCGTAGAAGCCGCACAGCGGAGACGGCACCTTCTCGCGGACGGTGCAGAACACCGACGCGCGGACGTCGACGCGCGCGGTGCCGCGACGCAGCCGCGAGATCGCGCGGCTGCCGTGATAGCTGCTGCGCACGAGCCGCTTGGCCAGGCGGAGGAGAATCCGGCGGCGCAGCCAGACCGGCGCCGCCTTGATCGCGGCGCGGTGAACCGGCCGCATCGACTGTACCGTCCAGTCGGCCGCGTATTCACCGGCGCGGGTCGTGATCAGCTTGTAGGCGTCCCCTTCCTGGCGCAGGAAACTGAGGACGGCGTAGAGCGGCGCGAGACCGATCGTCCCCTCGCGCAGCCCTTCGGCATTCAGCCAGTTCTCGTAGAAGCCGAGACGGGTCGGCAGAATGTCGGCGATTCCCTGGTGCAGGCTGGCGACGAGTACGCGACCGATGCCGGCTTCTCTCATGTCAGAGTAAGATCGCGTGATGAACAGCGCGGCCATTCTGGCCGGCGGCCAGGCGACGCGCTTCGGCGGCCGCGACAAGAGCGCGCTGCTGGTCGACGGCCGCGCGATCCTCGATCGCCAGATCGCGGCGCTGTCGCCGCTGACCGAGGATCTCATGATCGTCGGCGGCGCTCAACGCTCGGCACCGCGTGTGATCGCCGACATCGTCGCCGGCTGCGGGCCGCTCGGCGGCCTGCACGCGGCGCTGACCGCAGCGCGCGGCGACGCGCTGTTCCTCGTCGCCTGCGACATGCCGTACGTCACGACCGCGTTCGTCGAATATCTGCTGTCGCTCGCGGGCAGCGCCGACGCCGTCGTACCGCGGAGCGAACGCGGCTATCATCCGTTGTGCGCCGTCTACACACGCGCCTGCCTCGAACCGGCGGCCGCGCGGCTTGCGGATCGCCGTCTGAAGATGCGGGAGCTCGTCGACGACGTGCGCACGCGCGTCGTCTCGGCCGAAGACATCCGGCGGTTCGGCGATCCCGATCGGCTCCTGGCGAACGTGAACACGCCGGCCGACTTCGCCGGTCTCGAAGCGCTTCAAGGTCACTAAACTGTAATCGTATCACGAGCTTAGCGCGCCTTCGCGCAACCGCTCGACACCCGACCCGTACATGATTCTCAGCGTTCAACGACAGGTCCACGACGCCATCGCCGAGGCGATCCGGAAACAGCTCGGCGTCGCCGACGTGCCGCCGTTCGCCGTCGAGGTGCCGCCGACCCGCGCCCTCGGCGATCTCGCCGTCCCGGTGGCGTTCCAGCTCGCGCGAACGCTGCGCAAGGCGCCCAGGGCGATCGCGCAGCAGCTGGCCGACGCGCTCGGGCCGATTCCCGGCATCGCCCGCGTCGTCGCCACGCCGAACGGCTACCTGAACCTGTTTCTCGAACGCCCGGCGTTCTTCACGGCTCGGGTCCGCGGCCAGGTGCCGCCCGATCGGGGGGCGCGCGAGAAGACCATCGTCGAGCACACCGCGATCAACCCGAACAAGGCGGCGCACATCGGCCACCTGCGCAACGCCGCACTCGGCGATACGCTGGTGCGGGCACTCCACTTCCGCGGTACGCCGGTCGAGACGCAGAACTACATCGACGACACCGGCGTCCAGGTCGCCGACGTCATCGTCGGCTTCCGCGAGCTGGAGCACAAGACGATCGACGAGGTGCGGGCGATCGCCGACAGCACCCGGTTCGATTACTACTGCTGGGACCTGTACTCGAAGGTGACCGAGTGGTACGACGGCGACAAGGCGCGGCTGGCGATCCGCGCCGCCGTCCTGCACGATCTCGAGCACGGCGGCAGCGACACGGCGGCGATCGGCACGCTGATCGTCGACCGCATCGTCCGCGCTCACCTGAAGACGATGGCGCGCCTCAACATCGGCTACGACCTGCTGACGTACGAGGGGGACATCCTGCGCCTGCAGTTCTGGGCGCACGCGTTCGAGACGCTGAAGGCGCAAGGCGCCGTCTTCATGCAGACGGAAGGCAAGCTCGCCGGCTGCTGGGTGATGCGGATCGAGGAAGAAGGCACCGCCGCGGCGTCCGCCGAGCCGGATGACGCGGACAGCGACGATCCCGAGCAGCGCGAGAAAGTCATCGTGCGTTCGAACGGCGTCGTCACCTACGTCGGCAAGGATCTGGCGAACCAGTTCTGGAAGTTCGGTCTGCTCGGCCTCGATTTCCGCTATCGCCTGTTCGCGACCCAGCCGAACGGCCGCTCGCTGTGGGCCACCACCTCGGGCGACGGCGACGCGGGGGCGCCGCCGTTCGGCCGCGCCAGCCGGATCTACAACGTGATCGACTCGCGGCAGATGTACCTGCAGGCGCTCCTCAGCCAGGCGCTGCGGACGCTGGGTCACCCGGCCGAGGCGGAGAACTCCGTTCATTTCTCGTACGAAATGGTGGCGCTGTCGCACGCGACCGCGCGCGAGCTCGGCTACGAGATGGCCGCCGACGACGCGAAGAAGCCGTTCGTCGAGGTGTCGGGACGCAAGGGCCTCGGCGTCAAGATCGACGATCTCCTGGACCTGCTCACGAACAAGGCCGCGGCGGAAGTGGCGCGGCGCAATCCGGAGTTCACGCCGGCGGAATGCGAGCGCGCCGGCGCCCAGATCGCGGTCGGCGCGATCCGGTACTTCATGCTCAAGTTTTCGCGCGGTAAGCTGATCGTATTCGACATCGAAGAGGCGCTCAGCTTCGAGGGCGAAACCGGACCGTACCTGCAGTACGCGGCGGTGCGGGCCGGCAACATCCTCCACAAGCTGCAGGAACGCGAAGGGGTGTCCGAGGCCGACGTGCTCCGATCGCTCGACGACCTCGCGGCGGATGAGATCAGCGCCGAGTCCGACGACCCGACGCATGACCTGTGGGCGGTCGTTTTCGAGGCGTCCCGGCTCGACGAAGTGGTCGAACACGTCGTCCGATCGCTCGAGTTTTCCGGCCTGGCGAAATACGCGTTCGGGCTGGCGCAGACGTTCAACGCGTTCTACCATCGGTACCCGATCCTCAACGAGGAACAGGCGGATCGAAAGCGATGGCGCGCGGCCGGGGTCGCCTACGTGCGCGCGCAGCTGACGCGTGCGCTCGACTTGATGGGGATCGACGTTCCGAATCGAATGTAACTATGACGGTCATTGGCATTGCGGCGTGCCGGAAGCTCGAAGACTACCGGCAGGCCATCCTTCACGTCGGCGGCGAGCCGCGCATCCTGGACACCTCGATGGCCGCGGCTGCGGCGGTCGAGGGCATCGGCGGTCTCATGCTGACCGGCGGCGACGATGTCGCGCCGGCGCTCTACGGCGAGACGGCGCTCCCGTCAGTGGTCGGCGCGGAAGCGGGGCGCGACGAGTTCGAGAGCGCGCTGATCGCGGCGGCGCGCGCGCGCAACCTGCCAATCTTCGCGATCTGCCGCGGCGTCCAGATCCTCAACGTCGCCTGCGGCGGCACGCTGGTGCAGGACATCCCGTCGCAGATCCCGGGCGCCCTCGCGCACAGCCTGTCGGTGCCGCAGCACCTGCCGTACGAGCTCGCGCACGAGATCTGGATCGAAAAGGAGTCGCTGCTGGCGACGCTGCTGCGCGAGCGGATCGTCGACGACGGCTGCGAGGTGAACAGCCGGCATCATCAGGCGGTGAAGGCGGTCGCGCCGGGATTCGTCGTCTCGGCGACGGCGCCCGACGGCGTGATCGAAGCGATCGAGGATCCAAAGATGCGCTTCTGCCTCGGCGTGCAGTGGCACCCGGAGAACTTCTTCCGCACGGGCGAGTTCCGCGCGCTCTTCGAGGGATTCCTCGAGGCTTCGCAGATCCTGAAATCCTGAAATCCCTAGATCCTCAGATCCTCACATTTAAGGATTCCCGAACACCACGACGGTCTCGACATGCGGCGTGTTCGGGAACATGTCGAACGCGTCGGCACGCTCGATGGTGTAGCCCGCCTCGAGGATCTTGCGCGCGTCGCGCGCCAGCGTGGCAACGTCGCACGAGACATACACGAGCCGCGGCGGCTTCAGTCCAACGACTTTCTGCAGCGCCTCCGGCGACATGCCGGTTCTCGGCGGATCGACGATGACGACGTCGGCGGTCCGCGCCTCGACGGCTTCGACCGCTGCGTGAATCGTGGTCAGGTTCCGGCCGGCGACGGCAGCGTTCGCGCGCAGATCCTCGAAGCCGGCCGCATCGCCTTCGACGGCGATCGTCGCGGCGCCGCGCACCACGGCCGCCGCGACCGAAAACAGCCCGACCCCCGCATAGAGATCGAGCACTGACCCGCCGGCGGGGACAAGGGCGGCGACGTGCGCGACGAGATCGCGCAGCAGATACCGGTTGCCCTGGAAGAACGCGAGCACGTGGCGCCGGAGCGCGAGCGCGGCGTCGCCGATGACGATGGTGTCGGTGACGTACGGTCCGGTCGTCAGACCGTCGACCGCCACGAGGCGCTCGGCCAGCCGCGGGTCGAGCGGCTCCGTCGTGACCATCGACACGACGCGCTCGCTGCCGTCGACGTTCTCGGACAGCTCGATCTCGCGTACGCTCTCCGCTCCGATCGATCGGATCGCCGCCATCAACCGGTCGAGCGTGTCGAGCGTCTCCGGCAGCAGCTGACGGGTGAGCCGCGCGTCGCACAAGTCGTGCGTGCCTTCGCGAAAGAACCCGAAGCGCGCGCCGCGGACGTGCAGCCGCGCGCGCATGCGGTAGCCCTCCTCGGGTGACGCGGCCACGGACACCGGCGCGGCGAGCTCGATCCTGCCGATCCGCTTGAACGCGTCCGCGATCACCTGGCTCTTGATCTCGAGCTGCCGCGGATACGCGATGAAGTTGTACAGGCAGCCGCCGCACAGCGGGTCGCCGTCCGCCGCGCGGCGGTCGGACGATGGTTCCTCGACGGCGATCGTCGCCGCATGCGCGACCCCTTTGGCGACGCGCAGCACGCGGGCGCTGACGCGCTCACCCGGGATCGCCCCGGCGACGAGGATCACGCGCCCCTCGTGGCGCGCGATCATCGGACCGCCGACCGCCGGCTTCTCGATGGTCAACGCGATGACGTCCCCGGGCTTCAGCATGGCTCAGGAAAAGGCGATCGTCGGCAGCTTGACCCGCTCGCGCACGAGGCGATCGATGGCGGCCTGCCGCGCCCGCGCGAAGGCGTCGGCGGTCATTCCCGCCCGAAAACCGGCCAGCTCGGACTCGGCGTCGCGGCTCAAGGACGCGCGGGTCGCCTCGTCGAGAGTCGCGCGCGCCTGTTGCACGAGCTCGGCGTCGAGCGCCGTCAGGCGATCGAGCAGCGCCTGGCGCGCGTCGCCGCGCAGCCCGCCGGCCTTGGCGCGCGCCGCGTCGAGCTCCGCCGCGGCGCGATCGATCAAGCCGTCGAACGCGTCGCCGAGCGATCCGCCCGCCCGCGCCTGACTGAGCCGCAGCACCACGCGCTCCAGATGCGCCGGCAGGGACGGACCATTGCGGATTGCGGATTGTGGATCGTGGATTGTGGATTGCGCGGCGAGGGACACGACGCCGGTTGCGCGCTTCCATTCGTCGAAGACGTCGAGGACGTCGGCGTCGCAGAAGTCAATCTTCACCGGCCGGCGCCGCGGGCCCTTGCGATAGTAGCGCTCGAAATACCGATCGATGCCGGCGAACGCGATTTTGATCGGCACGCCCTGCTCCGCCCAGCCCGATACGACCTCGAACGAGGGGCCGACGACCCGAATCAGGTGGCCGTCGTTCTTCTGGCACAGGTAAGTTTCGATATCGCGGCAGTACTCGTCTACTGGTTGCGTTCCCACACGATTCTCAAGCCATGGAGCGTCAGGTCGGCGTCGACGTGCTGAATCAGGGCCGTTTCCGGGGCGATGACATCCGCGAGCCCGCCGGTCGCGACGCACACCGCGTCGCCGCCAAGCTCGTCGCTCATGCGCCGCACCAGGCCCTCGACCATGCCGACATATCCCCAGAACAGACCGGACTCCATCGCGCCGACGGTGGTGCGTCCGACGACGCGCGCCGGCTTACGCACGTCGATGCGCGGCAGGCGCGCGGCGCGCTGGAACAGCGCATCGGCGGAGATGGTGACGCCCGGGCAGATGGCACCCCCGAGATACTCCCCCTTCGCCGTGATCGCATCCAGCGTCGTCGCCGTCCCGAAGTCGACGACGATCAGCGGTTTGTCGCGGCCCTTGCCGAACTTCTCGTACGCCGCCACCGCGTTGACGATGCGATCGGCGCCGACTTCCGACGGATTGTCGTAGAGGATCGGCATCGACGTATTGACGCCGGGCTCGACCACCAGCGCGGTGACGCCGAAGTAGCGCTGGACCATCCCACGGATCGTGCCGGTCAGCGGCGGGACGACGGAGCCGAGGATCACGCCGCCGATCGTGACACGATCGATGCGGCTGTGCGCGAAGAGGCCGTCGACCAGCAGGCCGAGCTCGTCCGACGTGCGCTCGCGCAGCGTCTGCAGGCGCCAGCTCTGGACGAGCGTCTCGCCGTCGAAGACCCCGAGGACGATGTTCGTGTTCCCGACATCGATTGCGAGCAGCATCAGGGCCTCATCGACACGACGCACAGGAAAGACACACAGGGATCCCCGTCACCGCCACACGACTTCACCAGAAACGATCCGCTCGACCCCGCCGTCGACCCGCACGAGCAACGCGCCGGCATCGTCGACGCCGGCGGTCACGCCGGACGCCGTTCCGGCGTTCGTCGTCCAGGTGACGTGCGCGCCGGTTGCGCCGGGCGCGAGCCGACGCCAGGCGTCGAGGATAGCATCGAACCGACCCGCGAGCAGATCCTCGTAGCGCCGCGACAGCGCCGCCAGGGTTTCGGCGAGGACCTGATGGCGATCGACGGCGCGTCCGAGCTCGGATTCGAGCGACGTCGCGCGATCGCCGAGCTCGGGCGGGAACGCAGTCGTACGCACGTTGATGCCGTAGCCGACGATCACGCTGTCGCCGGCGCCGCCGGTGCCCGACGATTCCGCCAGGATGCCGCCCAGCTTGCGGCGCGACACCTGCAGATCGTTCGGCCACTTGAGATCGACGCGGAGGCCGGCCGCCGTCTCGATCCCTTCCGCCAGCGCGACGCCGGCGGCCAGCGTCAGCAGCGTCGTCGCGCGCAGCGGATCGATCGACGCCGCGGGCGCGAGCACCACCGACACATACAGGCCGGACCCCGGAGGCGAGAACCAGGTGTGGCCGCGGCGTCCACGGCCGGCCGTCTGCTCGTCGGCGATGACGACGAGCCCTTCGTCGGGGCCGGCAACGAGGCGCTTGGGGCTGGACGGTGCGGACCGAGGACTGTCGACTGACGACTGACGACTGACGGCTGACGACTGCCGGCCCGCGACATCGTTGGTCGATCCGATCGTCTCGAAGAACAGGACCGTCGAGGCGAGGCGGCCGAGGCGCGGCCGCGCCCGTGCGATCGCCTCGGCAAGCTCGCGAGGCACGTGGCGCAGCTCTTCACGCCCGCTCTCGTCGTGCAGGCCTTCAGGCCTGCGCGGATCACGCGGGTTCGATTTCAAAGCTGATATCGATCGCCGGTGCGGAATGAGTGAGCGCGCCGACCGAGACGAAGTCGGCGCCGGTCGCGGCAAGCTCGGGGATGCGTTCGAGGGTGACGCCTCCGGAGATCTCGATCTGCGCGCGGCCGCGTGCCCTGGCCACCGACTCGCGGATGCAATCGGTCGGCATGTTGTCGACCAGGATGATCTCGGCGCCCGCGGCGAGCGCCGCGTCGACCTGCGCCAGCGTTTCCGCCTCGATCTCCACCCGGAGGCCGGGACGATGGGCGCGCGCGCGGGCGATTGCGGCAGGCACACCGCCCGCGAGGCGGATGTGGTTGTCCTTGATCAGGATCGCGTCGTACAACCCGGTTCGGTGGTTCGACGCCCCGCCGGCGCGCACCGCGTACTTCTCGAGCACCCGCAGCGTCGGCGTCGTCTTGCGCGTATCGAGAATCGTGATGCGCCCGCCGGCGGCATCGACGAACCGCCGCGCCCGCGTGGCGATCCCGGACAGGCGCTGCAGAAAATTGAGCGCCGTGCGTTCGCCGATGAGGAGCGCGCGTGCCGAGCCCGTGATCTCGGCGACCACCTCGCCGACGGTACAGGCGTCGGCGTCGTGCTTCCGCGCGGTGCAGCGCACGCCGCCCTCGACCTGACGGAACGTCTCGAAGGCGACGTCGAGCCCGGCGAGGACGCAGTCGCCCTTGATCAGCAACACACCGCGCGCGCTCAGCTCCGGCGCGACCGTCGCCTCGGTCGTGATATCGCCGTCACGCACGTCCTCGTCCAGGGCGCGGCGCACGATGTCGCGGTAGCTCTCGGGACTAAGTGGCTGCAGGCTCATACCCGCCAACGGTCATCTCGCGCGGCTCGCCGACGATCGTCTCGAACGCCTGCACGCGCAGCGCCGCGCGCAGGTCGGCCTCGACGATCGGCATCAGCGCGACCGCGGCGGCTTCGGCCTTGACCGTCACCTTCGTAATCGGCACCTTCAGCGGCTGCTTGGCCTCCGACCGCTGCTTGCGGACCTCGAACAGCACGTCGGTCGCCCAGGCGTACGTCTGTTGATCGGCCGCGGCGGTCGCGGGGCTGTTGTCGGCGAGCAGTGATGTCAGTTCCTCGGCGGTCGGCCATGCCGCCTGATGAATCGACCCCTCGCGCCACCAGGACCAGACTTCTTCGGTGACGAAGGGCAGGAACGGCGCGAACAGCCGCAGCATGACCGATAACGCCGCGGTGAGCGCCGCGTTCGCCGACGCGGCGCCGGCGACATCCTGCTCGCCGTAGCGGCGGCCCTTGACCAGCTCGAGGTAGTCGTCGCAGAAGCCCCAGAAGAAGGTTTCGGTCCGCTGCAGCACGCGCGCGTAGTCGTACGCCTCGAACGCCGTCGTCGCGTCGCTGACGAGCGCCGCGAGATTGCGCACCATCGCGCGGTCGACCGCCGCGGTGATGTCGCTCGGTGGCGAGGCTGCTGCCTTCGCCTCCGGCGCGGCGGGCGCCGCCGTGTTCATGAGCGCGAACTTCGAGGCGTTGAGGATTTTGATCGCGAGCCGCCGTCCGACCTTCATCTGGCCTGGATCGAACGCCGTGTCCGTTCCCGGGCGTCCGCTTGCAGCCCAGTAGCGCGCGCCGTCGGAC
>JAOBWF010000166.1 GCA_025463215.1 Acidobacteriota bacterium | reverse complement strand
CCCGCCGCCGCCGGCGGCGGGCGAGGCGAGCTGCGCTTCGACAGCGGACCGATCGCCGCGCCGACCGACATCGTCTCGCGCACCGAGTATCCCCGCCCCTGGATGGGCGGTCACTGGACCCTCGGCGACATCGTCGACTACGAGATGATCGCGACGATGGCGCTGCTGGAGACGGCGGCCGATCGGCGCGAGACGATCATGCGGCAGATCTACGAGGTCAACCGGCAGACGATCGAAGACGGCAAAAAGAGCAACCCGTCCGCGATCCTCGTCCCGCTCGAGAACCAGCACGATCCCCGCGAGGCGGCGCACCTCGTCGACAAGCTGAACATGGGCGGGGTCGACATCTACCGCGCCGATGCGAGCTTCGAGGCCGACGGCAAGGCGTACGGCGCCGGCACGTTCGTCATCCCGATGACGCAGGTGTTCGCGCGCTACGCCAAGGACATGCTCGAGAAGCAAACGTATCCGGAAGTGCGCCGCTCGCCGGCGTCGGCCCCCGAGCCCCCCTATGATGTGACCGCGTGGTCGCTCGGCATGCTGCTCGGGGTCGACACCGTGTTCGTGAAAAACGCGCTGCCCGCCGTCAGGATGACGAAGGTCGACGGCCTGCCGGCAATCGCGGGCGAGGTCAGCGGCTCCGGCGCGCGCTTCGGCTTCGACTACAAAGGCGCCGATTCCGCGATCGCGATCAACCGACTGCTGAAGGACGGCGCCCGCGTCGCCTTCGACGGACCGTCGCACGTCGCGGTCAGCGGCATCGCGCGGACCAGGATCGACGCCGTCGCGAGGGACTTCGGACTGGCGGTCAAAGCCTCGAGCAAAGACCAGCGACCGACAGCCCCCGACCAACCGTTCCATGCGCCGCGCGTCGCGATGTATCAGCCGTGGACCGGCGGCAACATGGACGAAGGCTGGACGCGGTGGGTACTCGAGCACTACGAATTCAACCTGACGTCGATCCACAACGCCGACATCCGCGCGGGCAAGCTGCGGCAGAAGTTCGACACGATTATCATGGCCGACCAGGATCCGCGCGCGATCATCGACGGCTTCGACGCGCCGCAGATCCGCCCCGAGTATCGCGGCGGCATCGGCGAGGCCGGACTCGATCAGCTCAAGCAGTTCGTCGCCGACGGCGGCACGCTGGTGACGATGGGGAACGCGTGCGATCTGGCGATCGAGAAGCTGCCGATCCCGGTCAGGAATCTGAAGAAGGGGCTGAGCCGCGACCAGCACTTCGCGCCCGGCGCGATCCTCAAGCTGGAGGTCGACACCCAGCACCCGATCGGCTACGGCGTCGCGGCCGACACCTACGGGTTCTACATCAACAGCCCGTTCTTCCAGCTGACCGAAGGCTTCAACTCGCAGCGCTCGAGCGTCGTCGCGCGCTATCCGAACACCGGCGTGATCGCCTCCGGCTGGCTGAAAGGCGAAGAACTGATGGCGGGGCGTGCCGCGGTCGTGGCGATCGACATGAACCCCGGCAAGGTCGTGCTGTTCGGCCTCAGGCCGCAGCACCGCGCCCAGACGCACGCCACCTTCCCGCTGCTCTTCAACGCGCTCTACCTGTCTGCGTTGGGGGATGGGGGGAATAAGGCGTCGAACTGAGAACTGAGAACTGAGAACTCAGAACTAGGAACTGAACACTCGGAACGCGGAACCATGCACCCAGCACCCGTCAGGCTGTTCGTGACCGGCGGCACCTTCGACAAGGAGTACAACGAGCTGACCGGCTCGCTGTTCTTCAAGGACACGCATCTGCCGGAGATGCTGCGGCTTGGACGCTCGCGGATCGAGTTGTCGATCACCACGCTGATGATGATTGACAGCCTCGACATGACCGCCGCCGGCCGGGCGCGCATCGTCGACGAGTGCGCGCGGGCGGCAGAGTCGCGGATCCTGATCACGCACGGCACCGACACGATGGTCGAGACCGCGGCGGCGCTCGCCGGCGCCGGCGGCAAGACGATCGTCCTCACCGGCGCGATGGTGCCCTACGCGTTCGGCAGTTCCGACGGGCTGTTCAATCTCGGCAGCGCGCTGTCGTTCGTGCAGGTGCTCCCCGCCGGCGTCTACGTCGCGATGAATGGCCGCTGCTTCGACTGGGACCACGTGAGAAAGAACCGGGACACCGGAACATTCGAGGCGGTATGAAGACGATCCTGCTCGCGGTGTTGTTCCTGTCCATTGTGTTGACGCCGTGGCCGGTGCGCGCGCAGGAGCAGGAAGAAATCACCAGGCTGCTGTCACAGTACGTCGCGATCGACACGTCCAACCCGCCAGGCGACACCACCAAGGCCGCCGCCTTCCTGACCGGCATCCTCGAGAAGGAAGGCATTCCGGTCACGCGCTATGAATCGGCGCCGGGCAAAGTGATCATCTACGCACGGCTGCCAGCGACCGTCTCGCCGCCGGCCGGCAAGGCGATCCTGCTGCTGCATCACATGGACGTCGTCCCCGCCGACCGCACGCAGTGGAAGACCGATCCGTTCGTGCCGGCGATTCAGGACGGCGACCTCTGGGGCCGCGGATCGATGGACATGAAGGGCCAGGGGGTCGCGCAGCTGGTCGCTTTCCTGATGCTGAAGCGGCAGCACGTGCCGCGGACCCGCGACGTCATCCTGATGGCCGAACCGGACGAAGAGGTCGGCGGCGCCCTCGGGGCGCGCTGGATGATCGCGAACCATTATGCCGAGCTCGATCCCGAGTACGTGCTCGACGAGGGCGGCTTCGGCAGCACCGATCTGTTCGCGCCGAACACGATGGTCTACGGCATTTCGGTCGCGGAAAAGAAGATCGTCTGGCTGAAGCTGCGCGCCGAAGGGGTCGCCGGCCACGGCAGCCAGCCGACCGACACGAACCCGAACGATCGCCTGGTCAAGGCACTGGCGCGGCTGCTGAGCGCGACACCCGCGCCGGCGGCGCCACCGGCACGATCCGGCGAGCCGTCGGTCCTCGAGATGATGCAAGCGAAGGTCGGCGCCTTCGCGAAGAACAAGTTCACCAACGCGATCCAGCAGTCGACGATCTCGCTGACGTGGTTCCGCTCCGGAGTCGGCGATCCGCCGAAGATCAACGTCATCCCCTCGGTCGCCGAAGCCGGTCTCGACTGCCGCGTGCTGCCGGGAACGACCAAGGATCAATGGCTCGCCGAGGTCGCGCGCCGGCTCGGCGATCCCCGGATCCGGATCGAACTGATCAACGAGTCCGACGACCCGGTGGTCACCTCGCACGACGCGCCGCTCTACCGGCAGATCGAAGCGGCGATCAAACGGCGGCATCCTGAGGCGGTGGTGACGCCGATCCTGATTCCCTACGGCACCGACTCGAACGCATTCCGGCCGCGCGGCGTGAAGGCCTACGGCGTCTTTCCGGCGCTGCTGCCGGCCGACGTCGTTGCCTCGATGCACGGTGACGGCGAACACGTCAGCCTCGCCAGCGTCCGCGAGGCGGCCCAGGTGTTCTTCGAAGCGCTGCGCGACACACTTGTTCGATAGGACCTGCGAAATCTGTTCTGTCGTTGGCCATCGTATCCACGTGTAGAAGTGCCAGCTAAGTGCTTTATCTTCAGTAATTACGTACGATAAGCGCCCGCGCAGGTACCCGAATGGACCATACGGGTACAACTCCACGAGCGGGGAGCTGACGCCCAAGCGGCTGCAAACTACTGACGCTGCGGGTCTTCAGTCATCGAAGGGGCTCTTTTCCCTGGTGGCCGCGCGATTGCTCTACTACGGCGCATGCAGAATCGTGACGACACGCGCGTCCTTGTCGTGGCCGCGTTGATCGTCGGCGCCTGCTGGTCGCTCACCGCCCAGCAGGCCGGCATCGCCACGACGCCGCGGCCGGTCGTTTCGCAGGCCACGATCGCCCGGGGCGCGATCGCGCGAACGCGGACCGACGCCCTCAGCACGGTTCGGGGCAATGCGCTGAACTCCACCAACGGGGCGATGAACGACGCTCTCGTCCGTCTGCGCGACGCGCGGTTCGGGCGCATCGTCGACACCCAGCTCACCGACAAGTCGGGACTGTTCGCCTTCAAGGCGGTCGACCCCGGCAGCTACATCGTCGAAGTGGTCACCAACGATCAGTCGGTGCTCGCGGCGAGCCAGCTCCTGAATGTAAACGGCGGCGAGGCGGTGTCGGCGGTGGTCAAGCTGCCGTTCCGGATTCCGCCGCTTGCCGGCGTGCTCGGCGGCGCCAACGCGCCGGCGGCGACCGCGATCGCCGGCGAAGCGGCGGCGAGCAGCATCGCCGCGATCGTTCCGACGGACCCGGTCAGCCCCGTGCAGTGAGGAATTCAGAATTCAAGGATCTGAGGATCTGAGGATTTGAGGCGCTCGGAATCTGCCGAGCTCAGGAGCTAGCGCAGGGCCGTGGCCGCGCGGGCTTCGCTCAGCTCCGGTCTGCCGGGCGCGTCGGCGCGTTCGCAGATCTTGAGCAGCTGGGTGTAATAGGCGCGGGCCTTGACGCGGTCGCCCGACCGTGTCGCCGCCCTGGCGGCGCCGTTCATCGCGCGGAACCGGTTCGGTTCCTTGTTCAACGTGGCTTCGAATTCCTTCAACGCCTCGGCCGGCTGATCGAGCTGCAGCAGCATCTCGCCGAGGAGCTCACGGGCCGGTGCGAGCGGTCCGGGCGTGACCGCGGCTTTTTCGGTGCCGTCTTCCATCTGCGCCGCGGCGCGCATCGCCGCCACCGCGTCGGCGCGACGGCCTTCCGCGAGCGCGAGCCAGGCGCTCGCCTCGCGCCGTTGAATCGCGGTCTGTTCCGCCCAATAGGTTTCACGCTGTGCCGTCAGCGTCTCGGTGATGCGCTGCAGCGCGTCGATCGACGCGGTGATGACGGCGGTATTGCCGGTGTGCGCGGCGCCGATCGCACGCGCGAAGTAGGTCAGCGCCTCGGTGTAGGGATAGCTGGTCGCGCGCGGCTGGAGCGCGGCCGCCTCGGCCCACGCGCCGCGTTCGAGCGCGTAGCGCGCCGGGATGGCCGCCATGGCGAAGAACGCCGCGGAATTCGGTGCCGCCGACGCGGGGCCGTTCGGATCGAATCGGCCGGCGACGTCGGGGAGTGCGTCGACCATCGCGCGCGCGCCGGCATCCTGCGCGGTCTGCAGGTATGCGTAGGTGCGGTAGTCCATCGAATGCAGCTCTTCCCCCACCATGCCGTCCCGCCTCGCGACGGCGCCGGACGCGACGTTGGCGTCGATCGACTCCTGCCAGTAGCCGACGCGCGTAAAGGTGTGCGACGGCATGTGCCGCGCATGCGGCGAATCCGGCGCGATCGCGGCGTAGCGCCGCGCCGCCTCGAGGGCGCGGTCGGCGAGCGCCGGATAGTCATAGCTGTGAATGATGTAGTGCGCCAGACCGGGATGATCCGGCTGGGTGAGGATCAGCCGCTCGAGGATGGCGCCCGCCTTGAGCGGTTCCGCGTAGGAGCTGTCGAGCGGCGACGCCGCGGCCGCGGCGGACATCGACAAGGCGTGAAAGATCGCAGCCTCCGAGTCCGCCGGATACGCCGACGCGACGGCCGCCATCGCGTCGCGATACGCGAGCAGCCGCGTCCGCTGCTCGATCGTGTCGGCGCGCTCGTACAAGTGCGCCGCCGCGTCGATGTAGGCGCGCTCGCGGGCGGTGTTCGGCGCGAGCCTTCGCGCCCGCTCGACCGCGTCGCGCCCCTGCTGCAACGGCGCCGGCGGACGGATGCCGACGCCGAACGGATTGCCCCACGCGGTCATCGCGATGCCCCACTCGGCCATCGCGCATGCGGGATCGGCGCCCAGCGCGGACGTGAACGCCGCGGCGGCGCGGCCGAACTCGAACGAATGCAGCAGCGCCACGCCGCGATTGACGTGCGGCGCCGCGGCGGCGTGGCACGAGGTCGCGAACGCCACCGTCCCCAGCTGCCCGTTTGCCGTCGCGCCGTGCTCGTGCTCCTGCGCCGCAGCGGCGGCGGCGATCAGGGCGATGAGCCCGCCGAAGGCGAAGGTGATCCGGTTCATGCACCCGTTTATACGCCCCCTGCCACGGCGGCGGCAACCGCGGCGGCGGCGTGGGATCTCGGCGTATGATGCGGCCAGCATGCACGTCGCTGCCGTGGCCCAGGAGGATGTCGACCGCGAATACAAACGCCACCGCCGCAGCGTCTATGCCGGCATCTTCATCGGCTACGCCGCGTACTATCTGGTGCGCAACAACCTGGCGCTCGCGATCCCCGACATCCTGAAGGAACATCCGCAGTACACCAAGGCGGACCTCGGCTGGGCGCTGACAGGGACGTCGATCTCGTACGGCATTTCGAAATTCCTGATGGGCTCGGTGTCCGACCGCAGCAACCCGAAGTACTTCCTGCCGCTCGGCCTGCTGTTGTCGTGCGTGCTGATGGCGGCGTCGGGCGCATTCAAGGCGATCTATGCCTCGCTTGCGCTGGTGATCGTGATCCAGATTGCCAACGGCTGGGTCCAGGGCATGGGCTGGCCGCCGTGCGGCAAGACGATGGTGCACTGGTTCAGCACCAGGGAGCGCGGCCGCGTCGTGTCGTTCTGGAACGTCGGCCACAACGTCGGCGGCGGCCTGGTCGCGACGTTCGCCGTGCTCGGCGTGTCGCTGTTCCACGACTGGGGCGCGAAGTTCTACGTCAACGCCGCGATCGCCGCGGTCGTCGCGGTCGTCGCCTTTTTCTTGATGCGCGATACGCCGCAGGCGTACGGGCTGCCCCCGGTCGAGGCATACAAGAACGACTACCCGTCGCATTACGGCACCGGCGAGGAGCGGACCTTCACCTACCGGGAAATCTTCGTCGAGCACGTGCTGACCAATAAGTATCTGTGGGCGATCGCGATCGCCAACGCGTTCATCTACTTCGTCCGCTACGGGGTGGTGAACTGGATCCCGACCTATCTGCAGACGGCGAAAGGGTTCAGCTTCAACCAGTCGAGCACGGGATGGGCGCTCTACGAGTTCGCCGCGATCCCCGGCACGATCGCGTGCGGCTGGATGTCGGACACCGTGTTCAAAGGCCGCCGCGCGCCGGCGACGATCCTGTTCATGTCGCTGACGCTGGTCGCGGTCGTCGCCTATTGGATGAACCTGCACGGCCCGTTGTGGATCGACTACGTCGCGCTGTTCTCGATCGGCTTCCTGATCTACGGACCGATCATGATCGTCGGGCTGCACGCCCTCGACCTCGTGCCGAAGCAGGCCGCAGGCACCGCCGCCGGGTTCACCGGCTTCTTCGGTTACGTCTTCGGCTCGGCGATCGCGGGATCGGGCGTCGGCTGGATCGCCGACCACTTCGGCTGGACCGGCGTGTTCGCGACGATGATCGCCTGCTGCGTCCTGACGATCGCCTTCAGCGCGATGACCCTCGGGCACAAGGCCGAGAGCGCGACGCGGTGACTCCGACCTTTTCGGTCGGAAGTTAGAAGCTAACTTCTAACTTTTAACTTTTAACTTTCTATACCGGTACAATCCGCCGATGCGGATCGCTGTCGTGATCGTCGCCGCGCTGGCGGCCGCGTGCAGCGCGGCTCCGGCGCCGGCGCCGCTTCGTCCGAACCTGCTGCTGGTGACGATCGATACGTTCCGCGCCGATCGGGTCGGCATCGGCGTCGCGCCGGCGATCGATCGACTCGCCCGGTCGGGCCTGCGCTTCACGTCGGCGCGCAGCGCCGTGCCGCTGACGCTGCCCTCGCACGCGACGATTCACACCGGATTGCTGCCGCCGGCGCACGGCGTCCGCGAGAACGGCGTCGACGTGCTCGCCGGCAGCCATCAGACCGTCGCACGGCTGCTGAAAAATGCCGGCTACGACACGGCGGCGTTCGTTGGCGCGTTCGTCCTCGATCACCGTTTCGGCCTGGCGCAGGGCTTCGATACTTACGACGATCGGATCCCGCGCGATCCTGACGCCGCCGATCGCCTCGAAGCCGAGCGCCCCGCGGCCGCGGTCGTCGACCGCGCGCTGGCGTGGTTCGATCGACCGCCAGCGCCCAGCGGTCAGTCCCAGGCCCCGTTCTTTGTGTGGATCCACCTCTACGACCCCCACGCGCCGTACCACCCGCCGAAGGAGTTTCTCGCCGGCGGCCGCTCGCCGTACGACGGCGAGATCGCGTATGCCGACTCGCAGCTGGCGCGGACCCTCGAGGCGCTGCGCACGCGCGGGCTGATCGATCGGACCCTGGTGGTGGTCGCCGGCGATCACGGCGAGGGGCTCGGCGACCATGGCGAACGCACGCACGGCATGCTGCTGTACGACTCGACCCTGCGCGTGCCGTTGATCATCGCCGCGCCCGGCGTGGCGCCTGCTGTCCGCGACGAAGCGGTCAGCCTGGCCGACGTCGCCCCGACGCTGCTGCACGCCGCCGGCGTCGCGGCGCCCGCCGACATGAAAGGACGGGACCTGTTTCAGGTGCGAGGTGCGGAGGTGCGAGGTGCAGGGGGGCGAGGTGCGGAGGGGCGAGGTGCGCAGGTGCGAGGTGCGGACGTGCGAGGTGCGGCGGCGCCGATCGCCGACCTCTACAGCGAGACCGAGTATCCACGTGTCGCCGGCTGGAGCGCCCTGCAGGCGCTGACCGATGGTCGCTGGAAGACGATCCGTGCCGGCGCGGCGAGTGAGGTCTACGACCTGACGAACGATCCGCGCGAGGAGCACGACGTCGCCGCCGCCCAGCCCGCGGTGGCCGCGGCGATGATCGCGCGCGCCGGCGCGATTCACGACAGCGCCGCCGCGGCACCGGACCGCGCGATGTCCGCCGACGCGCAGGAGCGGCTGCGCTCGCTCGGCTACGTCGCCAGTTCGGTCCAGCCCGCGTCCACCGCCATCGCGCCGAATCCGGCGGCGCGGATTGCGGCGTGGGACGACTTCGAGGCTGCGCTCTCGGCGCTCGCGGCGCACCGCGCCGGCGCGCTGCCGGCGCTGCGGCGCCTCGCGTCGGCGCACCCCGACGCGCCGGTCTTCCAGACGACGTATGCGAGGGCGTTGAGGGAAGCGGGACAGAGCGGCGCGGCGCTGGCGGCGTACCGCGGCGCCGCCAAACGGTGGCCGG
>JAOBWF010000157.1 GCA_025463215.1 Acidobacteriota bacterium | reverse complement strand
GCGCTGAACCAGGAACGGCCCAAGCCGGAAACGGAACGCAATCTGTTCCGGTTCAAGTCCAAGGCGCCGCCTCCGCCGCCGCCGGCGGCGGTGCGCGCCGCCCAGCCGGAGGCGGTCGCGCCGGTGGTGCCGAGTGGTCCGCCGCTACCGCCGCCGCTCGCGCCGATCACGCTCAAGTTCATCGGGATCGTCGAGTCGCCGTCGCACGGGGAGAAAATCGCAATCCTCAGCGACGGCCGCAACGCGCCGTTTTACGGGAAGGAAGGGGCTATCATCGAGGGCCGCTTTCGCATTCTGAAGATCGGCGTGGAATCCGTGGAGCTGGCGTACGCGGACGGCCGCGGCCGCCAGACCATTCGGCTGACAGGATCATGAAATTGCAGATTGCTGATTTCAGATTGCAGATTGGGGTGCTGGTGCTGGCGCTGCTGGCGGGCGGCTGCGCCGCCGGCAAGGCGTTCCGCCAGGGTGAAGCGTCCATGCGCGCCGGCAACCTGGACGAAGCGGTCGCCGCCTATCGCAAGGCGGTCCAGGCCGCGCCCGACAACGCCACCTACAAGATCGGCCTGTCGCGCGCCATGCAGACCGCGTCGCGCGCGCACGTGGACAAGGCAAGGACGTTCGAGAAAGAGGACCAGCTCGAAGCGGCGCTCGGCGAGTACAAGCAGGCGAGCGAGTACGATCCGAGCAACCGCATCGCCTCGGCGAAGATCGTCGAGCTCGATCGCACGATTCGCGACCGCATCGAGGCGTCGCGCCCCAAACCGGCGATTCAGGCGATGCGCGAGCGGGCGCGTGCCGCGTCGGCGGAGCCGATCCTCAATCCGGCGTCGCGCGAGCCGCTCAACTTTCATTTCAACAACGTCAGCCTGCGCGACATCCTCAATGCGATCGGCGCGGCGCACGGGATCAGCGTCAGCTTCGACCGCGAGTTCGCCGATCGCGCCGCCACCGTCAACATCGAAGGCGTCACCCTCGAGCAGGGGTTGAACCAGATGATGACGATGAACCAGCTGTCGTACAAGGTGCTCGGCGACAAGTCGATCTTCGTCTTTCAGGACACGCCGCCCAAGCATGCGCAGTACGACGACCAGGTGATCCGGACGTTCTACCTGTCGCACGCCGATTCGACCGAGGTCCAGCAGATCCTCAGCACGATCATCCGTCTGCCGGGCATCGCCGTGCAGCCGGCGATTGCCGGCAACAAGACCGCGAACACCATCACCGTGCGCGGCACCACGTCGGTGGTCGCCATCCTCGAGAAGATCATCGAGCAGAACGACAAGCCGCGCGCCGAAGTCGTGATCGACGTCGAAATTCTCGAGGTCGACCGATCGCGGAGCAAGACCTACGGCCTGAACCTCTCGGAGTACGCGCTCGGCGCGGTGTTTTCGCCCGAGACCTCGCCGAGCGGCTCGACCACCGCCAGCACCGGCACCACCGGCAGCACCGGGACGACGAGCACCAGCACCGGGACCTCGACCGGCCCCGGCGCCGTCAGATCGCCGGCGCCGTTCAACCTGAATACGATTTCGCGCGGCGTGACCACCGCCGACTTCTACCTCGCGGTGCCGACCGCGATCGTGCGGTTCCTCGAGAGCGACACCAACACCAAGGTGATCGCGAAGCCGCAGCTGCGCGGCGCCGAAGGCACCAAGCTGACGCTCAATCTCGGGCAGTCGATTCCGGTGATCTCGACCAGCTACACGCCGATTGCCACCGGCGGCGCCGGCGTCAATCCGCTCAGCTCCTATCAGTACCGCGACGTCGGCGTGAACATCGATATGACGCCGACGGTGACGCTCGATGGCGATATCCGCCTCGACCTGACGCTCGACGACAGCCAGGTCGGCGCGCCGACGGACGTCGGGGGCGTGACGGTGCCGTCGTTCGTGCAACGCAAGGTGAGTACACGGCTGCGGCTGCGCGACGGCGAATCGAACCTGCTGGCCGGGCTCCTCCAGACGAACGACACGAAAGGTGTGTCCGGCTTCCCCGGCCTGATCCACGTGCCGTTCCTCAGCAGTCTGTTCGCCAGCAATACCGTGACGACCAGCCAGACCGAGATCGTGATGCTGCTGACGCCGCACATCGTCCGCACCCATGACATCACCGAGGCGGATCTGCGGCCGATCTTCATCGGCTCGCAGCAGAACCTCGGCATCGGCGGACCGCCGCCGCTGATCGCGCCGCAGCAGCCCGAGGGATCGGCGCCGGCGCCCGCGGCCGCACCCGCGCCAGGCGTGCCGCCGAGCCAGCCAGCGGGCTCGATTCCGACCGGTAATCCGCCCGTTCGTGGACCGGGCGGCACGACGCTCGTCGCGCCGCCGGGATCGTCGCCGGTGCCGGGCACGGTCGTGCTCCCCCCGGCAACGCCGCCGGTCGCCCAGCCGGCCGTCCCGCCGTCGCCAGCGGCGGCCGAACCACAGCCCCAGCTGCCGGCAGCGCCGCCGCCGCCGACGCCGGCCGCTCCAGCGGCCCCGGCCGCGACGCCCGACGCCCTCGCGACGACATCGGCCGGGATCGGATCGGCGCAGGTGCTGATCTCGCCGCCGGGTCCGACGTTCCGGGTCGGGGGCGGACCGTACACGGTGCCGCTGTTGATCAACGACGCGTCGCGGATCTCGACCGTCACGCTGACGCTGATCTTCGATCCGACGAAGCTGCGCGTCCGCAGCGTGCAGGAGGGCAGTTTCCTCCGCGCCGGCGGAGTGCCGGTCGTCTTCACGAACGCGGTGAACACCAACCGCGTCGACATCACACTCGCGCGCAGCGCCGACGCGACCGGCGCGTCGGGGACCGGCGTGCTCGCCGCGATCCTGTTCGACGCGATCGCGCCGGGTCCGGTCACGATGACGCTGAGCGGCACCGCGACGGGGCCGGGCGGCGTTGGCATGGGGCTCAGGTTCGCACCGGCGACGGTGACGGTGCAGTAGTTGCGCATCGTGGATTGGGGATTGCGGATCCGTTGGTCGCGGGGCTACACGTTCGTCGAGCTGCTCGTGGTCGCGACGATCGTGCTGATCCTCGCGTCGGCGATCATGCCGCTGGCCAAGGTCACGTCGACCCGCAATCGCGAGGCCGAGCTGCGGCGCTCGCTGCGCGAGATTCGCACCGCGATCGACAAATACAAGGACGCCGCCGACCTCGGACAAATCGGCTCGCTCGACATCAAGGTCGGCAGCGAAAACTATCCGCCGGATCTGCAAACGTTGGTGGACGGCGTCACCGCGGCGAACGACGCGACCGGCCGCAAGCTGAAATACCTGCGCCACATCCCGATCGATCCGATGACGCGCGGGACGGAGTGGGGCATGCGCTCCTACCAGGACAAGCCCGACTCGACGCGGTGGGGCGGCCAGAACGTGTTCGACGTCTACACCACGTTCGACGGCAAGGCGCTCGACGGCACGAAATACAAGGATTGGTGACCGGATTTGGCAATCGGGAAATCTGGTAATCGCGTCATCGACTGGACGATCGGCTGGATCGAGCGGCGGCACGGCCGCTCTACGCCCGCGGCCGTCAATATGCCACCGGATCAGCCGGTGACCGGATCACCCGATGATCCGATGCGCACCCGGGAATCCGGCTTCACCATGATCGAACTGCTGATCGTGGTCTCCCTGATCGTCATCCTGACGACGATGGGGATGACGCAGTATCAGCACAGCGTGATCTACGCGCGCGAAGGGGTGTTGAAGGAAGACCTGTTCCGGATCCGCGACGCGATCGATCAGTACTACGCCGACAAGGGGCAGTACCCGAGCACGCTCGATGCCCTGGTCAGCGACGGCTACGTCCGCAAGCTGCCCGACGATCCGTTCACGAAAAGCAACAGCAGCTGGCAGACGGTGCCGGCCGAACCCGATCCGAACAATCCCACCGCTGAAGCCGGCGTCTACGACGTCAAGAGCGGGTCCGAGGCGACCGCGCTCGACGGCACCAAGTACTCCGACTGGTGAGCCGTCGCATCACGCATGGCTGTGTGATGCGATGCGAGCCTACCACGCATCACTCACGCAACATGATGCGAGGTGTCAAGAACCCGCGGCACTCGCGGGGATGGAATCCGGCTGCGCGGGCACCAGCAGTCACCGATGCGTACCTGCTGTCGCTGGCACCATACCGGAAGGGTGTCCTGGCGACGTTCGACCGCGGCATCCGCAGGCTGTCGAGCGGCGATGACCCGCCAAGCCCGTTACTGAGACACGCACTCGACGGCACTAGATATTCCGGCTGGTACCGCCGCCGCATCCACTAAGCCCTTCAGGGCCGACACCTGGCAGAAGGAAGCCCTGCGCTACGCCGATCGCCGTACGTCGACCGCGTCCGGCGCTGCAACTTCGAGCGCACAGGACCGGATCCTTTCGGACCAGGCCCTGTGCCTCTCTAGTGAACCGTGATCTGCTTCGTGGCAATCGCCGAGTGATTAGTGCTGTCGGTGATCGTCAGCGTTACCGTATAAGTGCCGGCAACGGAGTAGGTCTTCGTCGTTCGGACGCCGGTGCCCGTAGTGCCATCCCCGAAGTTCCACGAGTAGTTCGTCACTGTGCTCGACGAACTCGACGACGTGGCATCGAACGATACCGCGGTGTTGACCGCTGGCGTATCGGGCGTGAAGGTGAACGAGGCGCTCGCAGCCGAGCCGACAACGATGATCGTGGATGCTGATCCGGTGGCGCCGCTCGAGTCGGTCGCCGTGGCGGTCACCGCGAACGTGCCGGCCGACGAATAGTTGTGCTGCACGCTCGTCGTGTTGCCGCTCAGTGTCGTCGGCGGCGTGCCGTCTCCGAAATCGATCGTCATCGAAGTGATCGCGTTGCCTGTCGTTGGCGTCGCCGAGATCGTGAAGATCGTCGGGCTGCCCGCCGCCGGCGTGGATGTCGACGTGCTCAGAGTCACGACGAGCTGCGGCTTCGGTGTCACGACCACACTGCCGGTACCGTTGGCGACATCGCCGAAGGTATCGAACGCCGTGACGCGCACCGTGTACGAGCCCTGGGTCGAGTAGACGTGCGTGACTGCGCCCGGCTGGCCGGTGATCGTCTGTGGTGCAGAGCCGTCGCCGAAATCGACGACGACGCGCGCCACCGGGCTGCCGTTGGCATTCTGCGTATACGTGAGCGGGAACGTGACCGCCTGGCCGGCCTGCGGTGCCGCCGGCGAGGCGGTGCCGACGACGATCGTCGACGCGGCATTGACGTTGATGGTGACAGTCCCGGTCGGAGCCGTTGTCGTCGTCGAGCCGGTGCCGGTCGATGGCGTCGAGACGCCGGCGGTGGCTGTCACCTTCGCGGTCTTGTTGGTAGTGATCTGGGTCGTCGCCGTGCCCGTGCTGTCGGTGGTCGCCACCGACGCGCTCAGCGAGCCGTTATCGGTGGAGAAATTGACCGGAACGCTGGGCAGCGGGTTTCCGCTGGTGTCGGCCACTTTCGCAGTGATCGTGGATGTCCCGCCGCTCGCCGCCACGGTCCCGGGAGCGGCGCTGACGCTGATGCTGCCCGCAGCAGCGGCGCCGACGGCGATCTTGACCGAATTCGTCCCGCTTGCGGAAACGCCCCCAGAAATCGCGGTGATCGTGGCCGTACCCGAGGCGGTGCCGGCGACGTACTTCACCGTGACGCGACCGGCGATATCGGTCTCCGCCTCCGACGGCTGAATCGTTCCAAGATTCGTCGTAAACGTGATGACCGTGCCGCTGTGCGGCGGCGTGCCGCTGGCCTCGATCACCTGCGCAATGATGTCGGTGGACCCGTTCGCGGGGAGAGCGGTCGCCGAAGCCGTCAGGGTAATCGTCGAGCCGCTGGGCGCGAGCAGCGGCACCTTCTGACACGCGACGGTCAGCAGCGCTGCCGCGGCGAGAGTGATGACCAGCGCGGACGAGCGGCGAAGACGTGATATCATGAAGACCATAACCATCTTAATTCCCATGGACTTAGCGGGTCAAGCGGAACGGAATCTCGGCGCACAGGCGGGCTACGCGATGGCCGCGCTGCTGGTCGCGCTCAGCGTCATGACCATCATGATGTCGGTCGCGATGCCGGTGTGGAAGCAGACGGCGCGGCGCGAGAAGGAAGAGGAGCTCGTCTTCCGCGGGAAGCAGTACGCGCACGCCATCGGCCTGTTTCAACGCAAGTTCGCCAATGCCTACCCGCCGACGCTCGACGTGCTGGTCGATCAGCGCTTCCTCCGCCGGAAGTTCAAGGACCCGATTACCAACGACGACTTCGTGCCGATCCCGGCCGGCCAGAACGTCCCCGGCGGCATCCAGCCGCCCGGCGGACAGCGCGGCACCGGCGGTTCCGCGACCCCCGGCGGCCAGAGTCAGCAAACGCAACCCGGGTCGGCGACGCAACCTGGAGCCGGACGGGTCGGCGGCCCGCCGATCAGCGCCGGGTCGACGGGGCAGTCGTCGGGCGGCATTCAAGGCGTGACGAGCAAGAGCAAGGATCAATCGATTCGCCTCTATAACGGACGCGGTCACTACAACGAGTGGGCTTTCGTCTACATTCAGCAGCAGCAGGCGGTCGGCGGCGCCGCCGGTGCGACCACGCCAGGTCCCGGCGGCCGGCCGAACCCGGGCCAGCGCGGACAGCCGAATCCCGGCCAGCAGACCAGTCCCTTCGGCGGCAGCCAGCCCGGCCAACGCGGGCGCGGCGCCGGCGGCCCCAATGGCCCGGGCCGCGGCACCAGTCCGTTCGGCAGCGGAGGTGTGACGCCGGTGCTGCCGCCATCCACGCCGCGCGGTCGCTTCTGAGGTTATGACGCTCGGGGCTCGCTGATGGCCGACCGGGCCGCGGCCTCTTGTGCAGTGAGGTTGCGGGCGATCGCGAATGCCGCGAGCGCCGACACGATCAGCAGTCCGGCCCCGACGGTGGCGCTGCGCAGCAGGATGTGGCCGACGCCGAAGAGCGCGGAGTAGACCAGGACGCAGCCGAGGAAGGCGTTGAACAGTTCGCCGCCGAGCGATCCCGACGCGGAGGGCAGTCCGACCGCCGCCGCGATCGGCGCCCAGCCCCGCCCGTGCGGCCGGACGCGGCGATAGAACGCGTGCAGCGTCGCGGCGGGCTCGGGCGGCGTCAGCCAGGTCACCGCCAGCCACGCGATCGTCGTCGAGCCGACGGTCACCAGCATGAGGTAGGCAAAGTCCCGCGGCTTGTCGCCGTCCCACTTCAACCCGATCTGCAGATACAGTGACACCGCGGCCGCGACCGCCATCGCCGACACTTCGGACCACGCGTTGATCCGCCACCAGAACCATCGCAGCAACAGTACCGTGCCGGTGCCGGCGCCGGTCACGATCAGCAGCTTCCACGCCTGCTCGATCGACGCGAGGTGCAGCGTCACATAGATCGACACGACCATCAGCGCCACGGTCACGATCTGCGAGACGACCACGTATTCACGCTCGGCGCCGTTGCGCCTCAGGAACCGGCGGTAGAAGTCGTTGACGACGTAGGAGGCGCCCCAGTTCAGTTGTGTGCCGATCGTCGACATGTACGCGGCGGCGAACGCCGCGAGCATGATGCCGCGCAGGGCCGGCGGGAAGACGTTCGGATCCATCAGGGTCCGGACGTAGCCGGATTCCTTGTCGACCAGATTGGGGTAGAGGACCAGCGACGCCAAGGCGGTCAGGATCCATGGCCACGGCCGGATCGCGTAGTGCGCGATGTTGAACCACAGCGTCGCGAACAGGCCGTCGCGCTCGGTCTTGGCGGAGAAGATCCGCTGCGCGACATAGCCGCCGCCCCCCGGCTCCGCGCCCGGATACCAGCTCGCCCACCAGCTCACGCCGAGATAGACGAACAGCGTGATTGCCGGCATCCATGCCGAGTCGGCCGCCGGAAAGAACGTCAGGCGCGAGCCGCCGCCGGCCGCGGCGTCGAGCGCGCGCACTTTGGATTCGAGCGCCGCCAGTCCGCCGGTGGCGCGCACGGCGTAGTAGGCGAGCGCGATCACCATCCCCATCTTGAGCACGAACTGGACGAGGTCGGTGACCAGCACGCCCCAGAGCCCCGCGAGCGTGGTGTAGAACGCGGTGAAGATCAGGAGCGCGAGCAGCGCCCATAACGCGCCGGTCGCGTCGAGACCGAGCGTGACCTGGAGGATTTTCAGCATCGCCAGGTTCACCCAGCCCATGACGATGCAGTTGATCGGGATGCCGAGATAGAGCGCGCGGAAGCCGCGCAGGAACGCCGCGGGCCGGCCCGAGTAGCGCAGCTCTGCGAACTCGACGTCGGTCATCACGCCGGCGCGCCGCCACAGGCGGGCGTAGACGAACACCGTCAGCATGCCGCTGGCGGCCATGTTCCACCACAGCCAGTTGCCCGCGATGCCGTAGCGCGCCACCATGCCGGTGACCACCAGCGGCGTGTCGGCGGCGAAGGTGGTCGCCACCATCGATGTGCCGGCGAGCCACCACGGCACGCGGCGGCCGGACAGAAAGAACTCGGTGGTGCTGCCGCGCGCCCGGCGCGCGTAGTACAGCCCGATCGCCAGGTTGAGCGCGAAGTAGCCGCCGATGACGATCCAGTCGACGAGGGTCAGGGGCATGGCAGTAAGGTTCTCGGAGTTCTCGAGGTGCTCAGGGTTCTCGAGGTGCTCAGGGTTCTCAAGGTGCTCAAGGTTCTCGAGGTGCTCAGGGTTCTCCAGGTGCTCAGGGTTCTCGAGGTGCTTAGGCTTCTCGAGGTGCTCAGGGGTCTCGAGTTCTCGGGGTTCTCCAGGTCCGCAGGGCTCCCAGGTCACAAGATTCGCAGGGTTCCCCAGGTTCGCACGTCGTCGAGCTGCTCACGGTGCGACGAAACGCCAAAACCGTCAGCGCCCGTGAGCCGTGAGCGCCTCGCGAACCCCGAGCACCCTGAGAACCCCGAGCACCCCGAGCACCTTCAGAACCCTGAGCACCTCGAGAACCCCGAGCACCTTCAGAACCCCGAGCACCCCGAGAACCGCGGAGCCGCGTCACACGTCGCCGAGCGCGTCGTGAAAGGCGCGGCGCACCGTACGCATGTCGTCGAGCGTGCCGCCGTCGCACGCGCGATTGGTGAGCAGCACGAAGCAGCGATCGCGCACCGGGTCGATCCAGAGCGACGTCCCCGTGAACCCGACGTGTCCGAACGCCTGCGGGGACATCCGGGTGCCGCACGACGAAGTCGGCAGCATCGTATCCCAGCCGAGCGCCCGCGAGCTGCCCGGGACCGTGCTCTTCGCCAGGAACTGGCGGAGGAGCGCCTGCGACAGCGGCGCGGGGACGTCGGTGTCGCCGCGCAGCGTTCGCAGCAGCGCGCGCGCGAATGCGCCGACGTCGTTCGCCGTCGCGAAGAGGCCGGCATGGCCGGCGACGCCGCCGAGCGCTGCCGCGTAGTTGTCGTGCACCTCGCCGGTCAGCCGCCGACCGCGGCGCGTGTCCTCGTCCATCGGCATCGTCGGCGCCGCAAAGCGGCGAAGCGCCGGCGGCGGCGTGAACGTGATGCCCGGCCAATCGAACAGCGCCGGGAGCGGCGCGCCGCCGCGGTCGGCCGCGATGAAGCCGAGCAGGATGAATCCGAGATCGCTGTACAGCGACCGTGTTCGCGCCGGATACTCGAGCGCGATGGCGCAGATCTCGTGCTCGAACTCGCGGCGCGTGATCGGCGGCGCATCGACGAGGCGGGCCGGCAGACCCGAGGCGTGCTCGAGCAGATCGCGGATCGTGACCAGCTCGCGGTCGGCGCCGCGCCATTCCTCGACGAAGTCGGCGACCGGCGCGTCGAGCGTCAGTGCGCCGCGTCGCACCAGCGACATGACGATCGAGGTGGTCGCGATCGGCTTCGTCAGCGACGCGAGATCGAAGATCGTGTCGCCGCTCGCCGGCCGGGCGTCTTCGTCAAAGGTCAGCGTGCCGAGCACCTCGCTGGTGATGAACCCGTCAGCCGGTCCGACCTCGAATGCCGCGGCAGGAAACACCCGCGCCTCGATCGCCCGCTCGAGGACGCGGCGGGCATCATCGACCGACACGGCTCACCACCAGGCCGACGCCCATACACATCGCGGTGCCCGCGAGCACATACCAGGTCCACGCCAGCGGGGTGAAGACCCGGACGAGGATCATCGACACTAATGACACGCCGATCCCGGCCATCACGCCCCGTTCGGTTGCGCTGGTGGTCAGCACGCCGAGCAGGAAGGCGCCGAGCATCGGCCCGTAGACGATCGACGCGATGGTGAGGCCGACGGTGAACACCGACCCCCAGCCGCGCGCCATGATGGCGATCGCGATCAGCACGAGCCCCCACGCGGCGGTCAGCCAGCGCGACAGCGTCAGCAGCCGCGCTTCGTCGACGCGGGCGCCGGCGAGCGGCTTGTAGAAATCGAGGATCGACGTCGATGCCAGCGAGTTGAGCGATCCGCTCAGGTTCGACATCGCGGCGGCGAAGATCGCCGCGATCACCAGGCCCGCGATGCCGTGCGGCAAGCTGCGGACGATGAAGGCGGGAAAAATCTCGTCGTTGGTCGCCATCGGCGGCAGCGGATGGACCGCGTAATACGCGTGCAGCATCATCCCGATGGTCAGGAACAGCGCAAACTGTCCGAGCACCACGAAGCCGGAGAGAATCAGCGCAAGCTGGCTCTCGCGCTGATTGCGGCACGTCAGCAGCCGCTGCACCAGCAGCTGGTCGGTCCCATGCGACGCCATCGTCAGGAAACAGCCGCCGATCAACCCGGCCCAGAACGTGAACGGCACCGTCAGGTCCCACGACCACGAGACGAACTGCAATTTCCCGCTGGCGCGGGCATCGTCGACGATCGCGGTCCATCCGCCCGGCACGAGATGCACGAGCATGTAGGCCGCGAGCAGCGATCCGCCGACGTAAATCACGAGCTGCACCAGGTCGGTCCAGATCACCGCGGCGATGCCCCCCTCGAAGGTATACACGAGGGTCAGCACGCCGACGATCACGATCGACCACAGCCAGAGATGCGGCAGCCCCGGCACGCTCGCGCTGAGCACCGCGGCGAGCACGAGCGACGCCGCGAACACCCGCACCCCTTCGGCGAGCGCGCGCATGATCAGGAACAGCGACGCGGCGAAGTGCTTGGCGTGCGGCCCGAAGCGGCGATTGAGGAGCTCGTACGCGGTCAGCATCTCACCCTGGAAGTACGCCGGAATCAGCAGCGCGCTGATCACGAAGCGGGCGACGACATAGCCGGCGACGACCTGCAGGTAGGTGAAGCTGCCGCCCTGCTCAGGCCTCGGGTAGACCGAGTAGGCGAGCGCCGGCACGCCGATCAGCGTCAGCGTGCTCGTCTCGGTCGCGACAATCGAGAGGCTGATGACGACCCACGACGTCTGCCGGCTGCCGAGAAAATAGTCTTTGACGGAGTGGTGCGACTTGCGGAAGCGACTGCCGAAGATCGTGATGCCGACCAGGTAGGCCGCGAGCACCACGTAGTTGACGGCGGAGAAGCCCATGGCTACACTTGAAAACTAAGAACTATGAACTAAGAACTAAGAACTGAAACTGCACATTCAGAACTGGAAAGCGGCGCGTCCGACCTGCGAGACAAAGCCGGGCCCGTGGGCCGGGTCGGCGAGGCTGTCGTAGGAAAACAGGATGATGCCGGCGACGCCGAGCCGGCGCGCGGTCTGCACGTTGTCGACGATCTGATCCGCGGACAGGCGATACGCGCCAATTCCGGCCCAGAGCGGATGGGATCCCGCGATCTGTTTCGCGGAAGCGATCTGCGCCGCGAACATCGCGGCATCGGTGGTGTAGGCCATCGGGCAGATGACGTCGACCAGCCCGCTGTCGAGCCACCCGCGCCAGTCCTGCAGCCGGTGCGTCATCGCCTCGCGTGGGTCGGGGATCACCGCGACGCTGACCAGCGCCGCGGGGCGGACCGTCTTGACGCTCGATCGCAGCGACGTCAGCAGCGCGGTCAGGCGGGCGGCGCGGAATCCGCGCCAGCGCTCGGGAAACGCCTGCGTATACACGAGCGGTTCGCCGGCCGCCATCCTCGCCTCGTAGCGCCGGCGATCCGGCGGTGCGACGTCGGCGAGCAGCGAGGATCGGAAAGCAGCGAGCGTATCGCGGCTGTAGTCGAACTCGCTCGTCGGATAGCGGATGTAGTCGAGGTGCACGCCGTCGACCGCGTAGCGCTGCGCGATGTCGCGGACGACCGCCGTCGTATAGGCCACCGATTCCGCGGAGACCGGCGACAGATACAGTCCTTCGATTTCGCCCGACTGGCTGCGCGCGTAGCGTGCCAGGCGCCCGACGTATCCGGGGCTGCGCGGATCCACCGTCGACATCTCGGCGGCGAGCGCCCGCGGCACCATCAACCACTCGGGATGGCGGTAGACGACGTGATCGCGGGCGGCCGGGAGATCGACCGCCCCGGCCACGAGGTTGACGTTGATCCAGGCGTGCACCTGCAGACCGGCGTCGTGCGCCTTCGCGATCGTCGTCGCCAGCGGATCGAAGCCGGGCTGCGCCGCGAGCGCAGCGGGGCGGGGTTCGATGCCGTGCTGGAAGTAGGCGTCGCCGCGGCCGCGCACCTGGACCAGCAGCGTGTTGAAGCCGCCGTTCTTCGCCGCCGCCACCATCGTGGCGATCGCCGCCGGCGACGTCAGCGTGGTGCGCACGACCCAGAGCGCGCGGACTTCGTCCTGCGCGTGGACCGGGCCGGAAAGGAATAACGAGGCGGCGATCACGACGATCGCGCGGCGCAGGACGGCGTGCAGCATGAAAGGTCGGGAGCGTAGCATAGAATTAACGGCGCATGCATGTTCTCGGCATCGACGCAGGCGGCACGAAGACTGTGTGCCTGCTCGCGGACGCGCACGGCGCGATCGTCGCGGAAGGCCGTGGCGCCGGCGCCAACCTCCATACCGCCGGCGAGCTCGCGGTCGAGAAGGTGCTGCACGAAGCGATGGAGGCGGCGATTGGCGATCGCGCGATCACGCCGGCCGCAATCTGCCTCGGCATCGCCGGCGTCGACCGCGACGACGAGGCGCGGACGGTGCGCGCCATCATGCGCCGGATCGGCTACAAGTCGCGCGTCCTCGTCGTCAACGACGCGTTGATCGCGCTGGTGGCCGGCGCGCGCGATGAGCCGGGGATTCTGATCAACGCCGGAACCGGGTCGATCGTCTACGGCCGCAACGCCGCGTTCGAGGCGGCGCGCGCCGGCGGCTGGGGCCACATGATCGGCGACGAGGGCAGCGGCTACTGGATCGGCCGCGAGTCGCTCGCCGCGGTGATGCGCGCCGCCGATGGCCGCGGGCCCGCCACCGGCCTCACCGGCGAGATCCTGCTGCACTTCAACGTCGACGACGAGTCGCGGCTGCCGCGGATCGTGTACGACCGCGAGCTGCCGCGGGGCAGCGTCGCCGCGCTCGGACCGATTGTGCAGCGCGTCGCCGAGCTCGGCGACGCGGTCGCGATCCGGATCCTCGAACGCGCCGCCGACGAGCTCGTGCTGGCCGCGCGATCGGTGGCGACCCGGCTCGAGATGCGTGGCGACGCGTTTACCTTCCACCTCGCCGGCGGCGTCTTCCGGGTCGTCCCGTGGCTCGCGGAGGAGCTGCCGCGCCGCCTCGGCGAAGTGGCGCCGCGCGCGCAGACGCAAATCCTCACCGCCGAACCGGCGATCGGCGCCGTCTGGCTGGCTCTGGCCGAGGCACGAGGCCATGCGCTCGTGCCTCAGTACAAGGCGGCCATGGCCAATGGCTGATCGCTCATCGCATCGTGATCACGGCCGGCCAATGATCGCTGCCGCGGCGAATACGCCATCGGCGATTCGCCATCAGCCATGATGCGAGTCCGTGTCTTCGATACCGCTGACGCGCTGGCGCGCGCGCTGGCCAGGGATGTCGCCGCCGCGCTGCGCGACACCCCCGCGCTGGTGCTGGGCCTGCCGACCGGTCAGACGCCGATTCCGCTGTATCGCGAGCTGGTTCGGCTGCACCGGGCGGGCCGCGCCGATTTCAGCCGCGCGACGACGTTCAATCTCGACGAGTTCCTCGGCCTCGCCCCGCGCGATCCCCACAGCTACCGCGCGTTCATGCAGCGGCACCTGTTCGACGGCGTCAACCTGGCGCCGCGCCGGATCCAGTTTCTCAACGGCGCCGCACGCGACGCCGCCGCCGAATGCCGCCGCTACGAGCGGGCCATCGAAAAGGCGGGGGGCATCGGCCTGCAGATTCTGGGGCTGGGGGCCAACGGCCACATCGGCTTCAACGAACCGGCGCGCGCCCTCGTGGCGCAGACGCACGCGACCCGGTTGAAGCCGGCGACCCGGCGCGCCAACGCCGCGCTGTTCGACGACAGACTGAGCGCGGTGCCGCGTGAAGCGCTGTCGATGGGGATGGCGACGATTCTTCACGCGCGGACGATCGTCCTGCTCGCGACCGGAGCGGCGAAGGCGCGATGCGTGCAGCGGATGATCGAAGGGCCGGTGACGCCGCGGCTTCCCGCGTCGTTTCTCCAGCTGCACCGGCACGCGGAGATCTGGGTGGACGCTCGGGCGGGGCGGAGTTTACAACTAAGAACTAAGAAGTAGGAACTAAGAAGTAAGAACTAAGAACTAAGAATTAAGAAATAAGTATTCGTCGCGAATGCCAGATGCCGAATTCCTGATTATCCAACGCGCAGCAGTTCTTTCAGCCGCTCTTCCACATCCTCGCCGATCGCGTCGCGGACGACGTCGTGGGCGCGGCGCAGGCGGGCGAGCGACTGGGCGTAGGTCAGCGCCCCTTTCTGCATCACGATCGCGGCCTTGACGTTCCAGTGTGCTTTCCGCAGCAGCTTGTCGGCCTCGTCGTACTCCAGCCCCGTGACGATGATGATGATCCGGCGCGCGCGGTCGCGCAGCTTCTCGGATCCCATCTGAACGTCGACCATCAGGTTGCCGTAGGTCTTGCCGATGCGGATCATCGACGCGGTGGTCAACATGTTGAGGACCATCTTGGTCGCCGTGCCCGCCTTGAGCCGGGTCGAGCCGGCGATCACCTCGGGACCGACCGCCGGCGCGATCGTCAGGTCGACGAACGTCTGCAACTCCGACCGCGGATCGCAGGTGACGAAGATGATCTTCGAGTTGGCCTTGCGCGCCCGCGTCAGCGCACCGCGGACGAACTGGGTCATGCCGCTCGCCGACACGCCGATGACGACGTCCTTCTTGGTCGGCCGCAGACGGTTGACCGAGCGGGCGCCTTCCTCGTAGTTGTCCTCGACCCCTTCACGCGCCCGCAGGATCGCGCCCTTGCCGCCGGCCATGATCGCCTGCACCAGTTCCGGGTTGGTCCCGAAGGTCGGCGGCATCTCGGCCGATTCGAGCACGCCGAGGCGGCCGCTGGTGCCGGCGCCGACGAAGATGATCCGGCCGTGCTTGCGTAGCGCCTGCGTGATGATCTCGACGCCGACCGCGATGCGGTCCTTCTCGCGCTGGACCGCGAGCAGCATCTTGCGGTCTTCGTTCAACATGCCTTCGACGATGTCGGCGGGGGAGAGCTTGTCGATGGCGAGCGTCGCCGGGTTGATTTGCTCGGTAGGAAGCGACTGCCATTTCGAACGGACAGGCATGCGATCAAGACCTCGGGAACAAGTCGCGAATACTATCATAGTCGTCGGTCGTCGGTCGTTGGTCGAGGTCGTCAGTCGCAGCCATGACATCACCCGTCGTCGAAGCGTATCTGGATCACCTGCGCGTCGAGCGGCGGCTGGCCGCGCATACCCTGGAGAGCTATGCCCGCGACCTCGCCGCGCTCGGCGCCTTCGCGGCCGCGGCGGAGCGCCGCATCGAATCGCTGGATCGCCAGGCGCTCGAAGCGTTCGTCCGCGAACAGCGCGGCCGTGGCCTCGCGCCACGCTCGGTCGCCCGCGGCGTCGCCGCCATCCGCGGCTTCTTCCGGTTTCTCGTCCTCGACCGCGTGCTCGACAGCAGCCCCGCCGATGATTTGCGGCCGCCGCGCGCCTGGCCCGCGCTGCCCGGGTTTCTGTCGATCGAGGAGGTCGACACGCTGATGGCGCAGCCGGACGTCTCGACCACGCTCGGGCTGCGCGACCGCGCCATGATCGAGCTGTTGTATGCGACCGGCCTCCGCGTCAGCGAGCTGGTGGGCGTCCGCCTGGCCGACCTGCACCTCGACGAACACTATCTGACCTGCATCGGCAAGGGCAGCAAGGAGCGGCTGGTGCCGATCGGGGAGCAGGCGACCGACTGGATCCGAAAGTATGCGTCGAGCGGACGCCGCGAGCTGCTCAAGGGGCGCCCGTCGCCGCGCCTGTTCCTCAACGCCCGCGGCGGCTCATTGAGCCGCGTCGGCTTCTGGAAGATTCTCAAGCAGCACGCGCTCAAGGCCGGCCTGCCGCGGACCATCAGCCCGCACGTCCTGCGCCACTCGTTCGCGACCCACCTGCTCGAACGCGGCGCCGACCTGCGTGCGATTCAACTGATGCTCGGGCATGCCGACCTCTCGACCACGCAGATTTACACGCACGTGCTCGAGACGCGGCTGCGCAGCGTCTACGATCGCTTCCACCCGCGGGCCTGATTCTGATAGACTTAACCGTTTCCGGCAGTCATTTTTCTCCGATTAACGCTTACGAAGGAGCGCGGCATGAGCCGTAAGGGTCGGCATCTGTTCACGTCTGAATCGGTCACGGAAGGGCACCCCGACAAAATCGCGGACCAGATCTCAGACTCCATTCTCGACGCCATCCTCACGCAGGACCCGGTCAGCCGCGTCGCGTGCGAAACCCTCGTCACCACCGGCCTGGCGGTCGTGGCCGGCGAGATCACGACCAGCGCCTACGTCGACTTCCAGGAAGTCGTGCGCGCCACGATCAACGAGATCGGCTACAACCGCGGCAAGTTCGGCTTCGACGGCGAGACCTGTGCGGTGCTGTCCTCGATTCACAGCCAGTCGCCCGACATCGCGATGGGCGTCGACACCGGAGGCGCCGGCGACCAGGGCATGATGTTCGGCTTCGCCTGCACCGAAACCGAAGAGCTGATGCCGCTGCCGATCATGCTGGCGCACAAACTGGTCAAGGGCCTGTCGGCCCTGCGCCGCGACGGCACCCTCGACTACCTCCGCCCCGACGGCAAGTCGCAGGTCACGATTGAGTACGACGGCAACCAGCCGATTCGCGTCGACGCCGTCGTCGTCTCCAGCCAGCACAGCCCGCTCGTCACCAACGACACCATGCGCGAGGACATCACCGAGAAGATCATCAACAAGGTGATCCCCGCGAACATGATGGACAAGAACACCAAGATCTACGTCAACCCGACCGGACGCTTCGTGGTCGGCGGCCCGCACGGCGACGCCGGCGTCACCGGGCGCAAGATCATCGTCGACACCTACGGCGGCGCCGCGCCGCATGGCGGCGGTGCGTTCTCGGGCAAGGATCCAACGAAGGTCGACCGGTCGGCCGCCTACATGGCGCGCTACATCGCCAAGAACGTCGTCGCCGCCGGCATCGCCGAGCGCGCGCTGGTGCAGCTCGCCTACGCCATCGGCGTCGCCGACCCGGTCTCGGTCATGGTCCACACCGAAGGCACCGGCCGGATTCCGGAAGAGAAGATCACCGAGATCGTCCGCAAGCACTTCAAGCTGACGCCGCGCGGCATCGTCGAGGAGCTCGACCTGCGGCGCCCGATCTACAAGAAGACGGCGGCGTTCGGTCACTTCGGCCGCACCGAGAAAGAGTTCTACTGGGAGCGCACGGACAAGGCGGCCGCTCTCAAGAGCGCTGCCGGCCTCTAGAGCAGTCGTCAGCCGGCAGTCTTCAGTCTCAGTCGTGAAGCAGCTGGTTCTCGTCACGGCGGCCCTCGTGGCCGCCGTGATTGTTTCTGTCGCCGTCACGCTCCCGCCCAGGCCGATCGCGCTCGCGCCGCCCACCGACGGCAGCATCCCCGGCATCGTCCACGTCCACACGAACCGATCCGACGGCCTCAGCGGCCCCGACGAGATCGCCGCCGCGGCGGCGAAGGCGGGGCTGAAGTTTCTCGTCTTCACCGATCACGGTGACGCGACCCGCAAACCGGACCCGCCGCAGTACCGCTCCGGCGTGCTGTGCCTCGACGGCGTCGAAATCAGCACGAACGGCGGGCACTACGTGGCGATCGACATGCCGGCATCGCCGTACCCGCTGGCTGGCGAGCCGCGCGATGTCGTCGAGGACGTCGGGCGCCTCGGCGGATTCGGCATCGCCGCCCACCCGGATTCGCCGAAGCCGGAGCTGCGCTGGACCGAGTGGAACGCGCCAGTTGACGGCGTCGAGTGGCTCAACCTCGACACCGGCTGGCGGCTCTGGGCACAGCAGGCGACGGGGCGGTCGGAGCGGTGGTACGCCAGACGCCGGTTGCTGTCGGCGTTGATCGATTATCCCTTCCGGCCGGCCGCGGTCATCACCAGCCTGGTCCAGACGCGGCCGCTGGCCGCGTGGGAGACGAACAGCCGGCGCCGCATCGTCGCGATCGCCGGGGTCGACGCGCACGCCAAGATCGCCCCGCGCAGCGCCGACGCCGGCGAGAGCCGGTATGCGCTGCCGTTTCCGGGCTACGAGGCGTCGTTCCGCGTGCTCTCGATCCACATCACGCCCGATCGGCCGTTTTCGGGCGAGCCGACCGGGGACGCGCGCGTCCTGATGCGCGCGATCCGTGCGGGACATCTCTACACCGCCATCGACGGCGCGGCGACGCCGGCATCGTTCGAGTTCACCGCGACGAACGAGCACGGCACCGTCAACGAAGGAGACGAGCTCGGCGTCGGCGGCGCGGTCACGCTCCGCGTCCGCAGCAACGCGCCGCCGGCATTTACGACGATCATCTGGAAGGACGGCGCGGTGCTGAGCGCCGATCATCACGAGCCGGATTTCACCATCCAGGCGCCGGCCGGTCCCGCGGTGTACTGGACCTCGATTCGGTCGACCGACCAGCTGCACCAGGTCACCTGGGTCCGCAGCAACCCGATTTACGTGCGCGGCCCGGAACCGGCGCCGCGTGCGGAGCCGCGCCCGGCGGCGACGACCCGCGTCAGCATGTTCGACGGCACGCTGCAGGGGTGGCGGGTGGAGCACGATCGCAACTCGGTGGCCGCGGTCGATGTCGCGCCGATCGTCGGCGGCGCCGAGCTTCGCTTCCGCTATGGCCTCGCGGGCGGCGCATCGGCGGGGCAGGTCGCGGCGCTGGCATACGACACCCCGCGTGGCCTCGCCGGGTCCGATCGGCTGGCGTTCTCGATCCGCGCCGAACACCCGATGCGGATCTCTGTCCAGCTGCGGGCCGGCGATGATCAGGGACCGGCCGCGCGCGAACGATGGAAGCGCACCGTCTATGTGGACGTCTCGACGCAGGAGCGGACGATCTTCTTCGACGACCTGACGCCGGTGGGGGAGACGCACACGTTCGCGCCGAACTTCGCCGGCGTTCGTACCATTCTGTTCGTCGTCGACGCGACCAACACCAAGCTGGGCGACTCGGGTCGGATTTGGATTCGGAACGCCACGCTCGGACGATGAATTCTTAATTCCTAAGTGCGGACCGTCAGCAGCAGGTAAGCCGCGGCGGCGCCGAACAGAATATTGGGCGCCCACGCCGCGAGCACCGGCGACATCCAGCCTCCCGCGCCCAGCGCCCCGAAGATACTCAGCGTCGTCCAGTAAATCAGCGCCAGGACGATGCCGGCGCCGACGCCGTAAATGGCGCCGCTGCGCCCGGTCGTCACCGCGAACGGCACCGCGAGCAGCGTCATGATCAGCGTGACGAAGGGGAAGGCGACCTTGCGCTGCAGCTGCACCACGTACGGCACGACGTGATAGCCGCTGGCCTGCAGCTTCGCGATGTACTGCTTCAACTCGCCGTAGGTCATCCGGTCGGCTTCCGGCTCATCCGTCTTGAAGTAGGCGGGCGGCTCCAGCGAGATCGCGCGCTGCTCGAACGGCGCGTATTTCACCACCGGCCGCTCGGCGCGCCGCCGCGTCGGCTTCGCGGTGGAAAACTCGCGCGTCCAGCCGGCGCGGGCGGTCCAGGTCGTCGGCGCCTGACCTTCGCGGCCGCCGGCCTTGATCAGGCCGGCTTCTTTCGCGTAGATCAGCGAGTCCAGCTTCCAGGTCGCCTCGTTCAAGTGAAACATCGACAGCCGGCTGAACTGGTTGGCGCGCGGATCGAAGAAGTCGTAGTGGTAGATGTCGCCGTTGCGGCCGATGATCCACCGCCGGTCGAAGACGCCGAACGTCTGCATCGGATAACCGCGGATGATGCCGTTGAGGCGTGCGGCTTCGCGGTTCGACTCCGCCAGCACCTGCTCCTGGAGCCCGTAGAGCGCGCCGCTGAAGAGCAGCGCGAACAGCAGCAGCGGCAGCGCCGACCGATAGAGGCTGATGCCGCAGGCGCGCATCACGATCAGCTCGCTGTTTTTCGTCAGCAGCCCGATCGTCACCAGCGTCGAGACCAGCGCCGACAGCGGAATGATGTAATAGACGAACTGCGGCGTCGCGAAATAGAAGTAGCGGAGCAGCAGGCGCAGCGGCGCGACGCCGCCGAACAGCTTGTCGGCAAGGTCGATCAGCGTCGAGATGTAGAAGATGCCGACCAGCGCGCCGAACGACAGCAGGAAAATCGACAGGTACTGGCGCACCACGTACAGATCCAGCAGGCGGGGGCGCGGCCAGTCGACGTGCGGGATCCTGACGACGATGACGACGCGGGCGGCGCGTGCGCCGGTGGCGGCGGTTGGAGCGGCGCCGCGCCAGAACCGCGGGATGCTGAAGCGGATCGGCTGGTCGGCGGAGCCGGCGCGCCAGATCACCAGCGCGATGCCGGCGGCGCCGAGGATCAGGTTGACCAGCCACGGCGCGAAGCTGGCCGGCAGGCGTCCGGCGAAGGCGCCGGCGCGCGCCGAGTACAGAATGATGTAGTAGATGAAGACGACGCCGGTGCCCAGCGCGAAGCTGGCGAGCTTGCCGTCCTTGCTGTTGCTCGCGCCGAGCGCGACGCCGATCAGCGCCAGGACCAGGCAGGCCACCGGCAGCGAAAACTTCTGCTGAATCGTATACAGCTGGTTGCTGCTCGCCGCATGCCGCGCGGTATTCTCCGCGATCGTCTGGCGCAGCTCCGCGATCGTCTTCTCGTTGTCCCCCTTGACGATCTGGGTGCGCGGGAAGATCGTTTCGGGATCGACCTTGATCACCGTCGACTCGAAGGCGTTGGCGTCGTATTCGTCCGGCCGATCGCGCGACGTCGTATGCTGCGTGCCGTTCTCGAGCACGAGCTCGACGGTCCGCTTCTCGCGATCCAGCAGCAGCCGCCCCGATTTCGCGACGAACACCGTCGTGTGTTCCGGCTGGGTCGCGTCCGCCAGAAAGACGTCCTGCCAGCCGGTCGCCGGCTGGATGTCGCGGACATAGAGCACGCGGTTGGGGAAGCTGGTGAAGAAGACGCGCGGCTTGATGTCGCTCTGCGCCCCCGAGGCGACGATGTCGTAGGTGATTTGCCGGAAGGTCTGGTTCGCGTCCGGCAGCGCGACGATCATGTCGTAGGCGGTGGCGCCGCAGGCCACCACCGCGAGCAGCGCGATCGGCCGGAAGACGCGGAACACGCTGACGCCGCACGCCTGCAGCGCGACGAACTCGCGGTCCGCCGACAGGCGCCCCAACCCGAACAGAATGCCGTAGAGCAGCGCCATCGGGATCGTGACGCCGAGCGCCTGCGGCACCAGCGTCATCAGCACGCGCACGATGATCGACCACGACACCCCCTTGGCGATCAGCTTCTCCGCGTTCAGCAGGATGGGGGGCATCATCAGCACGAACGTGAGGGCGAGCAGCGCCAGCAGCATCGGCGGCACAATCGCGCGCACCAGGTAGCGGTCGAGAATCTTCAACGACACTAGACTACAACGTATGACCCGCGTCGCCCTCCTCTGGCACATGCACCAGCCGTATTACGAAGATCTCGCCACCCGCGAGCACATCCTGCCGTGGGTGCGCCTCCACGCGCTGAAGGACTACTACGGCATGGTGGCGCTGCTGCGCGAGTTCCCCGGCGTCCGGATGACGTTCAACCTGGTGCCGTCGCTGCTGGTGCAGCTCGAGGCGTTTGCCGCCGGTGAGGCGCGCGACCGCGCCCTCGACCTCAGCCTGAAGCCGGCCGCCGACCTCGACGAGCGCGACGTCGACTTCATCCTCGAGCAGTTCTTCCATGCCAACCGCGAGCACATGATCGACGCCTACCCGCGCTACGGCGACCTGCTGGCGCGGCGCGGCAACCCCCCGGCGACGATGGCCGAACGGCGTGCCGCGGCGGCGCGGTTCAGCGTCGACGACCTGCGCGACCTGCAGGTCTGGCACAAGCTGGCGTGGATCGATCCGCTGTATCTCGACCACGACGATCGCGTGCGCGCCTTGATCGCAAAGGGCCGGCAATTCACCGAGGAGGACAAGACGGTGCTCCGGCAGGTGGAGCTCGAGCTGCTGAACCGCGTCATTCCCGAATACCGTGAGGCCGCCGACCGGGGGCAGATCGAGATCTCGGCGTCGCCGTTCTACCACCCGATTCTGCCGCTGCTGTGCGACAGCGACATCTACCTGCGGACCCACCCCGACGCGCGCCGGCCGCGGCAGCCGTTCCGGCGTCCGGCTGATGCCGCGGAGCAGCTCGAACGGGCCGCCGCCTGTCACGCGCGCCTGTTCGGCCGGCGCCCGATCGGCCTGTGGCCGTCGGAGGGATCGGTGTCGGACGCGATGGTGCCGCTGGCCGGTGCGGCCGGGTTCAGGTGGATGGCGACCGACGAGCTGATCCTCGCGCGGACGCTCGGGATCACCTTCACCCGCGATGGCCACGGCCGGGTCGAACAGCCCGAACACCTGTACACGCCCTACAGCGTCCGCGCCGGCGGCGGCGCGGTGGCGTGCGCGTTTCGCGATCACGTGCTGTCGGACCTGATTGGCTTCACGTATTCGAGCTGGCCGGCGGAGGCCGCGGCCGACGACTTCGTCGCGCGGCTGGTCGACGCCGGCCGGCGGTTCGCGGAGCGGACCGGCGGGGGAGACGCGCTCGTCCCGATCATCCTCGACGGCGAGAACGCGTGGGAGTATTTTCCCGGCGGCGGACGGCCGTTCCTGCGCGCCTTGTACCGCCGCCTCGAGGCGCATCCGGAGATTGAGACCGTCACGATGGCCGACGCGTGCGCTGGTGCGACCTCGGAGCTGCCCGGGATCTTCCCCGGGTCCTGGATCGACGCGAATTTCTACATCTGGATCGGCCACGCGGACGACCAGAAAGGCTGGAGCCAGCTGGCCGACGCGCGCGCCGCGCTCGACGCGGCGGCCGCCGGTGCGGCGGTTGACGGGGCGGCGCTTGCCGAAGCGCGTGAAGAGATTCTGATCGCCGAAGGCAGCGACTGGTTCTGGTGGTACGGCGACGACCATTCCTCCGCCCACGACCAGGAGTTCGACGACCTGTTCCGGACCCATCTGCGGAACGCCTACCGGCGGCTGCAGGTCCCGGTGCCTGACGAGCTGTTCGTCAGCAACATCTCGACCCAGGGGGCGCCGGTGATGCAGAGCGAGCCGACCTCGCTGCTGGCGCCGACCCTGGACGGCGAGGAAACGAGCTACTTCGAGTGGCTCGGCGCCGGCGTTCATACGGTGCGGGAGATCGCAGGGGCGATGCACCAGACCGACAGGCCGCAGGCGGCGGTCTCCCTGGTCCATTTCGGGTTCGACCAGGAGCGGCTGCTGGTCCGGGTCGACAGCGAGAGCCGCGCGATCGATCTGTTGGCCGGCGGGCGGGAGCTCTCCTTGACGTTCGTCACTCCGGCGGGCGTCCGGTTTTCGGTGCGAGACGTGGATGGCCGCCTGACCAGGGCCTTTTGGGATCGGCAGGACGCCGAGCCCCATTGGGTTGAGCGCGGCGCCGGGGGGGCTGCATTCGCCGCTGGGACGATCCTCGAACTGGCGATTCCGCTGGCCGACCTCGGCGCGTCCGGCGGCGACCCGATCGAGTTCTTCGTGGCGATCTACGACGCCGACGGCGCCGAAGCGGAACGCCATCCGTCGCAGCAGCCGATCCGCGTGACCGCCCCGGACCGGCAGTTCGCGGCGCGCAACTGGCGGGTCTGAGCGGCCGGATTCGGCGGCAATCCCTCGTTCACGCGGCGTGGCGGCTGGATTTGGGCAGACGCCCCGCAAAAGCCTCCGCAAACCATGCACAGGCCTCTAGTTCTAGGCATTTCCACTAGGTCTGATAATGTATGTTATGTTAACCTAATCGCAGATCGCGGCCTGTGAAGGTCATGCTGGCTGCACGATCTTGGCGCGGTGCGTCCGTCAGCGGCTACGCCCGACACCACTCACGCATGCCCCAGGGATCTGCGCGCTGACTGGCGTTGGCCGCGCGACAGGCGTCGGCTTCAACTCCGGCCCGCCTGCGTGATTGCGGCGGCGAAAGCCGACCGCAGCGGCTCCCGCCCGCCGTCGCGATCTCGCGGTGCGTTGACGGCGTAAGCGCCAGGGACGGCATGACAACGGTCGACGCCAGCTGCTCGAATGTTCGCGGTGCTGTTCGGCGCGTCGGCTGCGGCGACCGGTGACCGGCGTGAGGTACCGGCGGCCGGCGTCGCGGCCGGTGGCCTGGCGTGGCTGTCGACGGCTGGCGTGGCGCCGCGGCTGGGCCCGCGGCGCGCGTCTTACTTGCTCTTGCGGAGGACTTCGATGATCGTCTCGAGCGCGTCGATGATCTCATCGCGGGACGCCCGGCTCTAGTTGAAGCTGAGCTAGAGGTTGAAGGCCATGGTCGGCGGCCGGAAGGCAAAGACGTAGTGCTTCGGCCGGCCGGCCTGGGGCTTGGCCGCAGCTTCGCGAAGCTTCTCCCGGGTGGCGCCGCCCTGGTTGGCAATCTTCTCGATCAGGGCGGTCATTTTCTCCTGGCTGTTTTGCCTAACCACCTGTAGAAGCAATGATTTAGATGAAATGTCGGCCAGCCGACATAGGTTGCGCACCTCCTCCGGCATGCCGTTCAGCGCCAATGACTCGGTCACCGACGTGCGCGATTTGCCGAGCCGCCGGGCGAGGTCTTCGTGGGTATAGCCGCAGCTCTCGGCCAGCCCGTGGAGCGCTTCCGATTCTTCGAACGGCGTCAGGTCCTTGCGCTGCAGGTTCTCGATCAGCGCGAGCTCGAGCATCTCGGTGTCGTCGACGTCGCGGATGACGACCGGCAGTTCCTGCAGCCCGACCTGGACCGAGGCCTGATAGCGCCGCTCGCCGGCGATGATCTGGAAGCGGTCGCCGCGCGGCCGCACCACCAGCGGTTCGATAATCCCCTTTTCGCTGATCGAGGCGATCAGCTCCGATAGATCCCCCATGACCTGGCGCGGCTGGTTCGGGTTGGGATCGATCTGGTCGATCGGAATGAGCCGGCCGACCGGCGTCCCGGCCGACGCCGCCAGGGCGTCGACGTAATGCTCGTCGTGGCGCATGGCCAACGTTTGCGGTAGACCTCGTCTAGGCACGATCGATGACCTCCTCGCACAGGCTGTAGTACTCGGTCGCCCCGGTGGAATCGGGGGCGAACGTGAAAATCGATTCCTTGTAGGCCGGGCTCTCTTCGAGCCGCACGCTCTTGGTGATCACGGTCTTGAAGACCTTGCCGCCGAACACCTTCTGGATCTGCGCGCGGATGTCGCGCGCCAGCGCCGTCCGCTTGTCGTGCATCGTGATCACGACGCCGAGGATCTTGAGCGCCGGGTTGGGGCGCGCGCGCACCTTCTCGATCGTCTCGAGCAGGTCGTCGGTCCCTTCGAGCGCGAAGTACGACGACTGGATCGGAATCAGCAGGTGTGTCGCGGCGACCAGCGCGTTGACGGTCAGCAGACCGAGCGTCGGCGGACAGTCGATCACGATGTGCGGGAAGCGTTTCCGGATCGGCTCGATCTTGTCCTTGAGCCGGAAATGCGCGTCCATCTCCCCCACCAGCTTCGCCTCGAGCTTGGCGAGCGCGATCCGCGACGGCGCAATCGACAGGTTCGCCATCGGCGATGCGACGATCACGTCCTCGAGCTTGGTCGCGGTCTCCGCGATCGCGTCGTAGACGCTCGTGGTCACCTGCGCCATGTCGAGGAACGACATGGTGCTGTTGGCTTGCGGGTCGAGATCGATCAGCAGCGTCGGCTTGCCGCGCAGGGCCAGCGCCGCCGCGAGGTTGATGGCCGTCGTAGTCTTACCGACGCCCCCTTTTTGATTGGCGATTGCTACGATCATGGAATGAACGGTAGGCCCCCGGGGATCCGGCGGCCATCATAACAGAACGCGGCTGGGAGCTGGGTGCCAGGCGGTAGGAATCGGAGCTCGGCGCTGGAAAGATTCCCCCACACGAGCACTCAATTCCTAGTGCCCAGCACCTAGCTCCTAGCCCCTACATCTTGTACTTGCCGAGGTCGTCCGGGTCGAGGCTCTCGAGCCATTTGTGCAGCCGGTCGGAGTCGGCCTTTTCGGTCGTGAAGTCGACGGTCTTGGCATTGTCGATCACGCTGTCCTCGACGAAGATCGGCGCCCGCGTCCGCAGCGCTAGGGCGATCGCGTCGCTCGGGCGCGCGTCGATCGCGACGGTGCCGCCGTTCAGCGCGAGGTAGATCAGCGCGTAGAAGGTGTTCTCCTGCAGGTCGCAGACCACGATCTTCTCGACTTCGGCCTTGAGGTCGTGGATGACGTTGCGCAGCAGGTCGTGCGTCATCGGCCGCGGCGTCGCGATGTTCTCGATCTGGAGTGCGATCGCGTTCGCCTCGAAGATACCGACCCAGATCGGCAGCACCTTCTGGCCGTCCTTGTCCCGCAGGATGACGATCGGCGTATTCGTAATGGGGTCGACCATCAACCCCTTGATGCTCATCTCGATTTGCATACAGTCCCCCAGACGCTGTGCGGGCCCGCGCGCTCGACGCGAACCGGCAGCGTCCGGCCCATCCATTCCGGCGGACCCGGGAGGTTCACGACGACGTTCGTGCTCGTCCGGCCCGTCAGCTCGACGTCGCGGCGGCGGCTGGCGGCGTCCACCAGGACCTCGACGCGCGTCCCCACCATCTGCTCATTCAACCGAAACTGGATGTCGCGCTGCAACGCCTGCAGGGCGACGATCCGCCGCGTCTTCTCGTCCTCCGCCACATCGTCCGGCATCCGCTTGTCGGCGAGCGTGTTCGGCCGCGGCGAATACTTGAAGGAGAACATGCTGTGGTAGCCGACAGCGGCGGTCAGCGACAGCGTGTCGTCGAAGTCGGCCGCCGTCTCGCCGGGGAACCCGACGATCATATCGGTCGACAGGGCCACCTCCGGTAACGATTCGCGGATCTGCGCAATCAGGTCCAGGTAACTGTCGCGCGTGTAGCGGCGGCGCATCGCTTCGAGCACGCGCGTCGATCCCGACTGCACCGGCAGGTGCAGGTGCCGGCAGATCTTCGGCAGCCGCGCCATCGTCGCCAGGAAGCGCGGAGACACATGCCGCGGGTGCGGGCTGGCGAACCGGATCCGGTCGATGCCGTCGACCTCGTGAATCGCCTCGAGCAGGCCGCTGAAGTCGCACGACGGCTCGTCCGGCGCCGCGTAGTGGTTGACGATCTGTCCGAGCAGCTGGACCTCGCGGTGCCCCGTCGCCGCGGCCTCGCGCACCTCGGCGAGAATGTCCGCCTTCGGCCGCATCCGCTCGTTGCCGCGCGTGTAAGGTACGACGCAGAAGCTGCAAAATTCGTTGCAGCCTTCGATGATCGTGACGTACGCCTTGAGCGGATCGTTCCGCCTGGTCACCCCGAGCGGAAAGGTCACGTCGTCGAAGGGATCGAGGTTGATGACCGGCCGGCGCTGCGCCGCCGCCTGCGCCACCATCATCGGCAGGCGCCGAATCGCCTGGGTCCCGATGATGACGTCCGCGACGCCGGGTGACCGCTTGAGGATCGCGTCCCCTTCCTGCTGCGCGACGCAGCCGGCGACGGCGACGATCGGATTGTGCCCCTGTTCCGCGGCGAGTTGCCGCAGCTCGCCCAGCCGCGTGTACAGCTTGTCCTCGGCCCGCTCGCGCACGCTGCACGTGTTGATGACGACGACGTCGGCATCGGCGGCTTCGTCGGTGGCCTCATACCCGGCCTGCTCGAGTAGCCCCGCCATACGCTCCGAGTCGTGGACATTCATCTGGCAGCCGAACGTTTCGATCAGGTATTTTCGGGCCATTTCTTAGGACTTTCGCCTTTCGCCTTTCGCTTTCGCCTGCCCAGGGCGAGAAGGATCGCTGCCGATTCGACCGCCCTCCCCTGCGCCCTGACGAGGGGCCTCGCCGGAGCGTCCGGATTGTGCAGTCTTCGCCCGGTCGGTGAGCATCTCACGTGCCGATTGCCGGAGCCCGTCGCTGATCGCTTCGCCGCCGAGCATTCGAGCGAGCTCTTCCACCCGGCCCTCTTCGTTCAGACGCCGGACCGTCGTCCTGGTTCGGCCGCGCTCGATCGCTTTGTCGATCTCGAAGTGCGTGTCGGCGTAGGCGGCGATCTGCGGCAGGTGCGTGATGCAGAGCACCTGAAAGGCGGATCCGAGCGTGCGCAGCTTGCGGCCGACCACGTCCGCGACGCGGCCGCCGATACCGGCGTCGACCTCGTCGAAGATCAGGCCGGGGGCCGATGCGCTCGGCGGACGATCGGCGGCATCGCTGAACCCATGGCGCGTCGTCGCGGTGAGCGTCTTGATCGCCAGCATGATGCGCGACAGCTCGCCGCCCGACACGATGCGGGCGAGCGGCCGCAGATCTTCACCGAGGTTCGGAGAGACGAAGAACTCGGCGGCGTCGATCCCCCGGCCGGACCACGACGCCTCGGGCAGCGGACCGTCGCCAAACCGGACATCGAACCGTGTACGTTCCATGGCGAGCTCGGCGACCAGGGCCTCGAGCTCCTTCGCGAACGTCTTCGCGATGCGACGCCGCTCTTTGGACAGCTTCTCCGCCGCCGCGAGAAAGGCGGTGCGTGCCGTCGCCAGTTCGCGTTCCAGCTCGGCGATCCGTTCGTCGCCGCGCGACAGGTCGGACAACTCGCGCGTGAGCGCATCGCGGCGCGCCAGCACGTCGGCGAGCGTCGGCCCGTACTTCCGCTTCAGCCGCTCGAGCAGCGCCAGCCGCTCTTCGACCTGCTGCAGCCGCGCCGGCGACGCTTCGATCGAATCGGCGTACTTCCGGAGGAACCCGGCGAGGTCCTCGAGCTGCGACTTGATGCCGTCGCGGGCCTCGAGATACGGCTTGAACTGCGGGTCGAGGTCCGCAAGCTCGACGACCCGCCGCCACACGCCCCCGAGCCCTGCCAGGATCGCATCATCGCTTTCGTATAGTGATGCGTAGCTTTCCTCGCACAGCCGCTCGACGCGCTCGGCGCTGGCGAGGACCTGCCGCAGCGAGGCGAGCTCGAGGTCTTCCCCGGCGTCTCCGGGACCGGGCGTCTTCAGGCCGGCGCGTTCCAGTTCGCCGAGCTGAAAGGTGACCAGATCGAGGCGCGACTCGCGGTCGCGCGCGGCGCTGCGGATGCGCGCGAGCTCCTCGTGCGACGCGCGGAACGCATCGAAGGCGGCGGCGGTCGGCGTCAGCAGCGCGTCGACCCGGCCGAAGGTATCGAGCACGCCGAGATGCGTGGACGGGTCGAGGAGCGTCTGATGTTCGTGCTGGCCGTGCAGCTCGATCAACCGGTTGGACAGCTCCTTCAGCGCGCCGGCGGTCGCGAGCGCGCCGTTGATGAAGGCACGGCTGCGTCCCTGCGCGGTAATCTCGCGGCGGACGAGCAGCTCTTCCCCGCCGCTCTCGAAGATCGCCTCGATCGCGGCCGCGTCTTCGCCGGTACGGACGAGGTCGCCGGAGGCGCGGCCGCCGAGCAGCAGCCCGACCGCTTCGACGAGGATCGACTTGCCGGCGCCGGTCTCGCCGGTGAGGACGTTGAGGCCGGGATCGAATTCGACCTCGACCGAGTCAATCACCGCGAGGTGCTTAATGCGTAGGAAGCGGAGCATGGGGAAAGGGCGAGAACTCCAATCCTAACATAGGTTTGACAGCCATTACACAGCATGATACAGTTCTGCGCATCGCGCTGTCCCAGCGGCGCACTGCTTATGCCTCGGAGGCCGTTTGCGCACGCTAGGAAGCCCGATGTTCGCCCTGCTCATGCAGGCGACGACCGGTGCTGCGTCTGAAGGTTCGAGCACCGGAATTTTCAGCCTCATCGCCCGCTCGACCGCGATTTCGCTCGCCGTTCTCCTGAGCCTCGTCCTGCTGTCGATGTGGTCTTGGGGTATTTTCCTCTACAAGTGGTGGACCTTCCGGCGCGCCGCGCAACAAAGCGCGCAATTTCTCGAAGTGTTCCGGCGCAGCAACAAGTTCTCGGAGGTCCAGGCGGTCTGCCGCTCGCTCGGCGACAGCCCGCTCGTCGGCCTGTTTCAGGCCGGCTACGCCGAGTTGACGGCGCAGCTGCGCCAGACGACGCCGGGCGAGGGGGCACCGGACCCCAATCCGCGCGCGCCTGCCGGACGTCCTACCCTCAAGAGCCTCCCGGCGGTGGACCGTGCACTGCTGCGCGCGTCCGCCGTCGAGGTCAACAAGCTGGAGACCTATGTGTCCTTTCTCGCGACGGTCGCGAGCATGGGGCCCTTTATCGGGTTGTTCGGCACCGTCGTCGGCATCATGAACGCGTTCGAACAGATCGGCATCACCGGCTCGACCAGCCTGCAGGCAGTCGGCGGCCCGATCGCTGAAGCGCTGGTCGCAACGGCGGCCGGCCTCGCCGCGGCCATCCCCGCGGTGCTGTTCTACAACTATCTGGCCGGCCGCGTGAAGCTGTTCGCGTCCGAGATGGACGACTTCGCGATGGAATTCCTCAACATCTGCGAGAGGAACTTCAGCTAATGCCGAAGCTCGGGCCGGCGGTGAGCAGCGCGTCGGGCCGTGCCGGCCGCGGCCGGCGGGTCATGACATCGCTCGCCGAGATCAACGTCGTGCCGCTGGTCGACGTCATGCTGGTGCTGCTGATCATCTTCATGGTCGCGGCGCCGATGATCCAGCGCGGCATCGACGTCAAGCTGCCCCAGTCGCGCCGCGCGACGTCGGTCACCGGCGAGCGGGTCGAGATCACGCTGCCCGACTCAATCCGGCGCGACGCGTTCGTCTTCGTCGGCAAGCAGCAGGTCAAGCTGAAGGACCTGCAGGAGATCGTCCGGCAGCGGATGGAAGGCAGCGCGACCAAGGAAGTCTTTCTGCGCGGCGATTCGAGCGTGCAGTACCAGGATCTGATGAACGTCATCGACGCGTTGAAAGCCGCCGGTGTGCAGAACATCGGCATGGTGGCGAGAATGCCGAGCGAACGCTGATGGAGGTGACCGACGTTCTGCGCGATCGGATGCAGACGCCCGGCGGGCTGCAGAAGATGCTGTCCGTGTCGGTCGCGGTCCACCTCGCGGTGGCGGCGGCGTTGATCGTCGCGCGCGGCGGCCTGGGCAAGCGGCGCGACGTCGCACCGACGCTGATGACCATCTCGCTCAGCGGCAGCGCCGGACCGGAGAACGGCGGGATGACCGCGCTCGGCGGCCGTCCGGTGCAGGCGGTAACGCCGCCGGAGGATGCCGCGAAGCGCGAAGCGGTCCGCGCACCCGCCGCGAAAACGCCCGAGATGACCGTGCCGCTGCCGAACGCCAAGCCGGTCAAGGCGGCGCCCGCGACCGCGGTGAAGCAGGCCCCGGACGAGGCGCGCGGCCGGACGCCGACCAAGGGCAAGGAAACGGCATTCGGCAGTGCGATCGCCGACACCGGCGCGCGCGGCCAGGGCTTCGGCCTGTCGACCGGCGGCGGGTCGGGCTCGGGTTCCTCGCTCGAGATCACCGGCGATTTCTGCTGCCCGGATTACCTGGCGACGATGATCACGCGGATCCGCTCGGCGTGGAACCAGAATCAGGGCGCCCAAGGCGTCAGCCTGATCCGCTTCACGATTCAGCGCGACGGCAAGATCACCGACGCGACGATTTTCAAACCGAGCGGCACCGTGACGCTCGACACCGCCGCGTTGCGCGCCGTGCTGGGGACCCGCACGCTGCCGCCGCTGCCAGACGCGTTCCCGAATCCGACGCTGACCATGCGTCTCAGTTTCGAATACCAATGACCAAAATCATCATCTCCGGAGCGTTCGCGATCGCGCTGCTCGCCGCGTGGCCGCACGCCCAGCAGCCCACCCAGCCGCCCCCGCCGCAGCAGCCGAGCGAGATCGCGACCACGATCAGCGGTGAAGGGGGCGTCGCGCCGCGGCTGGCCGTCCCTGAGTTCATCGCCCTGTCCCCAGACGCCGAAACGGTCGCGACCGCGAAAACGATCAGCCAGGTGCTGTGGGACGACCTGAACTTCGAGCGCGAGTTCTCCTTTATCCCGCGCGATGTCTACAGCTCGATTCCGAAAGCGACCTCCTTCACCGACGTGCCGTTCGACCGCTGGCGCGAGCTGAACGCCGACGGGTTGATCGTCGGCACCGTGCAGAAGATGCCGGCCGGCTTCCGCGTCGAGATGAAGCTGTTCAACGTCCGCACCCGCCAGGCGGTCTACCCGCGGCAGTACGACGGCTCCAACCCGCGTCTGTTCGCGCACACGATGTCCGACGAGATCCACAAGTCGCAGCGGGCGCTCAACGGCGTCGCGCGCACGCGGCTGACGTTCGACTCCGACCGCGACGGCGAGCGCATGAGCGGCACGGTCCAGAACCGCAGCATCAAGGAGATCTACATCTCCGACTATGACGGCGAGAACCAGAAGCGCGTCACCGTCGGCAAGACGCTGAACATCGCGCCGCGCTGGTCCCCCGACGGCCGGTCGATCGCTTATACCTCGTACCGCCGCGGCGGCGCCAACCTCTTCATCTCGAACATTTTCCAGGGCACGCTCGACGAGGTGACCAAGGGGGACAAAGTCGGCGAGAACTGGCTCCCCGCCTGGTCGCCGGACGGGACCAAACTGGCGTTCAGCACGACGCGCGACGGCAATCCGGAGATTTACGTCGTGAACCGCGATGGCTCCGGACTGCGCCGCATCACCAACAACCCGAGCATCGACATCACGCCGACCTGGTCGCCGTCGGGCACCCAGATCGCCTTCACCTCCGACCGCAGCGGCACCCCGCAGATTTACGTCGTCGGCGCCGACGGGTTGAACCTGTCGAAGAAGACGTCCGAGTCGTACTGCGATCGGCCGACGTGGTCGCCGGCGCCGTTCAACGAGATCGCATTCGCGTCGCGCAGCGGCCCCGGGTTCGACATCAAGGTGCTCGACCTCTCGACCGGCGCGGTCAAGGCGTTGACCTTCGGCGAGGGGACCAACGAAAGTCCCGCGTTCGCGCCCAACGGACGGCACCTCGTCTTCACGTCCACACGCTCAGGCAAGGCACAGGTATTCACCATGGCGCGCGACGGCAAGAACGTGCGTCAGATCACCAGGACCGGCAACAACGAAAAGCCGGACTGGTCCAAATGACTGGAGAAACGATGACAGCGGCTCGAACGACCGTCACCGCGCTCGCGCTGGTGGCTTTGATGACGACGGCGGCCTGCGGCAAGAAAACGCCGCCGATTGCGCGGCCGATGCCGCCGCCCGCGGCGAGTGATCCGGGGACCGCCCCGGCCCGGCCGCCGGCGCCGCCCGAACCGGTGCGCGAACCGGTCGCGGTTCCGGCCGAACCGGTGCGCGACGATGCGATCTCGTCGGCGTCGCTGGACGATCTGAACAAGAACTCGCCGTTGAAGCCGGTCTACTTCGAGCTCGACAGCAGCGATCTGAGCGCGGCCAACCAGAAAACGTTGGACGAGAACGCCGCGCTGTTGAAGCGATATGCGAGCTGGGCCGTGACCGTCGAAGGACACTGCGACGAGCGCGGGACGGCCGAGTACAATCTGGCGTTGGGTGAGCGGCGCGCGATCGCCGCGCGCGCGTATCTGATCTCCCTCGGCATTGCCGCCGACCGCCTGCGGACGGTCAGCTACGGCAAGGAGTTCCCGTTCGATCCGGGTCATGACGAGACGGCGTTCGCAAAGAACCGACGCGCGCATTTCGTCATCACCGCGAAGTGAGCCTATGACACAGAGAGTTATCGGCGCCCTGCTCGGCGTGATCCTTCTCGCGGCGGCGTCCCCGGCGTCGGCCGCCAACAAAGAACATCAACAGCTGATGGCGGACCTGCGCATGCTCCAGGAGCAGTCGCAGGTCCTGCAGAATCTGATCGGCACGGTCACCGAAACGCTCAAGGCGGTGAACACCCGGCTCGATCAGCAGGGCGAGACGACGCGCAAGGCGTTCGCCGATCAGAAGCTGGTGATCGACAACCTGACCAACGACGTCCGCGTCATTCGCGAGCGGCTCGACGACAACAACGTCCGCATCGGCTCGCTGACGCAGGAGGTCGACTCGCTGCGCCAGTCGCTGCAGCAAATGGGATCGCGGCCGTCGGTGACCGGCGACGCTGCCGATCCGCCGTCGGCCGGCGCCGCCTCGTCGAGCCCCGCAGCGGCGCCGGGCGGACAGCCGAACGGCGGGATCAACGTCTCGCCGAAGCAGCTGTTCGACTCCGCGATGGGCGACTACTATTCGGGCCAGTACGATCTCGCGATCGTCGGCTTCAGCGAATACATCCGCAGCTTCCCGAAGTCCGATCAGGCCGACGACGCGCAGGTGAACATCTGCATGGCGTACCTGCAGGATGGCAAGAACGACAAGGCGGTCGAAGCCTGCGACCTCGCGATCCGCACCTATCCGACCGGCGACAAGATTCCCGACGCCTACTATCGCAAGGGGCTCGCGCTGAAGAACCTGCGCGATCTGAACGGCGCGCGCGACGCGTGGGATCACGTCGTCAAAGCGTTCCCCGACAGCGACGCCGGACGCCTCGCGAAGCAGGGGCTCGAGCAGGTCAAGCGTCCGAACTAGGGTAGAATCGTCGACTTATGGGAAGCGTGAACAAAGTGATTCTGGTCGGCAACCTCGGACGCGATGCCGAGTTGCGATACACGCCCGGCGGCGCGGCGGTGGCGACGCTCAACATGGCGACCACGGAAACGTGGACCGACAAGGGCGGCCAGCGGCAGGAAAAAACCGAGTGGCACCGCGTCGTGTTCTGGGGCAAGGTCGCCGAGTCGTTGACCGAGTACCTGACCAAGGGCAAGCAGGTCTACGTCGAAGGCCGGCTCGAAACCCGCCAGTGGAACGACAAGGACGGCAACAAGCGCTACACCACCGAGATCAAGGGGGACAAGATCGTCCTGCTCGGCGGCGGTGGCGGCGGCGGCCAGCGCAGCGGCGCGGGCGGCGGCATGCCGCGCGGCGGCGGC
>JAOBWF010000139.1 GCA_025463215.1 Acidobacteriota bacterium | reverse complement strand
CCGAACCGGCGCGCGAAGGCGGCGGCGCGGCGCACGAACGCGACTGAATGGACGAACCAAGGCGTCGCGCGTATGGCGCGCGGCGCCGTTACTCCTTGTGGCCGTCGTGCCACCGCGCCCGTTCGCGCGCAATGGCGCGAATCGCGTCGGCTTGGCGCCTCGACTCTTCGATCTCCCCCTTCCGGTTGCCGTTCCCCGCAGCGTGCGGCGGGAGCAGCGCCGACAGCCGCCCACGCAACAGCGCGGCCTCCTCCAGCGTACGGATCGCGTTCCACAGCGCCTCGGCGATCTTCTCGTCGACCTCGGCCATCAGGCTGCCGACCGAGTAGGCATGCCCGGTGTGGCAGCGGAACCGTACCGGTCCGTCCCCTTTCACCTGGAGCAACACGCCATGGCACTCGGGACACGCGTACGGCGATGGATCCGCCGCCTGCTCGAGTCCGGCCTCCAGCGGATGGCGTTCGCTCGCGATATCGATCTCCATCCGGATTTCATCGGACACGGTAAATTCTCCTGCGTCTGGCACTTCGGCTGTGAGTCTCACCAGCAGCGGCGCGACCTCGGTCAGCGGTACCTGATGATCGACGTCCACCCGACTCAGCGCGCTTGCCGGCATCGAGGGACAGAGCGCGTCGGCGGGATCCTGGACGATGGCGATCCCGCCCAGGCGCTTGATTGTCCACAGGCCGACCGTGCCATCGTCGAGGTTGCCCGTCAGGATGACGCCGATCGCGCCCGGTCCGTAGACTTGCCCGGCCGATCGGAACAGCGGGTCGATCGCCGGGCGGAACCGGTTTTCATTCGGGCCTTTCGTCGCCCGGATGCGGCCGGGCTCGATCACCATGTGGCAATCGGGGGCCGCGACGTATATCGTACCGGGGGTGAGACGTTCGACGCCGGTCACGTTGACGGCCGGGAGCCGTCCGATCCGCGCCAGAATCCCCGCCAGCACGCCCGGCGACTGCGGTGCGGTATGCATCACGATCGCAATCGGCGCCGGAAAGTTCGGCGGCAGCGCCGCGATCAGTGTCCGCAGGGCGTCGAGGCCGCCGGCCGATGTGCCGATGACGATGACACGTGAATTCGAGAGGCTCACCAGCGGACTCCTGTATGCATCACCAGAGGTTATAGATGGCCGCCGCAGACGACGCGCACGATTCGTACCCGCTTCCCTCGTCCGACGGCTCGATGATCGTCGTGGGCCTCGGCGGGTCGGCAGGCGGCATCACGGCGCTCAAGGATTTCTTCGCCAAGGCGCCGACCGACGCGGGCATTGCGTACGTCGTGATCCTGCACCTGTCGCCGGACCACGAAAGCCGCCTGGCTGAGGTGCTCCAGACTGCAACGGTGATGCCGGTGATGGTGGTGACGACCGCGATCCCCCTCGAGCCGGACCATGTCTATGTCATCCCACCCAGGGGCAACCTGCGGATGATCGATGGATCCGTCACCGTCACGCCGATGGAGACCCCGGAGGAGCGGCGGTCGCCGGTGGATGTGTTCTTTCGAACGCTCGCCGAGTCGCACGGTTCCAATGCGGTCGCCGTCGTGCTGTCGGGGACCGGCGCCGACGGTTCGAACGGCATCAAACGGATCAACGAAGCGGCGGGACTGGTCATTGCGCAAGAGCCGCGCGAGGCCGAGTACGGCGACATGCCCAATCACGCCGTCGGCACCGGCGTGGTCGATCTGGTGCTCCCGGTTGCGCAGGCGCCGGAGGCGATCGTCGGCTACCAGCAGCACCGGAAACATGGGACCCGCCCCGCGTTGACGACGCCGCCGGCGGGCGTGACCGCGCAGATTCTGACCACGCTCCGCGTGCGTACGGGGCACGACTTTTCCAACTACAAACCGGCGACCGTGCTGCGGCGGATCGAACGGCGGATGGCGCTGCACAAGCAAGCCACGCACGAGGACTACGAGACGTTCTTGCGCGAGACCCCCGCGGAGCCGGCCGCGCTGATGAAAGAGCTGCTGATCAGTGTCACGCACTTCTTTCGCGACGCGGGCGCCTACAGCGCGCTGGAGGCGAAGGTGCTCCCGCGGCTGTTCGACAACAAGGGGAGCGGCGACTTCGTGCGCGCCTGGATCGCCGGCTGCGCGACCGGGGAAGAGGCGTACTCGATCGCGATGCTGCTCGCCGAGGCGGCGTCCACTCATGCCGAGCCGCCGCGGATTCAGGTGTTTGCCACCGACCTCGACGCCGCCGCGCTGGCGCGCGCCCGCGATGGCCATTACACCGAAGCGGACGTCGCCGACGTGCCAGCCGAGCTCCTGCGCCGCTATTTGCAGCCGAGCGGCAGCCACGGCTACCGCATCGGCCGCAACCTGCGCGACCTCGTGGTGTTTGCCCATCACAACCTGATCAAGGATCCGCCGTTCTCGCACATGGATCTGATCACGTGCCGCAACCTGCTCATCTATCTGAACCGGGCGGTGCAGGCGCGCGTGCTCGAGACGTTCCATTTCGCGTTGCGGCCCGGCGGTTATCTCTTCCTGGGTACGTCCGAAACCGCCGAGACGGCGGACGATCTGTTCGTCGCCGCGGACAAGGGCGCGCACATCTTCGAGAGCCGCCTGGTCGGTGGACGGCCGGGGCGGGCGATGACCCATGCGCCCCGCGATGTCGTTCCCGTGGGCCCGCGGGCGACGCACGCGCTGCCGCAGGACCGCATCTCGCCGGCGGACCTGCACCAGCGGCTGCTCGACGAGTACGGCGGGCCGTCGCTGGTCGTCACCGAGGACGACCAGATCGTCCACGTCTCGCAAGCGGCGGTGAGGTTCCTGGCGGTACCTGCCGGCGAGCCGTCGCGCGATCTGCGCAAGGTGATCATCCCGGAACTGCGCGTCGATCTGCTCCGCGCCGTTCATCAGGCGACCCGTGCGCGGACAGCGGTGGAGGTCCCGCGCATCGTCCTGCCGGGCGAGCGCGGCGGCGGCACCGTTCGCATCGTCGTCCGGCCGGTGCTGCGGCAGGACGACCCGCCGCGCGGCTATCTGCTCGTGCTGTTCTCGATGGACGGCGGCGGTCAGAGGCGCAGCGCCGATCCGGTGGTCACCGTCGGCAGCCTGGCGCCGGCTGTCGGGGACGACATGGCTGACGAACTGTCGCACATGCGCACGCAGCTGCGCGCGACGATCGAGCAGTACGAAGGCCAGGTCGAGGAGGCGAAGGCCTCGAACGAAGAGCTCCAGGCGATGAACGAGGAGCTCCGGTCGGCCGCTGAGGAGCTCGAGACCAGCAAGGAGGAGCTCCAGTCGGTCAACGAGGAGCTGACAACCGTCAACCAGGAGCTCAAGATCAAGATCGAAGAGCTCGGGCTCACCAACAACGACTTCAAGAACTTCATCAACGCGACCGATATCGGGACGATCTTTCTCGATCGCGCGATGCGCGTGAAGCTCGCCACCAGCGGCGCGCGCGAGGTCTTCAACCTGCTCCCTGGGGACATCGGCCGCAAGCTCTCGGACATCACGAGCGTCCTGGTGTACGACCAGCTTCAAGACGACATCAACGTGGTGCTGGAACGGCTCGAGCGGTGCGAACGCGAGTTGGAGAGCCGCACCGGGCGGTGGTATTTGATGCGGATTCTGCCGTACCGGACCAGCGAGGATCGCATCGACGGCGTGGTGATGACCTTCGTCGACATCACGCACCGCCGCGAGATCGAAGCCCGCGCCAAGGCGGGAGAAGAGCGGCTGCGGCTGCTGATCGAAAGCGCCGTCGATTATGCTATTTTCACGATGACCAGTGCAGGCAACATCGACACGTGGAATGCGGGCGCGCAGCGGATGTTCCGCTACACCGCGGCCGATATTCTCGGACGGAGCGGCGCGATCCTGTTCACCCCAGAGGATCGCGCGACGGGGGCGTTCGAAGCCGAACTGAAGACCGCCCTCACGGAGGGCCGCGCCAGCGACGAGCGGTATCACGTGCGCAGCGACGGATCGCGGTTATATTGCAGCGGCGTGACCACCCGACTGGGCGACGGCGCCGAACTGGGGTTCGCGAAGATCGCGCGCGACCTCACCGCACAGCGCGAAGCCGAGCTGCAGCTGGTCGAGGCCTACGGCACGCTCGAAGTACGGGTCGAACAGCGCACCGAGGAGCTGCAGTCGGAAGTCACACAACGCACCGCGGCGCAGGAGAATGTGACGAACCTGATGCGCCGCCTGGTCACCGCGCAGGAGGAACAGCGCACCCGGATCGCGCGCGACCTGCACGATCAGGTCGGGCAGCAGCTGACCGCGCTGCGCCTGACGCTCGACCGCATTCGCGACCAGCGGGACGAGGCGTTCGAGGACAACCTGACGCGCGCGGCCGGGCTCGCCCGCGATATCGACGCCGAGCTCGACTTCCTGGCGTGGGAGCTGCGTCCGGCAGTGCTCGACGATCTGGGATTGCTGGCGGCGTTGCCGCGGTTCGTCAACGAGTGGTCGGGCCATCATGGCATCGCCGCGGAGTTCCGGACGATCGGCTTTCAGCCGGGCGACCTGTCGGGCGACGCCGAGGTCACCTTCTACCGCGTCACGCAGGAAGCGCTGAACAATATCGTCAAGCATGCGCACGCGGCGCGCGTCGACGTCATCCTCGAGGAACGCGACGGATTCGTGTCGCTCGTGGTCGAGGACGACGGCGTGGGGTTTGATCCGTCCGATCCGGAACTGGCCGCCCGAGGCGTCGGCCTCGCCGGCATGCGCGAGCGGGCAGCCGTCACGGGCGCAACGCTCCAGATCGAGTCGACCCCAGGCAAGGGGAGCACGGTCTTCCTGCGGCAACCCGTCACCCTGCGCGCGTCAAGAGGGTCAACAGAATGAGCCGCATTCGCGTCCTCCTCGCCGATGACCACGAAACCGTGCGCCAGGGACTGCGGCTGCTGATCGACGGCCAGCCCGACATGACCGTCGTCGCCGACGCGCGCAACGGCCGGACCGCCGTCGAATACGTGCGCACGATTGCGCCCCGTCCCGACGTCGCGGTGCTCGATGTCTCGATGCCGGAGATGAACGGTCTCGAGACGTCCCGCGCGATGCTCGAGGTGATGCCCACGCTCGCGATCGTGATCCTCACCCGGTACAGCGACGATGCGTATGTGCAGGCGCTGCTCGGCGCCGGCGCGTCCGGGTACGTCTTGAAGCAAAGCGATCCGTTGGAGCTGCTGCGCGCGATCCGCAGCGCCGCCTTGGGAGAGCGATATCTCGATTCCGCACTCACCGCGCGCGTTGCCGGCGCGTTCATGACGCGCCATGCGCGGCAGGGGGTCCAGGTCGTCGCCACGATCACGGGCCGCGAGGCGGAAGTGCTGCGGTTGATCGCGGTCGGCCACAGCAATAAGGAGATCGGCGCCCAGCTCGACATCAGCGTGAAGACGGTCGAGGTTCACAAAGCGAATGCGATGCGCAAGCTGAGCTTGCGCGGCCGGATCGATATCGTGCGCTACGCGTTACTGCAGGGTTGGTTGCAGGACGCCTGAGTCACGTCATGTCGTTCCAGTAATCCCTAGAGGACCGAGGGTCCCCCCCAATAGTCCGGGTCGGCGGCGCATGGCACAGTCTGTCGATGCGCGACACAGAGGCCCGCGAGCTCCTGCCTTCGGTCCTGATCGTCGATCCCGACGAAGGATTGCGTGCCCTCTACCGGACGATCCTCGAGCCCTATGCGGAAGAGGTGCTCGAGTGTGGTGACGGCGTGGCCGCACTTGCCCTCGTGTTCCGCACACCGCCGTCCCTGGTCGTCGCCGACGCACGGCTGCCGCGGGTCGACGGCTTGGCACTGTGCGAGTGCCTCGCTGCACATCCCCGTACTGCACCGACGCGCAAGCTGATCCTCGCGGCCGACGAATGGGCCGCGCGCCGCGCCCACGCGTCAGGGGCCGATCACGTCCTGGTGAAGCCGTTCCTGCCACAACACCTCGTGGCGGCGGCGATTCAGTTGTGGATGACGCGCGCCGAGGTGGGGGTCACGAGCAGTTCGATGCGGCCGCGCAACCCAGGCGTGTCCGGCGGGTCGAATTCGATCAGCACCACAGCGCCGCATGTCTGACACGCAGTAGTCACGAGCCGCGCCCCCTCGAGCGCGACAGCAATCTGCGGGCTGCAACACAGCACGCAGCGCTCGACGCAGGGGGTCATTGTCCATTCGGCAGCAAAATCCGCGCCTCGCGCGGAGGATCCGCAGGTTTCCATGAGTTTGAGAACATCCGCTTCGGAGCAAGCCGCCGCGACCCAGGTGGTGCTGATCGCGGACGGCGATCCGGCGGTACGCGCATCCTTCCGCAGCGTCTTCGGCGGCAATGCGTATGAACTGCACGAGTCGGAAGATGGCGCCGAGGCGCTCGGCAAGGCGCTGTGCCATAAACCGGGCCTGATCATCGCCGAGACGCATCTCCGGCGCATCGACGGCCTCGCGCTGTGCCGTCTGCTGCGCGCGGATCCGGCGACGCGAGAGACGCCGATAATCATGATTGCGAGCTCGGCGAGCGAGATCGAGCGGGTCCGCGACGCCGGCGCCGACCACGTGCTCGATCGTCCGTTCACGCCGGAGGCGGTGATGACCGCGGCGCGGCAGTTGATGGATCGCGCGTGGGTCGGCCATACGCAGCCCGAGCCGAGCCCGCGCTCGCTCGAGGAGACGTGCGGCCGCCGGCCCAACCAGCGCGGCTTCGGCGTCCGCAGCGTCCGCCGCGAGCAGACGACCACGCCGCCGCGGACCCCGCCGCCGCTGATGTGCCCGATCTGCCAGGCGTCCCTCGTCTATCAACACAGCCACACCGGCGGCGTCAACCCGCGCACGCCCGAGCAGTGGGATTACTATCAGTGCTCGACCTGCGGCCCGTACCAGTACCGGCACCGCACGCGGAAGCTCAAGGCGGACGTGAACGGCGGATGACGCGCAAACAGGAAGAATGCCTGCGCGAGGTGTCCGCGATTCGCGAGCAACTGCACGATCAGCGCGCGATCACCATCCGCCGCGACCGCCGTCACGACGACGCGGGCCGCGGCAATGAGCGGCCGGCGCCGGCGGCGGTCAAACCCGCCGCCGCAGCAGCGCCACGGCGACCATCACGGTCGCGGCGGCGAGCATGATGTAGGCCGCCATGCCGGCGTCGAACACGCCGATCGCGCCGAGCAGCCACGCGAACAGCAGGATCGACGCGAGCGAATACAGGGCGTCGACCTGCCCGGCCGGATCGAAGCCGCGACCGTACATCTCAGACTCCTTTCAGCCGTTGCTCGAGGACTTGGAGCGGCGTCGCGGCGCGCGAGATGATCTGACCGCGATACGGAATGCCGCCCCACACCAGGTGAGCCGCGACCGCGAGCCACACGCACACCGCGCGTTCAGCCGCCCACACCGGCGCGGCCAGGGATGCGCGGAACGGAAACACCCGAGCCCCCGCCTTGCGCCGCCGGCCCATTTCCGCCGCCGCGACGATCAACACGGCCCCGCCGGCAACCGCCGCCGGTGCCAGCCGGGCGAGCGCGATCGACAGGGGAAGTACCGCGAGCCAGGCGGTCAGCCGACGCGGCCGCGCGAACTCGTCATAGGCCTGCCGGACGCGCTGCGACCAGAAGTGGCGGGCCGACGGCGCCAGCCGTCGCACGTACAAGCCCAGCGGACACGCGTGCACGCCGCCCGCCGCCGTCACCGTGCGGACGAGCTCGAGGTTTTCGAACAACACGTCGCCGTCGTAGCCTCGTGTCGCGATCAGCGTCGCCGTCCGTACGCCGATGGTGCCGGGCCAGTCGCCGCCGGAAATCCGGTTGAGCAGTGTGCGCGCGGTATCAAGCACGGCATGCCACGGCAGCGGATCGAAGTAGTTCTGCGGCCGCACGACGTCCGCGTCCGCGAGCGCGGCGACCATCGCCGACAATCCCGCCTCGTCGTACCTGACGTCATCGTCTGCAATGATCGCCAGGGCGTGCGACGCGCGCCGCAGGCCGGTCAACACGCCGGCCACCTTGCCGTTTGCGAAGTGGCGCAGGTCGCGATCGGGACGGACGTGCGTCAACCGGAAGGCCGACCACCGGTCGCGATGCGCCTCGAAGACCGGCGCATCTGAGCCGTCGACGACGATCAGCTCGACGCGAGCGGAGAGCCACCGAAGATACTCGGCCATTTCCGCGCCGGTCGTCTCGCCCGTTCGAATGGGCAGGATGTAGCTGATCATCATCGTAACGAATCCCAGCACGAGCTATGCCGGTGGCGTCGATGTTGCTCCGCAGATATCTGTGAACCGGTGGGCTCGGCGTGTCGCTGTCGCGGTGGAGCAGGCCGGTACGCCGTGTTACGTGAACGCATGGGCTCCGGTCCGAGATGCCGTCGAACGGCTCGATGCGATTGAGGCGCCGGTGCCGGTGCGATCCTGGCTGTCGTTCAAGACGCATCCGCTCGAGGCGCTCGCCGCCCGCTGGCTGAGGGCCGGGCGCGGCATCGAGGTTGTCAGCGAGCGCGAGCTCGCCGTGGTCCGCGGGCTCGGCGCCGGCGTCGACCAGCTGCTGGTCAATGGCGTCGGCAAACAGGCGTGGCTGCCGCGTCAGTCGGTGCCGCGTCTGCGCGTGCACTTCGACTCGCCGAGGGAGCTCGACGCCTTGTTGCCGCTGGCGCTCGAGCACGACTGGCGGGTCGGAATACGGCTGCAGGCGCCTGACGAATGCGATCTGCGTGAGCCGCGGTTCCACGGCCAATTCGGCTTCTCATACAGCGACGCAGTCGAGGCGATGCACGCGCTGCGCGCCGCGGGCATTGATTTGCAGAGCGTGCATTTTCACCTCGGCCAGCGGCGGCAGGATCCCGGCGCCTATGGACGCGCGGTCGATCGTGTCGCGGACGCCTGCGACGAAGCCGGCGTGGCGCCGCTGTATGCAGACTGCGGCGGCGCGCTGCCGGGACCGGACGATGCGGCGCTGCCTGGCGCGCTCACGGACCTCTCGGCCGCGATGCGCCGCGCGTGCGACCGGCTGCCGTCGCTACGCGAGATCTGGATCGAGAATGGCCGGTTCGTGACCGAGGCTGCCGCGGCGCTCGCGATCACGGTCGTCGACGTCAAAGACACTGACGACTGCCGCTACCTGATCTGCGACGGCGGCCGCACCAATCAGGCACTCGCCGCCGACGTCCGGCCGCACCCGCTGCTGCTGCTGCCGCATCGTAGCGGACCCGAGCGGCTGACGACGGTCTGTGGTCCGACGTGCATGACCGACGACCGTCTCGGCCGCTGGATGATGCCCGACGCGATCGAGCCCGGCGACGTCATCGTGTGGCTCGACGCCGGCGCCTACCATCTGCCTTGGGAAACGCGCTTCTCCCACGGCCTGTGCGCGGTGGTGTGGTTCGACGAGGACGAGCGGCCGGTGGTCGCGCGCGCCCGGGAAGCGATACCGGCGGCGCGCGAGCCGCAGTGGGCCGTCCAATGAATCCGTTCACGCAGCCGGACGCGCTCGCCAACAGCAACTATTCGCGGTACCACAATGGACAATTGCGCCGCGCCGACAGCGACGAGCCGCCGACCCCGCTGACCAGTTTCGTCCACGACGGCTTGCGCGGCCTCGTGCTCAACGATCAGTTCGTCTGCGTCGGCGGCAAGTCCGCATTCCGGCATGGCACCTATGGCTTTGGCATGTATGCGGACCTGGGGTCACCGCAGTCGGCGGCCGGACTGGCGCGCGATCTGTGCTCGTTCATCGAGGATCTGCCGACGTTCGGCGACTCGCTGTCGACCTACGTCGCAAGCTTCACCGGGCCGCATCCGCAGGACGAGGCGGCGTTCGAGCGCGCGCTGTGGGGCGCGCTGCAGTCGCTGGCCGATCTCGACGCGCCGCATCACCGCTGGGATCCGACGGTCAGCAGCGATCCCGCGGACCCGCGGTTCTCGTTCAGCTTCGGCGGCGTCGCGTTCTTCGTCGTCGGCCTCCATGCCGCCAGCTCGCGGATCGCGCGGCGGTTCGCGTGGCCAACGCTGATCTTCAACCCGCACCGGCAATTCGAGCAGCTCCGCGAATCGGGCGACTTCGCGCGTTTCCGCCAGGTGATCCGACGCGGCGAGATGCGGCTGCAGGGGGACGTCAACCCCATGCTCGCCGATTTCGGCAACCGTTCCGAAGCGATGCAGTACTCCGGCCGGCGCGTGAGCGGCGCCTGGCGGTGCCCCTTCCACGCCCGACCCGACGATGATTCGACGAAGGATTGAGCCGCAGAGCGGCATCGGTTTCGAGCTCCGGCGCGGCCAGACTTTGCGCGTCATCGATCCGCTCGGCGAACAGGTCTCGGATCTGATGGCGTTCGGCCGAGACGATCGCGCCGAATGGCTGTCGTCCGGGCGCAGCATCGACTACAACGACACGATCTGCTTTACGGCGGGGCACGCGCTGTATTCCAATCGCAGCAACGTGATGCTGACGATCGTGCGCGACACCGTCGGCCGCCACGACTTTCTCTACACGCCGTGCAGCCGGGAAACCTTCACGCTGATCTACAAGCAGACGGAGCCGCACCCCAGCTGCTTCGACAATCTGTCGCGCAGCCTCGCGCCGTTCGGCATCGCGCCGGACAGCATTCCGACCACCTTCAACATTTTCATGAACGTGGAGCTGGCCGACGGCGGCCGGGTCAGCGTGAAGCCGCCTCGCTCGCGCGCGGGGGACTGCATCGAGCTGCGCGCGGAAATGGATCTCGTTGTCGGGCTGACCGCATGCTCGGCCGAGATGTCGAACAACTACCGCTTCAAACCGATCGATTACGAGATTCATGACTAGCCCAACGGAACGCGGCTACCCAAGGCCGCAGCTGTGCCGCGCCAACTGGCAGTCCCTGAACGGCGAGTGGGACTTCGCGCTCGATCCCAAAGCGGCGTGGAACGAACCGCGCGATGTCACCTGGAACGCCCGCATCGTCGTGCCGTTTGCGCCGGAGACCGAGGCGAGCACGGTCCACGAGACCGGGTTCTTCCGCGCCTGCTGGTACCGCCGCACCGTCGCCGCGACGACGCTGCAAGAGGGCGAGCGGTTGCTGCTGCATTTCGGCGCGGTCGACTACGTGGCGACCGTCTGGTGCAACGATCACCTGGCCGCTCGTCATGAAGGCGGCTACACGCCGTTCTGCGTCGACGTGACGCCGTTCCTGAACGGCGGCGATGCGACGATCGTCGTGCGGGCCGACGACGATCCGCAGGATCTGGCGAAGCCGCGCGGCAAGCAGGACTGGCAGCTGAAGCCGCACTCGATCTGGTACCCGCGCACCACCGGCATCTGGCAGACGGTGTGGACTGAAGTCGTGCCGGCGACGCGCATCGATCGCCTGCGCTGGACGCCGAACCTGGAACGGTGGGAGATTGGGTTCGAGGCGTGGCTGTGCGGCTCGACCAGCGGCCGCCTGCGCATGCACGTGCACCTCAGCGTCGGCGACACGGTGGTCGCCGACGACACCTTTACGGTGATCGCTGGCGAGGTGCATCGTCGCATCGCCCTGTCGGACCCGGGCATCGACGACTACCGCAACGAGCTGCTGTGGGCGCCGGAGCGGCCGACGCTGATCAGCGCGAAGATCGAGCTGTGGGCGGATCGCGCCGACCGTATCGACGCCGTCACCAGCTACACGGCGCTGCGCGCGGTCGCGGTGCAGCGCGATCGCTTCGTCCTCAACGGCCGGCCGTACTTGCTGCGGCTGGTGCTCGATCAGGGCTACTGGCCGGAGACGGGGCTGACCGCGCCAGGCGATCAGGCGCTGAAGCGCGACGTCGAGCTCGCCAAGGCGATGGGGTTCAACGGCGTGCGCAAGCACCAGAAGGTCGAAGATCCACGCTATCTCTACTGGGCCGACAAGCTTGGCCTGCTGGTGTGGAGCGAGATGCCGAGCGCGTACCGCTTTACTCAGGCGTCGGTGGAGCGGGTGTCGCGGCAATGGACCGAAGCGGTGACCCGCGACTACAGCCATCCGTGCGTTGTCGCGTGGGTGCCGTTCAACGAGTCGTGGGGCGTGCCGAACCTGCCGGACAACCCGAACGAGCGCCACTACGTGCAGGCGCTGTATCACCTGACGAAGACGCTCGACGCGACCCGGCCGGTGATCGGCAACGACGGCTGGGAAAGCGTCGCCACCGACATGATCGGGATCCACGATTACGACAGCCGGCCGGATCGGATCGCGCGCCGGTATCACGCCGACGAAGTGCTGCCGCGCCTGTTCCGCCGCGAACGGCCCGGCGGCCGCCTGCTCGTGCTCGGCGAAGGGGCGCCGGCGGAGCAGCCGATCGTCCTCTCCGAGTTCGGCGGCATCGCGTGCACCGACGAACCGGGGACGTGGGGGTATTCGCGCTGCTCGCCGGACGAGTTCGCCCAGCGCTACACACGGCTGCTCGAGACGGTGCGTTCGCTCGCCGTGCTCTCCGGGTTCTGCTACACCCAGTTCGCCGACACGTTTCAGGAGGCGAACGGCCTGCTGCGCGCCGACCGCGAGCCGAAGTTTCCGCTACCCGAGATCGCGAAGGCGACGCGCGGTCCGGATCCGCGCGCCACCGACGCGATCGATCCGCTCGCGGCCGTCGGCCTTTCCGACGACGACCAGGCATGAATAAACGGGTCCTGCGGAAAACCGATGGGCGGGCGCTCATCCTCTACGGGCGGCAGCCGATTCCGGCCGATCTGCCGGCGCCATCGCCGTCGGCCGCGCCGTTTGCACCGAACGGGCACCTGCGCTGGCATCCGCTACGCGGCGAATGGGTCGCCTACGCGACGCACCGCCAGAACCGCACGTTCCTGCCGCCGGCGGCGTATAACCCGCTGGCGCCGACCACCGATCCCGCGGTCCCCACCGAACTGCCGCAGGGGACCTATGACGTCGCGGTATTCGAGAATCTGTTTCCGACCTTCACGTCTGGTGCGCACGATCCGCCGTCGCTGACGGTCGCGACGCGCGAGAGCAAAGGCACGTGCGAAGTCGTGGTCTTCACGCAGCAGCCCGACGCGTCGCTCGGCGCTCTGCCGCTGTGGCACCTCGAGATGATCATCGAGGTGTGGGGCGATCGGTACCGCGAGCTCGGCGCGCGGGATGACGTCGCCTACGTCTACGCGTTCGAGAACCGCGGGGTCGAGGTCGGGGTCACGCTGCAGCATCCGCACGGGCAGATCTACGCGTATCCATTCGTGCCGCCGATTCCGGCGCGGGCGCTGGCACAGGAGCGCGCGTTCTTCGGCGCCACCGGCGGCACGCTGCTGGAGCGCCTGGTCGCGGAGGAGCTCGCAACCGGGCGCCGCGTCCTGTATGAGGGCCCGGATGTCGCGGCGTTCGTGCCGGTGTGCGCTCGGTATCCGTACGAAGTGTGGATCGCGACGAAGCGCCGCACCGCGTCACTCGCGGATTTGACTGCGGCCGCCCGCGCCGATTTCGCGCGCGCGTTGAAGAGCGTTCTGCTCAAGTACGACGGCCTGTGGAGCCGGCCGTTCCCTTACATCATGGCGATCTACCAGGCGCCGACCGACGGCGGGCAGTATCCCGAGGCGCACCTGCACGTCGAGTTCTATCCGGCGTACCGGATGCCGGATCGCCTGAAATATCTCGCCGGCAGCGAAATCGGCGCCGGCGTCTTCACTGCCGATACCGACCCCGACGACAAGGCGGCGGAGCTGAAAGCGGTACAGGTGGCGCTGTGATCGAGCAGCATGCCCGGACGTTCGAGATCCTGTTCGATCGGCCGTCGGCGGCGACGGCAGACGCACCCGGCCGCGTCAACCTGATCGGCGAGCACACCGACTACAGCGGCGGGTTCGTATTTCCGATCGCGACGCCGCAGCGGACGCGGGTCGCGCTCGCGCCGCGCGTCGATCGGCGCGTCCGCGCCTGGAGCCGCGACGTCGGCGACGAGGAGGCCTGGATCGAGTACGGCCTCGGCGACGAAGCGCGCACCGGACATTGGGGCGATTACATCGCCGGCGTCACCGCGTCGCTGCGTGAATCGGGACAGGTGGTCGGCGGCTTCGATGCGCGCATCGAGTCGGATCTGCCGCTCGGCGGCGGACTGTCGTCGAGCGCGTCGCTCGAGGTGGCGCTGTTGCGCGGGTTGCGCGCGATGTTCGGGTTGCCGCTGGACGATGTGGCGCTGGCGAAGATCGCGCAGCGGGCGGAAACCGGCCTGGTCGGCGCGCCGGTCGGGATCATGGACCAGATGGCGGCGAGCCTCGCCGACGAACATGCCGCCTTGTTTCTCGACACGCGGTCGCTCGTCTACGAGCGGATCCCGTTGCCCGCGGCGACAGGGCTGATCGTGATCCATTCCGGCGTGACACACCGGCACGCGGGCGGAGAATACCGGACGCGGCGCGCCGAGTGCGAAGCAGCGGCGCGGCTGCTCGGCGTCCGCGAACTGCGGGATGCGACCGTCGCGGATCTCGCGCGCACCGCGCTGCCGCCGCCGCTCGACCGTCGCGCCCGTCACGTCGTCACCGAAAACGATCGGGTGCTGCGCGCACGCGACGCGTTGACCGCCGGCGACGCTCAGCAATTCGGCCGGCTGATGGCGGCGTCGCACGCATCGATGCGCGATGATTTCGAGATCTCGACGCCGGAGATCGATCTGCTGGTCGGGTTGACGCGCGACGAGGCCGGGGTGTACGGCGCGCGCCTGACGGGCGGCGGCTTCGGCGGATCGATCGTCGCGCTGGCCGACGCCGGCCGCGCCGCCGCCGCGGCCGCGCGTGTCGCGCTGGAATACGCGCGACGCGTTCCGCTACGCCCGACGGTGCTGATTCCGTAGGCTCCCCACCGGCACGAAAATTGGAATCTGTGCCGCCGGGTGCACATGAATATAGTCTGCGTTTCACATTTGCGATGGCACTTCGTGTTCCAGCGGCCGCAACATCTGCTCAGCCGCGCCGCGAAAACGGGTGCCGTGCTTTACGTCGAAGAACCGATCCTCGGCGACGGCCCTGCGCACATCGAGGTGACGCGGGACGCCACCGGAGTCCTGGTGGCGGTCCCTCATCTGCCGGCCACGCTCAGCCCTGACGAGCATCGCGACTGGCAGCGCCGCCTCCTCGGCGATGCCATTCGTCGGCATGTCCCAGGGGATTTTGTGGTCTGGTTTTACACGCCGATGGCGCTGCTCTTTACGCATGGTTTAGATGCCGCGGCTGTCGTGTACGACTGCATGGACGAGCTTTCCGCGTTTGCCGGCGCACCGCCCGAGTTGCAGCGGCTCGAGGCCGAGCTCTTCCGACGGGCGCACGTCGTCTTCACCGGCGGGCAGACGCTGTACGAAGCGAAACGCGCCAGCCACGCCAACGTCCATGCGTTTCCGAGCAGCGTCGACGTCGCGCATTTCGCGCGCGCGCGCCACATCCAGCACGAGCCGGCGGATCAAGCCGGCATCCCCGGACCGCGCATCGGCTTCTTCGGCGTCATCGACGAGCGCATGGACTACGGGCTGCTCGCCGGCGTCGCCGCGGCGCGCCCCGACTGGCACCTCGTGCTGGTCGGGCCGACGGCGAAGGTCGATCCCGTCAGCCTGCCGCGTGCCGCCAATGTCCATTACCTCGGCGGCAAGACCTACGCCCAGCTGCCGGACTACATCGCGGGGTGGGACGTGGCGATGCTGCCGTTCGCGCGCAATGACGCGACGCGCTATATCAGCCCGACCAAGACCCCCGAATACCTGGCGGCGGGGAAGCCGGTGGTGTCGACGTCGATCCGCGACGTGGTCCGGCCGTACGGGCAACAGGGACTGGCGCGGATCGCCGACACGGTCGAGGAGTTCGTCGCCGCCGTCGAGGCCGCGCTGAGAGAGGAACCGGTCGGACGGCTGCGCGCCGCCGACGCGTTCCTCACGCACATGTCGTGGGACGGCACCTGGCTGCGCATGCGGCAGCAGGTGGAGCAGGCGATCGCCGCCCGCAAGTCCCGCGGCGAAACCCACGCGCGTAACGCGTCCTAGGAAGGGCATCCAGTGTTCGATTACATGATCATCGGCGCCGGCTTCGCCGGCTGTGTGCTGGCGGAGCGGCTCGCCGCGGGGCTCGACAAGCGCGTCCTGCTGGTCGACAAGCGGCCGCACATCGGCGGCAACGCCTACGATTACCACGACGAGCACGGCATCCTGATTCACAAGTACGGACCGCACATCTTCCACACCAATTCGCGCGAGGTGTTCAACTACCTGTCGCGCTTCACCGAGTGGTTTCCCTATCAGCACCGCGTGCGGGCGTGGGTCGACGGCCGCCTGGTCCCGATCCCGATCAATCTCGACACTATCAACACGCTCTACGGCACGTCGTTCAACGCGTTCCAGCTCGGCGAGTTCTACAAGTCGGTCGCCGAGCCGCGCGCCGAGCTCAAGACGTCGGAGGACGTCATCCTCAACCAGGTGGGACGCGAGCTCTACGAGAAATTTTTCCGCAACTACACGCGTAAGCAGTGGGGGCTCGATCCGTCGGAGCTCGACGCCGCGGTGACGGCGCGCGTGCCGACGCGCACCAACCGGGACGATCGCTACTTCACCGACGCCTACCAGGCGATGCCGCTCAAGGGCTACACCCGCATGTTCGAGCGGCTGCTCGATCACCCCAACATCAAGATCCTGCTCAACACCGACTACCACGAGATCGAGGGCAGCATCCTCTACGACGAAGTGATCTGCACCGGCCCGATCGACGAGTTCTTCGACTATCGGTTCGGCAAGCTGCCCTACCGCTCCCTCCAGTTCCAGTGGGAGACGCTGAACACCGAGCAGGTGCAGCCCGTGGCCGTGATCAACTATCCGAACGACAACCTCTATACGCGGGTCACCGAGTTCAAGCATCTGACCGGCCAGACGCATGCGAAGACGACGCGGGTGTACGAGTATCCGCAGGCGGAAGGGGACCCGTACTATCCGATTCCGCGGCCGGAGAACGCGGCGCTCTACAAGCGGTACCAGGAACTGGGCGCGGTGACGCCGGGGGTCCATTTCGTCGGCCGCCTCGGCACCTACAAGTACTACAACATGGACCAGGTGGTGGCGCAGGCGTTGACGACCTTCTCGAAGATCGCGGGAGTGCGGCGCGCCGACTGCGTGGCATCTTCATGATGGCGAACCGACCGATCGAACTGTGGGGCGGCATCGAGTGCACGATCAACCGGATCGGCGATCACTTCGTCGATCAACTCGAGCGCTGCGGGCACTACACCCGCGCCGGGGATCTCGACGCGATTGCCGCACTCGGGATCAAGGCGTTGCGATTCCCGGTGCTGTGGGAGCGTGTCGCACCGGACGGCGTCGCCCGCGCCGACTGGAGCGCCTCGGATCGCGCGCTCGGGCGGCTGCGTGAACTGGGCGTCGAGCCGATCGTCGGCCTGGTCCATCACGGCAGCGGACCGGCCGGTACGCACCTGCTCGATCCGAAGTTCCCCGAGAAGCTGGCGGAATACGCGTCGGCGTTCGCGGCGCGCTATCCGTGGATCCGTCGCTACACGCCGATCAACGAGCCGCTCACGACCGCGCGGTTTGCCGCGCTCTACGGCCATTGGTATCCCCATGAGCGCAACGACCGCGCCTTCGTCGCGGCGCTGCTGCATCAATGCCGCGCGATCGGCGCGGCGATGGCCGCGATCCGCGGGCACGCGCCCGACGCCGAGCTGGTCCAGACCGAGGACGCCGGCCACGTCCGCGCGACGCGCGACGTCGCGGCGCAGGCGGCATTCGAGAACAAGCGGCGCTGGCTGAGCCTCGACCTGCTGACCGGCCGCGTCACCGAGCGCCATCCGCTGTGGCGCTATCTGTGCGCCCGGGGCGGGCGCGTCCAGCTCGAAGCGATCCGCCGCGCGCCGGTTCCGCCGGCGATCATCGGGTTGAACTATTACGTCACCAGCGATCGCTACCTCGATGGCCGGCTCGATCGCTATCCGCGCGAGGCGCACGGCGGCAACGGCAAACAGCGCTATGCCGACGTCGAAGCGGTGCGGGTCCCTGGCGTCGGCCTGCGCGGCCACGCCGCCGTGCTCACCGAGGCGTGGGAGCGCTACGGGCTGCCGGTCGCGATCACCGAAGCGCACATCGGCTGTACCCGTGAAGAGCAGATGCGCTGGCTGGTCGACGCCTGGCAGGGTGCGCACGCCGCCGCCGCCCAGGGCGCCGACGTCCGCGCCGTGACCGCGTGGGCGCTGCTCGGCTCGTGGGACTGGGATTCGCTGCTGACCCGGGTCGAGGCGAAGTACTACGAGCCCGGCGCCTTCGACGTCCGCACCGGCACGCCGCGGCGCACCGCGGTGGGCGGCATCATCGCCGATCTCGGCGCCGGCCGCACGCCGGACCATCCGGCCTTGAGCGTCCCCGGATGGTGGCGCAGGCCGGCGGGCCCGCTGCCTTCGTCGGCGCGTCCGATCCTGATCACCGGCGCCAACGGCACCCTCGGACGCGCATTCGCCCAGGCGTGCGAACTGCGCGGCTTGCCGTACGTCGCGCTGACGCGGCGCGACATGGAAATCAGCGATCCCGACGCGGTGCGCGGCGCGATCGCGCGGTGGCAGCCGTGGGCGATCGTCAACGCTGCAGGCTACGTCCGGGTCGACGAGGCCGAACGCGAGCCGTCGGCGTGCCGGCGCGCCAACGCCGTCGGCCCGGCGGTGCTCGCCACCGTCTGCCGCCAGCGCGGCATTCAGCTCGTGACGTTCTCGTCGGATCTGGTCTTCGACGGCGGGCTGAAGCGCCCGTACGTCGAAAGCGATCCGGTAGGGCCCCTCAACGTGTACGGCCGTACCAAGGTCGAGGCCGAGCGGCGCGTCCTCGCGCTCGCGCCCGCGGCGCTGGTGATCCGCACCAGCGCGTTTTTCGGACCGTGGGACCGCGCCAACTTCGTGACCCAGGTGCTCGACCAGCTTGCGACCGGCGCCACCGTCCGCGCCACCAACCAGGCGATCGTGTCGCCGACCTACGTCCCGGATCTCGTCGACCGCGCGCTCGACCTGCTGATCGACGGCGCCAATGGCATCTGGCACGTCGCCAACAGCGGCGCGCTGACGTGGTTCGAGCTCGCGAAAATCGCTGCGCGTGTCGCCGGCCTCAATCCCAACGGCGTCGAGGGTTGCCAGCGGCTCGTGTCGCGCGCGCCGGCGGCGCGGCCGCCGTACAGCGCGCTCGGCAGCGAGCGCGGTCCGCTGCTGCCGCCGCTCGAAGAGTCGCTGTCGCGCTACGTGCGCGATCGCACCCGGATCAGTGACGCGGCCTGATGCCGCGATCATGACAGCCGCGTACACGCTCACCAACGGGGTCGTCGATCTCGTGGTGTCGGTGGCGGAGGGCCTGCGGATCGTTCGGTACGGATTCGTCGGATCAGACAACCTGCTGGCGTCAGCCGGCGATCGCTCGACGCCCACGCCGCTCGGTCCCTGGAAACCGATCGGCGGGCACCGGCTCTGGGTGGCACCGGAATCGATGCCCGGATCGTACGCGCCCGACACGCTGCCGATCGCGTGCGACGTCCACGACGCGCGCGCCGGGAGCTTCGTCCAACCGGTCGACGCCGCCGGCATCGAGAAGCACCTGACGATTGCGATCGCGGCCGCCGGCTCCCGCATCATCGTCACGCATCGCATCGTCAACCGCACCTGCTGGCCGGTTCGGGTTGCGCCGTGGGCGATCTCGATCGTCGCCGGACGCGCAACGGCGTTCGTGCCGCAGCCGCCGTTCCGCAGCCACACCGAGGACTTCCTGCCGGCGCGCGCGATGGTGCAGTGGTCCTATACGGACCTCGCCGATCCGCGGTGGCGGATCGGTCCCCGGCTGATCGCGCTCACGCCGGATCTGTCGCGCACGACCGCGCAGAAAATCGGGGTCGGCAACGCGGCCGGCTGGTGCGCCGTGCAGTTGGACGAAGTGGTGTTCGTGAAACGATTCGGATGGCAGGCGGGCGCGAGCTATCCGGATTTCGGGTGCAACAACGAGCTGTTCACGATCGAGGACTACCTCGAAGTCGAGACGCTGGGACCCTTCGAACAGCTCGCCCCGGGAAACGCCGCCGTGCACACGGAACAGTGGACCCTGTTCCAGGCGCGGCCCGCGTCTGCTCGGGACGACGAGCAGTGGGATCTGCTCGAAGCCCTGTTGTCGACCGGCGACGGCGAACCGTTCTGACGTGTGTCGTGCAGACGTTCAGATCGGCCGTCCAGGAGTAGGCCTGAAGGCCCGCGCGACAACAGTGAACACACAGTCGAGCCGCTTGCGGATGCGTGTCAAGCGCAGGGCTTCAGCCTGCAGGGTGGCAGGCCTGAAGCCGCTGCGCTACGAGGTCGTAGAACGCGCGTTACCGCTTCGTCGTCGACCGTGAGCGGGACGGCTTCGACTGCGGTCCGCCGCTGACGTCGTCATCGTCGCCCGCCGTCCGGTTGCGGGTCGTCTTCGAGTCGCGCTCCATGATCACACCCGCGTCCTCGGCCGCGGTGGTCCCGGCGCCCGTGCGCAGACCGCCCATCAGCTCCCGCGCGATCTGCGTCAGCAGGTTGTCGGCGACTTCCTCCTCCGCGAGCGTCTTCATCAGAATCTGCGCGATCGCCGGCTGGCCGATCTGTCCCGCGAGGGTGCGCGCGGTGCCGTAGCCGGAGATCTCGTAGTGTTCGACCTTCTGCGCCGACGCGATCAGCGCGAGATCCGCGGCGACGTCGTCCATCTCCTCGCCCTCGTCGATCACTTCCTGGCCCTCTTCGATCAGCCCCGCCATGCCCTTGCACGGTTTGGCCTTCGTATCGGCGGCGCCGAGCTGCTCGAGGCATTCCTTGAGCCGCGCGGCGTGATCTTCGGTTTCGGCGAGGTGCTTCTGGAACGCCATCTGGAGGAGATCAGACGAGGAGGCGCTGGCCATCGTCGGCAGCGCCTTGAGCAGCTGCCCCTCGGCATGGAGCAGATCCCTGAGCTGGTCGACGAGCAGCTCGCGGACCATCTCCGGCTCGCTGGTGACGCTGGTGCGGCGGTCGTCGATCCCCTCGCCAGACTGCGACGCCTGGCGGATGTCCTGGAACGCGGGCGCCTCGACGAACGTCCATTCCCCGCCTTCGTTCCACGGCCCGCGGGCATCGATCTCGCCTTCGTCGCCGATGCCGGTGGAGTCGTTGAAGAACTGGTCGACGAGGATCGGGGTCGGCGGGATCTTGCCGATCGAGAACCGCGGCTTACCGAGGCTTTCGAGCGCCGCGGTGAACGCCTTCATGTGCGTGATCTCGCGGGTCATCAGGAATTGCAGCGCATCCTTCGTCCCGGCGTCGTCGGTGAAATTGATGAGCCGTTCGTAGACGATCTTGGCGCGCGCCTCCGCCGCGATGTTGCTGCGCAGATCGACGTCGAGCTCGCCGGTGACCTTCAGGTAATCGGCGGTCCAGGCATTGCCCATCGAGTTGTACAAGTTGACGCCGCCGCCGCCGGCGATGGCGATCAGCGGATCCGCCTCGGCATCCTCGCGATTGAATTTCATCGGCTTCAGGTGCAGGCGGGTGAGTACGCCGACGACTTCGAGGTGGCTCAGCTCCTCCGTGCCGATGTCCATCAGCAGATCTTTACGCTCGAGGTCGTCGCAGTTGAGTCCCTGAATCGAGTACTGCATCGCGGCGGCAAGCTCACCGTTCGCGCCGCCGAACTGCTCGAGCAGCATGTTGCCGAAGGCGGGGTCGGGCGCGTCGACGCGCACTGTATACATTAACTTCTTTACGTGGTGATACATGGACGCTGGCTCCTGATGATGTGGGAACGATTGGCGTGGTGGTGAAGCGACGTGTCCTCTCGCTACGCAAGCGCCATACCCTGACGCTTGGCGCCTGCCGCCGCGCGGCATACCGCGTGCTGTTTCACGCGGCATGATCGAGGCGCCGCAGCGACTCACGTGGCTACCGACGCTCGGCGCGATTCCAGCCGCGGGCGGCGCGACGTTTTCGGTGTGGGCGCCTGACGCCGCGACGGTCGACGTCGTGTTCGAGCACGACCGTTTCACCGTGACGCGCGCGCTGGCGCGGCGGGCTGACGGCGTCTTCACCGGATGGGAACCGGACGTCGCCACCGGCACCCGTTATCGCTTCAGCATCGACGGCGGCAAGGGCCTGCCGGATCCGGCGTCGCGCTGGCAGCCGGACGGCGTCCACGGCGCCTCGGCCTACGTCGATCCTTCCGAGTTCATCTGGACCGACCAGGCCTGGCCGGGTGTGGGGCGCGACGCGCTCGTGATCTACGAGCTGCACGTCGGCACCTTCACGACCGAGGGAACGTTCGCCGGCGTCGAATCACGCCTCGGGTATCTTGCGGCGCTCGGCGTGACCGCCATCGAGTTGATGCCGGTTGCGGAGAGCGCCGGGACGCGCAACTGGGGATATGACGGCGTCGATCTGTTTGCGCCGTCCCGTCATTACGGCAGTCCCGACGATCTGAGGCGCCTGATCAACGCCGCCCACCTGCACGGCCTCGCCGTGATCCTCGACGTGGTCTACAACCATCTCGGGCCTGACGGCGCGTATCTGTCCGCCTACAGCCCGCGGTATTTTTCCGAGCGGCACACCAACGGCTGGGGTGGGGCGATCAATCTCGACGGCAACGGCAGCGAACATGTCCGTGCCTTTCTGATCGAAAACGCGCGCCACTGGATTCACGAGTATCACGTCGACGGCCTCCGCCTCGACGCGACGCACGCGCTGATCGACCAGGGTCCGCGGCATTTCCTCGCGGAGCTGCGCGAACGGATCGACGAAGGCGCCACCCGGCCGGTGATCCTGATCGCCGAGGACGAGCGCAACCTGGCGGCGGTCGTGGAGGCGCCGCCGCGCGGCTTCGGCCTCGACGCGGTGTGGGCGGACGACTTCCATCATCAGGTGCGCGTGGCGCTCGCCGGCGATCGGGACGGCTACTTCGCCGACGTCAGGGGCGCCGCCCGCGACCTCGCGGCGACGATTCGTCGGGGCTGGTTCTACGTCGGCCAGCCCACCGCGACGACCGGGCGCCCGCGCGGCTCCGATCCCGGCGCGCTCGCCCCGTCGCAGTTCGTGGTCTGCCTGCAGAATCACGATCAGGTCGGCAACCGCGCCTTCGGCGATCGCCTGCATCACGGCATCGGCCTGGACGCGTTTCGCGCCGCCTCGGCCCTGCTGCTCCTGGTGCCGCAGACGCCGTTGATCTTCATGGGCCAGGAATGGGCGGCATCGACGCCGTTTCTGTACTTCACCGATCATGAGGCGGCGCTCGGCCGCGCGATGACCGACGGACGCCGGCAGGAGTTCGCCGCGTTCGAGGCGTTCGCCGATCCGTTGACGCGGGCCCAGATCCCGGACCCGCAGGATCCCTCGACGTTCGCGTTGAGCCGGCTATCGTGGAGCGAGAGGGCAGCGCTGCCGCACGCCGGCGTGGAGCGCCTGTACCGCACGCTGCTCGACCTGCGCCGGCACGAGGCGGATCTGCGCGATCGGCGCGCGCCGTTCGAGGTCTTCGCCGCCGACGAGGATACCGTGGTGATGCGGCGCGGCCGGTGGGTGCTCGTGACCCGGCTGCGCGACTCGGGCACCGTGCGGATCGGAAGCGCCGCATGCGATCCGATCCTCACGACCGAAGACGCTGACTTCTGCGACGATGGCCGGATGCCGGAGGTGGCCGACGCGGGACGCGTGATCCGTTTCGGCGGACCATCGGCGGTGCTGCTGACGCGGCGGTGAACGGCGCGGCCGCGGCGCGCCTACTCGAGCTCGAACGGTAGAAAAATGAACTGCCCGTTCCGCTCGATGTGCAGCACCACCGCGCTGCGCGGCGTCATCCTGTCGAGCGCCGCACTGAGATCGGCGACCGACGTCACCACGGTGTCGTTGACGGTGTGAATCGTGTCGCCCGTGATCAGCCCCGTATCCGGGCGATCGCCTTCGTCCTGGGTGTGGCCCACGACGACCACGCCGAACGGCGCCCGCGACGACACCGCAAGGCGGGCATTGTCCTTGTCGAGTGCGATGCCGAAGATCCCCAGCTTCGCCACGACGCTGGTCTCCGGCTCCACCAGATCGGTCAACCGATCGACGTCGTGCGGACGCTCGGCGACCGGGACGTCGAGCGTCAGCGTGTCGTGCCCGCGCAGGATGCGAAGGCGTACCGTGTCCCCAGCGCTCCGCGTGAACAGCTCCAACGCGATTGTCGGTACGCCGTCGACCGGCGTCTCGTCAATCTGCAGCACGATGTCTTTCACTTTCAAACCGGCGGTCTCGGCGGGACTGCCGCTGGCGACGTCCGAGATCATCGCGCCCCAATCCTGGGCCAGCTGCAGGCCGTCGGCGAGCAGCGGCGTGACCGTCTGCAGCAGCATCCCGACTTCGCCGCGGTGCAGGTGGCCGAACTGGCGCAGCTTGGGATACGCGATCCGCACCAGCGCCGCCGGGATGGCGAAGCCCATGCCCTGGCTGCCGCCCGAGTCGCTGAGGATGAAGGTGTTGATGCCGACGAGCTCGCCCCTGACGTTGATCAGCGGTCCGCCGCTGTTGCCGTGATTGATCGGCGCGTCCGTCTGCACGTACACCATCGGGTTGTCGGGATCCCGCTGGCGCGCCACGGCGCTGACGATCCCCATCGTCACCGAATTGCGCATGCCCTCGGGGCTGCCGAAGGCGAACACCAGCTCACCCTGATGGACGCCGCCGTACGGCGCGAGCGGCAGCGCCGGCAAGGTGATGCCGCTCACCTTCAGCAGCGCGAGATCGATCTCCGGCGCGACGCCGACGACCGCCGCGTCGACAGTGCGGCCGCGCGCGCCGCTCGTCCGCTGGTCCCCCTCGTCGCCGACCCCGGGCAGGACGACCTGGACGCGTCTCGCGTTGCTCACGACATGGGCATTGGTGATGATGTAGCCGTCCGCGTCGATGGCGACGCCCGATCCCATGCTGCGCTGGCGGCCGAGCACCAGGTCCGTGTTCGTGCGTGACTTGTCGACCGGACCATAACTGGTGACGACCACCTGGACCACGCTGCGCGAGACGCGCGCGACCAGCGCCTCGACCGAGCCGTTCAATTGCAGCAGGGGATCGATGCGCTGCGCGGCTGACTGCGCGTACGCCTGTGGCGCGGCCGTCAGCAGGGCGGTGATCACCAGCCCTGACAGGACCCACCGAATGTCGTGCGCATGTCGAATCATCAATCCCTCCAGTAGTTCAGACGCCGGTGCCGCCGAGCTGGTCTGCTGATTGCAGCGTGCTCGTCGCAGCCCTGTAGATCATTGGACGCGAAGAGTGTGGCGCGGCTGTGACGACCGTTTGAGATGACGATGATTGCGTTCGGCGTCCATTTCGGATGTCGAATGTCACGAAAGAGCGACAACTCCATGACCGACCTCAACGCCGGCAACGGCGCCCCGAAACGCCGGATTCTGATTGTCGAAGACGAACCGGCGATTCGCGAGCTGGTGCGTTTTCACCTCGCGCTCGCCGGCTTCGAGGTCGTGGAGCTGGGGGACGGCGCCGCCGCGCTCGAACGCGGCCGGGCGCATCGGTTCGATCTGATCGTCCTCGACATCATGCTGCCGGGCCTCGACGGCATCACCCTCTGTCGCGCGCTGCGCACCGAGGGCGCCAACCGGGCGACGCCCATCCTGATGGTGACGGCGCGCGATACCGAGTCGGACACCGTGCTTGGCCTCGAGAGCGGCGCAGACGACTATCTCGCCAAGCCGTTCGGCGTGCGCGAGCTGGTCGCCCGCGTCAGCGCGTTGTTCCGCCGCCACGAGCGCCTCGATCGCGGCGCCGTGCGCGACACGCACCACCTGACGCGTGGGGAGCTGACGGTCGACGCCGACAAGCGGCTGGCGAAGCTGCGCGGCGCATCGATCGACCTGACGAAACAGGAGTTCGATCTGTTGTACCTGCTGTCCGCAAACCCGGGCATCGTCTTCAGCCGGCAGGCGCTGCTGGCGCGCGTGTGGGGCGGCGATACCTACGTCACCGAACGCACGGTCGACACCGTCGTCAGCCGGCTGCGGCGCAAGGTGGAAACCGACCCGCAGGATCCCGAGCTGCTGCTGACCGCGTGGGGCGTCGGCTACAAGTTCGTCGACGAGGCGTGACCCCTGCCGGCGATCGGCGGATCGTGCGGCAGCGAGACCGAGAAGATCGTCCGGCCTGATTCGCTGACGACGTCGATCGTGCCGCGATGGCGTTCGACGATCGCCTTGGCGATCGACAGCCCGAGACCGCTGCCGTCCTCGGCGTTGACGCGCGCCTGGTCGGCTTTGTAGAAGCGCTCGAACAGATGGGCGATGTGCTCGGCCGGGATCGCGGCGCCGGTGTTCGCGACCGCAAGCACCGCGCGGCCGTCCGCAATCGCCGCGGACAGCGCGATGCGGCCGCGATCCGGCGTGTGCTTCAGGGCGTTGGCGAACAGGTTGTCGATGACCTGTTCGATCCGGCCGGGATCGCCGCCGATCTGATCGGCCGCGTCCGAGACGCTGACCTCGACTGACAACCCGCACTTCAGGATCTCCTGGCGATGACGATCGAGGACATGCTCGAACAGCCGCCGGATGGCAAAATCCCTGATCTCCAGATCGGCGGCGCCGTTTTCGAACCGGGCGAGATCGAGCAGGTCCTTGACGATCCGATCGAGCCGGTAGGTTTCGCGTTCGAGGGTGGCGAAGTAACGCTCGCGCGTCTCGGCGTCGAGCGACCCGCCGGCGATGTGCAGCGTCTCGACGTAGCCGCGCATTGCGGTGAGCGGCGTTCTCAACTCGTGCGAGACGTCGGCGAGCATCTGCGCGCGCAGGCGCTCGACCGTCCTGAGCGCCTGGTCGCGTTCGGCGAGCGCGGCGGCCATGCTGTTGAACGTCGCGGCGACGTCGGCGATCTCGTCGCTGCCGGTCACCGGGACGCGGGCCGAAAGATCGCCGGCGCCCAGCCGCCGGCTGGCATGCTGTAACGCCTTGAGCCGCCGCCGCGACGGCTCGAAGATGAAGACCGCGGCCAGCACCGTTGCCAGTACCAGCAACCCGGTCCCGGGCACCGACAGCAGCCGGGCCACGTCGCGGGCCACCGGATTGCCGGGGAACGCCGGCGGCAGCACGGCAATCCCGCGCAGTTCGCCGCCGACCTGGATCGGCGCCATCACGAACGGCGGCAGCGTCACCACCGGTTCATCGCCGTCGCGGCTGGGGTCCTTGCCGGCCAGCACGCCCTCGACCGAACGCCGCACCTCCTCGACGAGAGGCGCCGTGCGGTTGGACGCGATCGCGCCGTCCTTCATCACCGCGTAGGCGGGCTGCACCGAGCCGTACTCGCGCTTGAGGAAAGCGTCGACGTCGAGCGACGGATCCTGCGCCAGCGCCGATCCGAGATCGGCGGCGACGATCGCGACGACGTTGTTGGGGGCGCGGTTGGGGAACGGCCGGCGCGCGATGACGAGGCTGAAGATCGCGCTCTGCGCGATCAGCAGCGACACCACGAAGACGACGAAGCTGAAGGCGAGCCGGAAGTAGAAGCTCTGAAACCAGCGCACTGACGCCGCGCGCGTAAGGCCGTTATTGCGCGTCATCGGCGGGGCGCGGCGGATCCACGAGATCGGCGACGAAGACACGACGGCATGCGGAACACCGCAGGTACCAGGTGCGATCGCTCTTCGCCAGGAGCAACAGGCGGCGCAGCGGCTCGGCGCCGCAGATCGGGCAATCGAGCATCGGATGGCCCTCCGGCCCGCGCTGCAGCGTGACGCTCACCATCCGGGGCTCAGACCGCAACGGCCGGAGTTCCAGCCCGATCGATCGACGTGAAGGTCACCGGGCATGACGCGTTCGTCTCCTGCACGCCCCGCAGGTAGTGCCGCTCAGCCCCGCAGAGCTCGACCGAACACCGGTGTGTGCGAACATCATCACTTCTCAGGTCTGGATGGACCGTCTGAGAAGCAATGTAGCGAAAACTTGTTGCAAGAGTATGAGGAGACCAAGGCGTTTTTCCCTGGTCCGCTGATTGCACCCGGGCGAACTCCGGATGAGTGAGGCGCTCGACACCGACGACGACCAGCCGCAATGGCGCTGCCCGAACTGCGGCTCCGGCAACGACGAGCATCAGGTCGTTCGTGACGGCCCCGAAAGCCTCGACATGGTGGTGTGCCGGCGCTGCGGCGCGACCTGGCTGCCGCGGCCGGCCGGACGCGGCTCGACCGCTCAGCCCGAGTAGAATTGTACGGATGATCACGAGCGCGCCCCGACTGCTGGCGATTGCGGCCGTCTCCATCTGGATGGCCGGCTGCGGTGGGGTCGACCAGCACAAGTTCGAGCGCGCGTACGCCAGCGGCAAGGCGCTTCAAGCCGAGGTGCAGTCGAGCGGCAGCGGTCCGGCCCGCACCGAGGCCCGCGACCGGCTCAAGGAGTTCGACACCGAGATCAACGCCCTGCGCGACCATACCATCGGGATCCACGAATCCGATGCGCTGCAGGCGTACGCCGAGGCGGCGGACGCGTACCGCTATTTTCTGCGGTTTCGAACGCTCGACGCGGACGAAGGGGGCGGCCAGATTGCGTTGAAGGGCCCCAATGTCGAGGTCGCAACCCGGTACAAATTACCGGTCGATACCCGGAACGGCACCAAGTCGGTCAGCCGCGCGCAGGCGATCACGATCCTGCTGCAGGCGGCCGAGCAACATCTCGCGGACGGCAATCGTATCGTCGGTCGGCAGTGAGTCAGGCGCGGACATCAACCAGGAGAGGTGGCGATGACAGGAAAGATTCGGACGTTGCGCGGCGACAAGGGATTCGGGTTCATCAAGGACGATTCGGGGCAGGACTATTTCTTCCACCAGAGCGCGATCTACGGCGAAGGGATCAACGATCTGCGTGAGGGGGACAGCGTGACGTTCGACGTCGGCGAAGGCCCCAAAGGGCCGCGAGCGGAGAACGTCCGGCGCACCTCGACATAGCACGGCGAGGATGACAGGGCGCCGGCGCGAATCGTCGTTCGCCGGCACCCTGTGTCCTCGACGCCGAATCGGCCCTGACGCGGGACCTTTTTCAGCGGGTGCGGCGAAGATCCAGCATGATCTGCCGGCGGATGATCGGGCCGGCGAGCAGCGGGCTCGCGCGCCGGCGGGCCGCTACCTGGTCACTCGATGGTGTGGTTATAGCTTCGCGGATCGCTCAGCCACGCCTCGCTGATGCGACCGAGGTCCCGCGGCGCGTGCAATCGCTGGCGCCTCGCAAGCGCCCAGAGGCCCGTCGCGACCAGCCCGGCCGCGACGGCAACCGACAACATCCGGATCATCATTCGATCATCGTTGAAGACGTTTCGAATTACAACGTCTGCTGTGCCGCGCGCCGCGCGCTCACGCGCGCGGCGCGCGATCGGATCGGCGGCGTTATCCGCGTGCCGGCATGGGGCGCTCGTGCAGAATCATCCAGTTGATGCCGAACTGGTCGCGCAGCTGGCCAAATCGCGTCGCGAAAAATGTCTCCTGCATCGGCATGAATACCGTGCCGCCGGCGGCGAGGGCGTCGAACACGCGCTCTGCCTCGGCGTCGCTGCTGACGCCGAGCGACAGGTAGGCGCTGCGCATCGGCTCCGCGTCCGGGATGTCGGCGCCCATCAGTTCGGTGCCGCCGATCGAGAGGCGCGCGTGCAAGACCGCGTCCTTCCATTTGGGATTGGCGTGGCTCTGGTCGGGAGACTCGCCGTGCGTCATCATCATCCCGATCGTGCCCCCGAGATGGGTGGCGTAGAAGCGGAAGGCGTCGGCGCAGTTGCCCGCGAAATTCACATAGGTGTTCATCGTCATCTGTTCGTCTCCGGCTGTGAGTGAAGGTACGCGTCGAGGTTGTCCAGGGTTCGGGCGGTGCCCGCATCCACCCGCATTTCGAGCAACGCATCGCGATCCGCTCTCGATTCGCACGTAATGGTCAGCGTCAGCGTCGTCGTGCCGTCGCTCTCGCTGAAGACGAGCGTGCCGACCGATTCGGCGCCGGACGGCGAGGGGGTCGCGAAGACGAGCCGCGCGGGCGGGGCGATCTCGCGGTACACGCCGGTGAACGGATGGGCGTTGGAGCCGTGCGTGACGAATCGGAACCGCCCGTTCGGCCGAAGGTCGATCTCGCAGACGGTCAGCGGCAAGCCGTTCGGATCCCACCACTGCGCGACGTGTCCGGGGCTGGTCCAGGCCTCGAAGACCACCGTCCGCGGCGCCGCGAAGCGCCGCGTGATGACGATGTCCCGTTCGGACGGTAGCGTGACCGTCGCGGTATGAGTAGTCGTTGCGGGTGTGTTGCTATCGCTGCGCGCGGCCACGGCGTTTCTCCTTCTTGGGCAGGGTGGTGAGGTAGCGGTCCAGGTTCGCGAACTTCTGCTCCCAGACCGTTCGGTACGATTCCAGCCAGTCATCGATGCGCTTGAGCGGTGCGGCGACGAGGGCGCGGGGACGCCGCTGCGCGTCGCGGCCGCGGACCACGAGGCCGGCGCGCTCGAGGACCTTGAGGTGCTTGGAAATCGTCGGCTGGCTGAGGGCGAACGGCCTGGTCAGCTCTGCGACGTCGGCGTCTCCCACCGCGAGACGGGCGAGGATGGCCCGCCGCGTCGGATCCGCGAGCGCCGCGAAGGCCAGGCTCAGAGGATCGACCGGTTCGTAAATCACCATATGGCTATATTGCCATATAACGATAAAATGCGCAATCGCCAAGCGCAATTCGACGTACCGAATGCGCGCGCGTCGTGGTGGCGACTTCGCCGATGCGCTCTAATGGGAGCAGGAGCGCAGCGCATGTATCCAGTCATCGGGCGGGTAGGATCGTTCGAAATCAGCAGCTTTGGCCTGATGGTCGCCATCGCGGCGCTGGTCGGCCTGTGGATCTTCTCGAGGGAGCTCGCGCGCTCCCACCTGCGCGCGGACGCGGTTGATGCGGCGGCGATTGGCGTCGCGGCCGGACTGCTCGGCGCCAAGCTGCTGTTCGTCGCCGAGCACGCTGGAGAAGAGCCGCTGGCCGGTCTGCTGTTCGCACGCGCAGGGTTGAGCTGGTACGGCGGATTCGGTGGCGGCGTGGCCGCCGGGCTGCTGACGCTCAGCCGCAAGCGGCTGCCGATGGTGCCGGTGCTTGCGGCCGCAACGCCGGCGTTGACGGCCGGACACGCGCTTGGTCGAATCGGCTGTTTCCTCGTCGGCGACGACTACGGGCGGCCGACCTCGCTGCCGTGGGGCGTCGCCTTTCCAGAAGGCGCGCCGCCGACGGTGGATCGTGTCCACCCCACGCAGCTATACGAGGCCGCTGTGCTCGTCGTCGTCACATGGCTGCTGATTCGTTGGCGCCGCGCCGGGGTCGACGATCGGCACGTGCTCGGGCGCTATCTGGTCGCAATCGGCGTGACGCGATTTGTGATTGAGTTTCTCCGCATCAACGTGCGGGTCGCGCTCGATATCACCGTGGCTCAGTGGGCCTCGTTGATCGTCGTGGCGATTGGCACTGCGCTGTTACGGGTGCCGGCGACGCGACGAATGCTTTCGATACCGGGATCGAACGGACGCGGCTGATGCCGTGTCCCGCGTTGCCTGTGCGTTGTCGCTTCCGTTGGATGTATCGCGGTCGGCGCCAGCGTTCCATTGCGGGCGAACAGGCGCAGGCGCGCATCTGCTTGCGTCCGTCGGTCAGACGCCGGTAAAGTATGAGTTCAATCGCCTTGGGAACATCCGTGTCCGCCCGCCGCTCTGCATCCTCGCTCGCGCGGATCGCCGCGCTTCTCAGCGTCGTCGTGCTCGTGTGCGTGCCGGCGCTGACGCGGATCGGCCAGCGGCTCGAGCCGGTATCTCACGGCGTCAGCTTCAGCAAGAACGTCGACTGTCCGCCGAAGAAAGTCACGGTCGCGCCGGTGTTCGCGCTGACGTCGCCGCGTCCGCAGCGCGCAGTGGCGCCGGCGCCCCTTGCCCGCCTCGCCACCGCCGCTGACGTCACACGGCCGCGGTCGCTCGCTCGTTCTGCACCGCCGCCGCTGCGCGCGCCTCCCGCCGCACCCCTCGCCTAACCGTCGCTTCGCGACGGCAGCCATCGATCGCACGCGACTTGTCGCACACCGGCGCATCCGCCGCAAGGGGAGTGTGCCGCGGCGATCTCGACGTTCCAGAGTTTGCGTCGGCAGTCGCCGTTTCCCGTGCGTTCGCCCATTTCGTCGACCGCGGCGAGCGGTCGCATATGCGAAGAAGCACACGTTATCGCTGTCCGTCGATCGCCGCAGTGTTCGATCGATGGCTTGCGCACGCTCGTGAGGACAAGCGGATGACCAGATGGACAGCGTTCGGCGTGATCGCGGGGATGGTATCGGGCGCGGCGGCCAGCACGGCATGCACGAAGCCGCGCGCCGCCGAGACGGCCGACCGCCCGTCGGTGGCGGTGGTGAAGGTGGTGACCGGCGACCTCGCCCAAACCCTGACGCTCGCGGCAGAGTTTCGGCCCTATCAAGAGATCGAGGTGCACGCCAAGGTCGCCGGCTACGTCAAGGCGATCAATGTTGACGTCGGTGATCGCGTGACCGCGGGTCAACTGCTCGCGGTGCTCGAGATTCCGGAACTGCAGGACGACATGACGACGGCCGAAGCGGGCGTCAAGCACGGCCAAGAGGAGGTGAATCGTGCGCAGGCGGATCTTGCCCGCGCCGAATCGGCGCACGAGGTCGCACATCTCGGATCGGCGCGGCTCGCGGCGGTGATGAAGCAACGGCCGACGCTCGTGGCGCAGCAGGACATTGACGAGGCGCAGGGACGCGACCGCATCGGTGAGGCGCAGGTCGCCACAGCGAAGGCGGCGATTGCCGCCGCGCAGGAACAGTTGGCCGTGGCGAGGGCGAACGAGAACAAGACGAAGACGCTGTTCGCGTATGCCCGGATCACGGCGCCGTTTGCCGGCGTGATCACGCATCGCTACGCCGACACCGGGGCCATGATTCAGGCCGGCACCGCGTCCCAGAGTCAGGCGATGCCGCTGGTGCGGCTCTCGCAGAACTCGATGCTGCGGCTGATCATTCAAGTCCCCGAATCGGCCGTGTCACGCATTCACCTCGGCGCACCCGTAGACGTCAAGGTCCAGGCGCTGGGCCGATCGTTTCAGGGTAAGGTCGCGCGCTTCGCTGAGAAGCTGAATCCCGACACGCGGACGATGGAGAGCGAAGTGGATGTGCCGAACCCGAAGCTCGAACTCGTTCCGGGCATGTACGCGTACGCGTCGATCGGGACCGACCAAGCCCGCGGCGTGTTGATTGTTCCCGTGCAGGCGATCGACCGGAAAGACGACAACATCACGACGATGATCGTGGACGGCAGCGGCCGGATCGTCGTGCGGCCCGTATCCATCGGTCTCGAGGCGCCCGATCGTGTCGAGGTGCAGCGAGGCCTGGCCGCCGGCGACCTGGTGGTCGTCGGCAGCCGCGGCCAGCTCACGCCCGGCGCACTCGTCACCCCGAAAGTGATGGCCGCGGCCGCGACCACAGCGGAGGCGCGCTGATGTCCGGGTTTTCGATTCGCAACCCGTACTTCGTCATCGTCGTGTCCCTGATCGCGACGGTGATCGGGCTGACCAGCCTCGTGCGGATGCCGGTCGATCTGTTTCCCGACATCAACATCCCGGAGGTGGTGGTCGCGACGTTCTACACCGGGATGCCGCCAGAACAGATCGAGACCGACATCACCGGCCGCTTCGAGCGCTTCTTCACGCTCGGCGCCGGCATCGATCACATGGAGTCGCGCTCGCTGCCGGGCGTCAGCATCATCAAGGTCTACTTTCAGCCGGGGACCAATGCCGACTCCGACGTCAGCGAAATCTCGAACCTGGCGATGGCCGATCTGCGCCGCCTCCCGCCGGGGACGCTGCCGCCGATCGTGCAGAAATTCGACGCCTCGAGCCTGCCGGTGTGCCTGATCACCCTGAAGGGCGAAGGGCTCAACGAGACGCAGCTGCGCGACCTCGGTCAATTTACCGTCCGCAATCAGCTCGCGGCGGTCTACGGCGCCTCGGTCCCGCCGCCGTTCGGCGGGAAATACCGGCAGATCATGGTGTACGTCGATCCGGCCAAGCTGCAGGCGTACCAGATGAGCCCGATGGACGTCGTCCGGGCGGTGAACAACGCGAATCTGATTCTGCCGTCGGGGGATGTCAAGATCGGGCCGTTCGACTACACCATCTTCACCAACAGCCAGTTCCGCACTATTCCGGACATCAACGGGATCCCGCTGAAGACCGTGGGCCGATCGACGGTCACGGTGGGGGATGTCGGACATGCCGAGGACGGCCACCAGATTCAGAACAACATCGTCACGGTGGACGGTCAGCCGTCGGTCTACCTGCCGGTGATGAAGCAAGGGGGCGACACGAACACCATCGCCGTCGTCGACGGTGTGAAGGATCTGGTCAGCCGGTTGGTCGATGTGCCGAAGGCGCTGATGCCGCGCGTGGTGTTCGACCAGTCGCTGTTCGTCAAGCGGGCGATCGAGACGCTGCTGGACGAAGGGGGCATCGGCCTGGCGCTGACCGGATTGATGGTGCTGGTGTTCCTCGGCAGCTTCCGCGCGACGATTGCGGTGTTCCTGTCGATTCCGCTCTCCGTCCTCGCCGCGATCATCGCGCTGTACATGGGCGGCAGCTCCATGAACACGATGATCCTCGCCGGCTTCGCCTTGGTGTTTTCGCGCCTGATCGACAACGCCGTGATCGTGCTCGAGAACATCTTCCGCCACATGGAGATGGGCGAGTCGCCGGAGGTCGCCGCAGAAACAGGTGGACAGGAGGTCGCGCTCGCCGTGTTGGCCGCCACCCTGACCAGCTCGATCGTGTTCTTTCCGGTGACGTTTCTCTACGGCGTCAGCCGTTTTCTCTTCTCCGCGCTCGCGCTCGCGGTGGTGCTGGCGCTCTTCGCCTCGTATTTCGTGGCCCTGACCGTCGTGCCGTTGTTCTGCGCCAAGTTGATCAAAGCGCCGCACCACCCGCCCGCAGATACGACGATCGAGGGGGGCCACGACGTCGTTGCCGCGCCGATCGGATGGCTGGCGCGATTCAACCACGGTTTCGCGGGACGGTTCGAGCGGCTCCTGATCTGGTATGAGCGGCGGGTGCGCGGTGCGCTCGCGAGACCTGGACGCGTCCTGGTCGGCGTCGCCGCGATCTTCTGCGCGAGCCTGATGATCTACCCGCTGCTCGGCGTCGCCTTTTTCCCGCGCACCGACGCGGGGCAATTCGTGGTGAACCTCAAATCGGCGTCAGGCACGCGGATCGAGGTGAGCGCCCAGAACGTGGCGCGGGTGGAGGCGCTCATCCGGACGATCGTCGAACCGCGGGATCTGGACGTGATCGTCTCGAACGTCGGGGTCATCCCCGGGTTCTCGTCCATTTACACGAGTAATGCCGGCCCGCACACGGCGACCATTCAGGTGGCGCTCAAAGAGGACCACCGGATCGGCAGCTATGTCTACATGGCGCAGGTGCGGACCGCGATTCAACGCGATATGCCCGATCTGAGTGCATTCTTCCAGTCCGGCGGGATGGCCGATGCCGTCCTGAATCAGGGCCTTCCGGCGCCCATCGACGTGCAGTTGAGCGGCTCGAATGTCGAGGCGGCGTTCGAAGCGGCCAGTGGTGTCGCCGCCGATATCCGGAAACTGCCCGGCGTCAGCGACGTCTACATCCCGCAGGACATCGACTATCCATCGCTGCGCCTGGACATCGACCGCGAGCGTGCCGGCGAGCTCGGGCTCGATCAGCGCGAGGTCGTCAACAACGTGATCACCGCGCTGACCTCCAACCAGATGATTGCGCCGAGCTACTGGGTCGATCCGAAGAGCGGCAACGACTACATGCTCACCGTGCAATATCCGGAGGGACAGATTCGCAACCTGCTCGACCTCCGCGGCATTCCGCTGCACTCGAACCGGCTCAAGGATCCGACCCAGCTCGACGCAGTGACCCGGATCACGCCGCTGAAGTCTCCGACGGAGATCGATCACTATCAGATCCAGCGCGTCATCGACATCTACGTCAATCCCGCCGGCGAGGATCTCGGCCGCCTCGCCGCAGGGATCCGCCGCGTGCTCGGGGCGACCAGACTGCCGGCGGGCGTCCGCGTCGCCACCCGCGGCATGGTGCAGGGCATGCAGGCGTCGTTTCAGAGCTTCGGCCTCGGCCTGCTGCTGGCGCTGCTGCTGCTGTATCTGATCCTGGTCGCGCAGTTCCGCTCCGTCATCGATCCGCTGCTGATCCTGCTGGCGGTGCCGCCGGGCCTCACCGGCGTGCTGCTCTCGCTGTATCTCACGGGGACGACGCTGAATGTGCAGTCGCTGATGGGCGTGGTGATGATGGTCGGCATGGTCGTGTCCAACAGCATCCTGATCGTCGAGTTCACCCATCGGCTCGAGGATGACGGCGTGCCGCTCCTGGATGCGGTCGTGAGCTCGTGCCGGATCCGGCTGCGGCCGATTCTGATGACGTCGATGGCGACGGTATTCGGCCTGATTCCGATGGCGCTCAAGCTGGGAACCGGCAGCGAAGCGTACGCGCCGTTGGCACGTGCGATCATCGGCGGGCTGATCGTGTCTGTGGTGGTGACTGTTTTCGTCGTGCCGGCGGCGTACCTGATGGTCTATCGCCGGCGCCGGGTCACCGGAGAGGAGGCCCGGTGATGAGGATCGTCGTATGCGCTGCGCTCCTCTCATCGGTGGCGGCGACGCTGCTCGCGCAGACGGTGGCGCCGCTGTCGCTCCGCGAAGCCGAGGCGCGGGCGCTGCAAAGCCATCCACAGGTCCTCGCGAGCGAGTTCGTCGCCCAAGCGACTGCGGAGGTGACGCGCGAGGCGAGGTCGGCCTACTTTCCGGCGGTCTACGGAAGCGTCACCGGAGCGGAGGCCAAGGACGGGAGTCGCATCGCGGCCGGCGGCCTGAACAACCCGATCATCCTCGATCGTGTCGCGGGTGGAGTGTCGTTCTCTCAGCTGCTCACCGACTTCGGCCGCACGTCGGATCTGGTGCAGACCGCGTCGCTGCGCGCGGAGGCGCTGCGGCAGAACGTCGCGACGGATCGCGCCGACGTCCTGCTCCGCGTCGACCGTGCATATTTCTCGGCGCTGCGCGCGCAGGCCATCCTGCGGGTGGCACAGGAGACCGTGCGCACGCGTCAGCTCGTGGCCGATCAAGTCGGCGCCCTGGCGGAGAGCAATCTGAAGTCCGGCCTCGATGTCAGCTTCGCGAAGGTCAATGTCAGCGAGGCGCAACTCATGCTGTTGCAGGCCCGCAACGATCAGGCGTCGGCGTTCGCCGCCCTCGCCGCCGCTCTTGGGCAGCGGGACGCACCCGAGTACGCGCTCAGCGAGGAAATCCTGCCGCCTGCGCCGCCAGCCGACGAGGCCGAGTTGGTCGCGCAGGCGCTGCGCGAGCGCCCGGACGTCGCCGCCGAGCGGCTGGTGCGCGAGTCGGCCATGAAATTCGCGGACGCGGAACGGGCGCTGTCGTTCCCGACCGTCTCGGCGCTCGGCGCGGCGGGACTGGCGCCCTACGGGCAGGTCGGGCTCAATTCCAACTACTCGGCGATCGGAATTAACGTCACCGTGCCGCTGGCGAATGGAAGTTTGTTCTCGGCGCGGCATGCGGAAGCCAGCCTCCGGGCGCGCGCCGAAAGCGAGCGGCTTCGGGATCTCGAGAATCGGGTGACGCGCGATGTCCGCGTCGCGCTGCTCGAGGCGCAAAGCGGGTTCCAGAGGCTCGATCTCACGAACCAGCTGCTCGAACAGGCGTCACAAGCGGAAGACCTGGCGGACGCGCGCTACAACCTGGGCCTCAGCTCGATTGTCGAGCTCACCCAGGCGCAGCTGAATAAAACACGGGCCGAGATCGAGCAGGCGAGCGCGCGGTATGACTACCAGGCCCGCATGGCGGCATTGCGCTATCAGCAAGGCACGCTCAGGTAACCGCGCACTACTTCGCCGGTTCTTTCACCATCCCGACTCTGGCCACTGTGATGGTCTCGCCCTTGAGGTCGCCGGAAATCGTAACGGTGTGACCGGCGTGCATCCGCAGATCCGCTTCGTGATCCGTCAACTGGAACACCCTTCCGTCCGCCACGAGCACGTACGGAGCGCCGCCCTTCGTGCAGGCGAGCGTGCACTCGCTGTCGGACATTTTTCCGCCCATCTTCTTGTGGTCGGCACCGCACATCTTGTCGCTGATGGCGCCGGTCCACGTATGGCCGTCGGCCGCGGCGCTGGCCGCTGCGGTGGCGGCCGCCAGCCTGGTGACGGATCCCTTTTCTTTGGCGCCGGCCTTGTCGCTCCAGTCGACGACGGATCCGTCCGCCAGATGCTCGTGCATCGTCCAACGCAGTTCCGTGCCGCTGTCCGGATTCCTGGCGGTGAAGGGGAGCGCGACGTACTTGGTCGGTTGCACGTCGATCTGCCACGTGATCACCGTGATCCGGTTTGCCGTCGTCTTCGTCGTAAACGTGCCCGCGGGAACCTTGGCGACCTCGGTCACCGTGACGCCGTCCGGCACGTCGAGATCGATCGACGTGGCGGCGGACTTCGCTTCGTTGTGGACGCGCAGCTCGTATTTCTGAACCGCGCCGGCGGTGGATTGCGGTGGGGACACCATGACGTGGGCGGCGAGTGAACCCACCGTCGATGCGGCGAGCAGGAGGGCGAGAGATAGCTTCATGCGCATTGTGTGTGCTCCCTGACCAGAGATGGCGAGATTCGGTCCGTTCACTCTTACATTGTAGCCATCGTGCGGCCAGCCCCGGGCTGCGACATCCACATCTTCCATATCCGGCCACTGGCCCGACCGGCGGCTGGAGGCGGACGAACACAGGAATGAGACCGGGTGTGCGAAATACAGCTGGAGCGTCGCCGGCACTCCATCCTGCTCCGTATCGTTGGTCCGTCGTGTGGCGCGCGATGTCGCAATGAATCAGCCAATGGCCGGGCTCGAGCGTCGGCCCACACCGCTGTCCAATACGAGGTGAAATCTCACCGCCGTCCCGGCTTCTCGGTCCTGGTGAGCGCGCTTTGACTTCGTCGCCGCATCACCATAAGCTCGGAACGCGATGTCGGTTTCAGTTGTCGAACGCCGATGATCGATCGTCAGCTGTACAGCGGATTGATTCGGCTGCACATTCTTCATCACGCGGACGAAGGTCCCATCTTCGGCCAGGCGATGATTGACGAACTTGGCCGGCACGGCTATCGCCTCAGCGCCGGCACCCTCTATCCCATCCTCCACAGCATGGAACGGCAAGGCTACCTGCGGTCCCGCCCGACTATGTCCGGCGGGCGAAACCGACGCGTGTACCGAGCGACCCCGGCGGGTCGAAAGGCGCTCGTCACCGCCCGGCAACGTGTGCGGGAACTGTTCGGCGAAATGTTCGAGCACGAATGATGAGATCCTTTTCGATCGGCATCGTGCTCGCGGCCCTGATCGCTCAGCCGGCGGCCGCCCAGGCCCCGGCAGCGGCGCCGCGGACCTTCACGATCGACCAGGCGATGCAATATGCCGTCGAGCATTACCCGACGATTCGAGCCGCGCTCGAACAGACCCACGCGTCCGCGGCCGGTATTGACATCGCGAAGTCCGCGTATCTGCCGCGCTTCGATTCGCTGTGGCAGTCGAATCGCGCGACCGCCAACAACATCTTCGGCCAGGTGCTGCCGCAGTCGGTGATTCCCTCGATGTCCGGCCCCGTGCTGCAGACCGCCTCGAGCGGCAGCGTCTGGGGCAGCGCCGTCGGCGCGCTGTTGTCGTGGGAACCGGTCGACTTCGGCCTGCGCCAGGCGACCGTGTCGGCGGCGCAGGCGGCGACCGCACGCGCGCGTGCGGGCGAAGCCTTGACCCGACTCGACGTGCAGGCCGCCGTGGCGGTCGCATTTCTCGGGATCGCCGGAGCACAGCGCACCGCGATCGCACTTCAAGCCGATCTCGATCGCCGGGATGTGCTTTCGCGCGCCGTGCACACGCTCGTCGACAATCAGCTGCGCCCTGGCGCGGAGGCGTCACGCAGCGATGCCGAGCGGGCGGCGGCCCAGACCCGGGTGATCCAGGCGCAGCAGGCGGTCACGCTTGGACAGATCTCGCTGGCCCGGGTTCTCGGCGTCGCCACGGGCAGCGTGGCGATCGATGCCACGACGCTGGCCGACCGTGTGCCCGTAGAGGCGATCACGGGATCGACGGTTCCGCATCCGCTCACACAAGTTCATCAGGCGGCGATCGATGCTGCCAAGGCGCAAGAGACCGTACTCGCCCGGACCGACCTCCCGCGCCTGTACCTGCAATCGAGCCTGTTTGCACGCGGCAGCGGCGCGCATGCGGACGGCCAGTTGGACGGTGGATTCTCGGGCCTTGGTCTCGATCGCGCCAACTGGGCGGCCGGCGTGCAGATCATCTTTCCGAACGCCTTCGATTTCATCAGTCTTCGGGCCCGCAAGGCCGCCGCCGCGGCGTCCACGCGATCGGAAACCGCGCTTCTGGACGAAGCGGTTCTGACCGTGACCAGCCAGCAGCAGACCGCCGCGGCGATGCTGCAGGCGGCGCGCGCGATCGCAGCGAACACGCCGATTCAGCTCGCGGCAGCGCAGCAGACGGAGTCGCAGGCCCGCGCCCGCTACCAGGCCGGCCTCGCCAGCATCGTCGAAGTGGCCGACGCGCAGAGTCTTCTCGCGCAGGCCGAGGTCCAGGATCAGCTCGCCCGAATCGACGTGTGGCGCGCGCTGTTGGCGCAGGCCGTCGCGCAAGGGGCGCTCGCGCCGTTCCTGGCGGCGACGAACCCCTCCGCCGGAGTCCGCTGATCGATGTGGTTGATCCGCGCGGCCCTCCGGCGTCCGATCAGCGTGCTGATCGTGGTGGTTGCCGTCGCACTGACCGCCGTGCTTGCGGTGAGCCGGATGCGCGCCGACATCTTTCCGGACCTCGATCTCCCGGTGATTTACGTGGCCCAGCCGTACGGCGGCATGAGCCCGGCGCAGATGGAAGGGTACATCACGTATTACTACGAGTACCACTTCCTCTACGTGAACGGGATCGAGAGCGTCGAGTCGAAATCGATCCAGAACACCAGCTTGTTGAAGCTTACGTTTCATCCGGGCACCGACATGGCCGAGGCGCTGGCGCAGACGATCGGCTACGTCAACCGCGCCCGCGCGTTCATGCCGCCCGGCACGGTCGGGCCGTTCATCATGCGCTTCGACGCCGGCACGGTGCCGGTGGGCTATCTGGTGTTTGCGAGCGAGAGCCGCAGCCTGGGTGAGATTCAGGATCTCGCCTTGAACCGGGTCCGTCCGCAGTTCGCGACGCTGCCGGGGCTGACGTCGCCGCCGCCGTTTGGCGGCAGTCAGCGCACGATCGTGATTCGGGTCGATCCGGATCGGCTCCGCTCGTACAACATGTCGCCCGACGACGTGATCAAGGCGGTGACGACGGGGAACGTGATCATGCCCTCAGGCAGCGTCAACATCGGCGACGAAACGCGCATCTCGCCGATGAACGCGGTCGTGTCGAACATCAACGACCTCCTGGAGTTGCCGATCCGGACCGGCGCCGGACCGCCGATCTCGATTCGCGACATCGGCTCGGTCACCGACAGCACGGATATTCCGACCGCCTACGCGTTGGTCAATGGCCGGCGCGCCGTCTACATTCCTGTGACCAAGCGGCCGAACGCGTCGACGCTCGACGTGGTGCGCGAGGTCAAGACGAACCTCGGCCGGTTTCAGGCGCTCGTGCCCGACGACATCAAGGTGAGCTACGTGCTGGATCAGTAGAGGAACGTGTAGGCATCGCTTCTGGCGGTGTTGCGAGAGGCGGCGATCGGCGCACTGTTGACCGGTGTGATGGTCCTGATTTTCCTCGGCGACTGGCGGAGCGCCGGGATCGTGGTCACCACCATTCCGTTTGCCTTGCTCACCGCGGTGATTGCACTGTGGGGCGCCGGGCAGACAATCAACGTGATGACGCTGGGAGGGCTGGCGCTCGCCGTCGGCATCCTGGTGGACGAAGCGACGGTCGCCATCGAAAACATCCACACGCACATGGCCCGCGGCGGATCCGTCGCGCGCGCGGTCCTCGACGCCAGCGGAGAAGTGGTCGTGCCGCGAATGCTGGCGATGTTCTCGGTTGTGGCCGTCTTCGTACCGTCGTTCTTCATGACGGGAGTGTCGCGGTCGCTGTTCGTGCCGCTCTCGCTCGCGGTCGGCTTCGCGATGGTGGCGTCCTTCTTTCTCTCCAGCTCGCTCGTGCCGGTCCTGTCGGTGTGGCTGCTCGGCGGCCGCCACGCGACGCCCCAGACGCACACGACCGACTGGGTCGGCCGTCTTCGGGATCGCCTCGGGCGGGTGCTGCACCGGATGGCGGCGGCCCGTTGGCTGCTGGTCACTGCGTACGCGGTGGTGACCGTCGGCGGTGTCTTGCTCGTCGGCCTGAACCTGGGTCGTGAGATTTTCCCGGCGGGCGGCGTGAGCCAGTTCCAGCTGCGGTTCCGCGCGCCAGCCGGCACGAAGTTCGAGTCGACCGAGCGCCTGGCGGGCGATGTCCTCGACGAGATCAAGACGGCCGCCGGTCCGAACAATGTCGACATCACCCTCGGCTATGTGGGCGTCCAGCCTTCGTCGTACCCGATCAACACCATCTTCCTGTGGACCGGCGGTTCGCACGAAGGGGTACTGCAAGTGGCGCTCAGACCCGACGCCGGCATCAAGCTGGTGGACTTCGAGGAAACGCTGCGCGGCCGGTTCAACATCCGCTTTCCCGCCGCACAGTTCTCCTTCGAGCCAGGTGACATCGTCAACCGGATCATGAACTTCGGCACGTCCACCCCGGTGGAGGTGGCCATTACCGGGCCGGACTTCGCGGCGAGCCGCACGTTCGCCGCCACAATGCGGGACGAGCTCGCGCGCATTCCGGCGCTGCGCGACCTCCAGTACGGCCAGGCGCTCGACTATCCGGCGATCCAGATCGATGTCAATCGGCAGATGGCGGGCCAGCTCGGCGTGACCGTGGATCAGATCGGCCGCTCGTTCGCCGCGACGACGGGGTCTAGTCGTTTCGTCGCGCCGAACTACTGGGCGGATCCCCGGACCGGCATCGCGTTCCAGGTACAGGTCGAAGTGCCGCAGCCCCGCGTCAGCAGCCTTGAGGACCTGCGGGTGATCCCGGTCAGCGGCGACCGCGGCGCGCACGCCATGCTCGGCGACGTCGCGAGGATCGACAACGCCACGATCGTCGGCGAGTACGACCGTATCAACGGTCAACGGATGGTCACGCTGACGGCGAACATCGCGGGACAGGACCTCGGCCGCACCGTGGCACAGGTGGACGCCGCGATTGCGCGCGCAGGCGCGCCGCCGCGCGGCGGCGCCGTCGCCGTCCGCGGACAAATCGCGGCCATGCGCGAGACCTTCACCAACATCACCGCCGGCCTCGCGGTCGCGGTCGTGGTCATCTTTTTGCTGCTCGCCGCCAACTTCCAATCGCTGCGGCTGGCCTTCGTCGTCGTGTCGACCGTCCCCGCGGTGCTGATGGGGGTCGTGCTGACGCTGTTCATGACCCGAACGACACTGAACGTGCAGTCATTCATGGGCGGAATTATGGCGATCGGCGTGGCCGTAGCGAACGCGATTCTGCTGGTGACGTTTGCCGAGCAGGCGAGGGTCCATGGCGCCTCGCCGCTGCAGACCGCGATCGAAGCGGCGCAGTCGCGCATGCGGCCGGTGTTGATGACCAGCGCCGCGATGATCGCCGGCATGGTGCCGATGGCGCTGGCGTTGGGCGAAGGCGCCGACGCGACCGCGCCGTTGGGTCGGGCGGTCATTGGCGGGCTCGCCGCCGCGACGGTCGCGACGCTACTCGTGCTGCCGTCGGTCTACTCGCTGGTGCAGCAGTCGGCGCCGGCGGGGTCGCCGTCGCTGGATCCGGACGATCCGGCGAGTACCCATCGCACGCAGGGAGCGGTATGAGCGTGTTTCGCGAGATGACCTGTGCCCGTGTCGCGTTCGGCATCGTGTCGGTGCTGGCGATCGGTGGGTGCCGCGGCAAGGCGCCGGCGCAGACGACGGAGAAGGCGGCGCCATCCGGGCCACCGACGATTGAGGTCGTGAAGGTCGTGGAGCAGCCGCTCAATGTGACGCTGTCCTTGCCTGGTGAGCTGACCCCGTACGAGACGGTGGCGCTCTATTCGCGCGTCAATGGGTTCGTCAAAACGATCCGCGTGGATCGCGGGTCGCGAGTGAAGACGGGCGAGCAGATCGCCGTCCTCGAGGCGCCCGAGCTCGGTGCACAGAAGGCCGAGGCGCAGTCGAAACTGCAGGCGGCGGAGGCGCAACTGGCCGCGGTGCGATCGAAGGCCGACGCGACGGCGAGCACCTACGACAAGTTGAAGGCGGCGGCCGCAACGCCTGGCGTCGTCGCTGGCAACGATGTCGTCGTCGCACAGAAGGCGGTCGAAGCGGACCAAGGTCAGGTCGCGGCGGCCGAGCAGAACGTCGAGGCCGCCCGCCAGGCGCTGAAGTCCGTCAGCGACACGGAAGGCTACCTGCGGATCACCGCGCCCTTTGCCGGCGTCGTGACGGAGCGCAACGTCCATCCGGGTGCGCTCGTCGGTCCGGCGGGTGGACCCGGCGCCGCGGCGCCGATTGTGCGTATTGTCTCGAGCATCCGCCTGCGGCTCGTGATTCCGGTCCCCGAGGCGTATACGTCTGGGGTGCGCTCGGGCACAGCGCTGACCTTTTCGGTGGCCGCGTACCCGGACCAGATGTTCTCCGGCACGATCGCTCGGATCTCGCAGTCGGTCGACGTCAATACCCGGACGATGGCCGTTGAACTCGACGTGAAGAACGATGACGGCCGGCTCGCGCCTGGCACGTTCGCGCAGGTGCGGTGGCCGGTCCGCCGCACCGGATCGTCACGCTTCGTCCCGAGCGGTAGCGTGGCGACCACGACCGCGCGGACGTTCGTCATCCGCGTCCGCGATGGTCGCACCGAATGGGTTGACGTCAAGACGGGGCTCGCGTCCGGACCGCTGGTCGAAGTGTTCGGCGATTTGGCAGCCGGCGACGAGATCGCCGCGCGGGGAACCGACGAAGTCCGGGCCGGCACTCCGGTTCAACCGAAGCCGGTTAAGGCGCCGTAACGACCGACCAGTTCACCGCGGCCTTTGATGCGCATGGTTGGCCGCGCGTGCGCGTTGCGACAAACGCCGTCCTCGATCGAGACCTGCACGCTCGGTCGAGAGAACGACAATGTCGCGGCGGACGATCGGAATGCCAAGGCGGCGGGCATCCTGTTCGACTGGGCGCAGCAGGTGGGTGAGCGCGCGACTCTGGAGCGCATGCTGGCCGATGGCCTGATCTTCATCCGGACGACGGGTGCTAGCCCTTCCTGCGCCTAGGCGTGGACTGTCGTGTACGTGCAGGTCACGGCGCTGCGCCAAGGCACCGTGTCGACAGCAGTCGCGACGGGAGCGTCGACCGCTTACACCTGGAACTGCCGGAGGTGGTGGTCGAGGTGCTGATACATCAGCGTCGCCCACTCGGCCGGAGTGAGCGGACCGAAGAACATGTGGGGGTGTGTCGTGCATCCGGATGGCCCCGCCGCCGCGAAGCGGTCGATTGCCGCGATCAGCCGCTCCTGTTCCGCGGCCAAGTCCCGCGTGTCCGAGACGATCATCTGCCGCGTGGTGGGACTGTTGCGGCGCATCGGCTCGCCTCGATGGATCACGGCGCGCTTCGCGATCGGGCCGAAGAGGCGGCCGATGAGCAGCCGGCGTGGGGCGATCTCGCCTCGCGCCATCGCAAAGCCTGCGGTGCAGTGGGCCAGCATCTGCGCCGCGTCCATTGTCCCCCACAGGCGCGGGCTGTCGGGGCGGAGCCGCGCGATGCGTGCTTTCACTCCGTCCGCGATCGCCGCGTCATACAAATGTCTCATGCTGGTCGCACCGGGTCGCTGACAGTCAGCGGGTAGGTGTCGCCGCTGTCGGCGGGTGGCGTCTGATGCTTCAACGTGCCTCCAATCCTATAAGACCGCACGATCCGCGCAAGGACCAGAACGGGTAAACCGACTAGGCCAGCGCACATCAACGACGCAAGAAGGTCGAGCGCAACATGGAACGGAGCCGCGCGCATCGGGCGCTCTCGCACCGCCTCCACGCACGGCCGTTGAGCGCGATGGTCGATCGGCGCGCCCTGCGAACGGCGAAATGGAAACGCGGCCGCGGTTACGAAGCGGCGGGGTCGCCGGGTGTGTTGTAGTCGTGAATCAGGTCAGCCGCAAAGTCTCCCGCTTCTTGGTAATCGGTGAACCAGCGTTCGCAGACGAGGATCCCCTCCACCGTGACGAACACGCGGATTCTATCCGCCGAGACGACGTTGCACGCACAGCGCGCGGAGCCGCTCTGCCATAGCGGTATGTCTTGACCGCCCCGAGGAAGACCCACGCCACATATTATTGATTTCCGAAATGGTTCTGGGCAGTAACCTAATCTTGTGGTTCGCCGACAGAATCATTACGGCGTCACCACAATTGCCTTACCTGTCCGTTACAGCGTCGGCCTCACCGGTCGCCCCCCCTCGTCCGTCCGCGCTCACGGGTTTCTTCGGTTTCCCGGAACGTGCGATCCATCGTGCTCCGGCGATCGGCGCCTTCCAGCCTCACGAGCCTGCCACGTCGTAGTCCGCGCGGGCGTGGAGCCGGTTATTCGTATAGCCGTACGGCACGTTGATCCGCGCGCCGGCACCCCAGGTGCGATTCCAGCGCACGTATCCAGGAGCGGTGATCCGCGGCGTCTGGTTGTCCAGGTCGCAGCGGCGGAACTTGATTGGCACATCGCCCGCGTCAAACGCTCTCGCACTTCAGACTGTGACCTGGGCGACAAGAATGCCGGGCGACAAACAACGAGGTCGATTGGTTCCTGCAGAATCAGCTGAGCGAGGTTGCTCTGCGGATATCGGCGTGCCTCCATGTCGTGGAGGAGAATCGCAACGTTGGTCAAAGTCGCGTTCGCGAATGCGACGGATAGTACGAGTCCCACGACACCGATATCCAGCATCACCAGCCACCACGTCGGTCGGCGTTGCAATGTGCCACACTGATTTATCCTCATGAGTACCTGGACGCCAAAGTCGATCCTGCTGCTTCACAATTACAGCGCGGCAACCTTTGCCGCCGATCTCGTCGCCGGCGTAACCGTCGGTCTCGTCGCACTCCCGCTGGCGATGGCGTTCGCGATCTCCTCAGGTGTGCCGCCGCAGGCTGGTCTCTATTGCGCGGTGATCACCGGTTTCATCATTTCGGCCCTGGGCGGCTCGCGGTTTCAAATTGGCGGGCCGACGGGTGCGTTCGTCGTCGTCGTTTCGGGCATCGTCACGACCTACGGCATCGACGGGCTGTTCATGTGCACGATGATGGCCGGCGTGATCCTGATTGTCCTGGGGGCGACCGGGATGGGCGCGGCGGTGACGTACATACCGCGTCCAGTGATTGTCGGCTTCACAAACGGCATTGCCGTCCTGATCGCGAGCACGCAGTTGCGAGACTTCTTCGGGGTCGAGCTGGCGAGTGTTCCCGGCTCATTCTGGCCGCGGATCCGCGCACTCGCCGAGCACCTGGGTACCATTTCATTTCCGACGACCGTACTGGCAGTGGTCGCGCTGGTAGTGCTTGTGACCTGGAACCGATTCATCCGGCGTATTCCCGGTTATATCGTGGTGCTCCTCGCGGGAACCGTACTCGTTGCGGCATTGAAGATTCCGGTCGAGACAATCGGCAGCCGTTTCGGTGGTATTCCGCGCGGCTGGCCGCCGCTCGTGATCCCGAAATTTCACATCAGCCTGATCCCGACGCTCGCGTCTCCGGCGCTGACGATCGCGCTGCTCGGCGCCTTGGAGTCGCTGATGTCGGCCGTCGTGGCGGACCGGATGGGGGGCGATCGGCACAACCCGAACGTCGAACTGATCGCGCAGGGAATCGCCAACGTCGCCTCGCCGCTGTTCGGCGGACTGCCGGCCACCGGCGCGATCGCCCGCACCGCGACGAACATCCGCTCCGGCGCGCGGACACCGATCGCAGGAATGGTTCACGCGTTGACCATCCTCGTCGTGCTCCTGGTCGCCGCCCCCCTGGCCCGGTTTGTGCCTCTGGCCGTGCTCGCATCAATCCTCCTCGTGGTCGCTTACAACATGGGGGAGTGGGCCGAGATCCCGGAACTGTTGAAGCTGACGAAGATGGACATCAGCGTGTGGTTCGTGACGTTCGCGCTGACCGTCTTCGCCGACCTGACCATCGCGGTCGAGGTCGGCATGGTTCTGGCGATGTTTCTGTTCATTCGCAAGGTGTCGCGCACGACCACGGTGTCGCTGGTGACGCCGGACTACGTGGAGGCGGGGCGCCGCCACAGTCTGCAGGATAAGGACATCCCGGACTACGTCAGCGTGTTTCGGATTCATGGCCCATTTCTGTTTGGAGCCAGCGACAAGATCCGCGAGATTCTGGACCGGGTCGAGACACTGGCGCCGGTCGTCATCCTGCGGCTGCGTAACATGACCGCGATCGATGCGACAGGGCTACGGGCGCTGGAAGATCTTGCCGACGAGTTGCATCGAACCGAGCGAACGTTGATCCTCTGTGGCGCCCCGGCGCAGCCCGCGGCGCTGATGCGTCAGGCGGAATTTCACGAACACGTGGGTGAAGAGAACATCTGCCCTAACATCGAGGCGGCATTGCGACGCGCAGCGATCGTCCGCCGGCTAACGTGACGATAACCGCTCGCCGGCCGTCGTCGGCGCTCGAGTGTCGAGGCCGGCAGCAGTCG
>JAOBWF010000419.1 GCA_025463215.1 Acidobacteriota bacterium | reverse complement strand
CGACTTTCACCGTCGGCTCGCTCATCTTCTCCGGCGTGATGGACCGCTTCCCGACGCTGCGCATCCTGCTGTCGCATGGCGGCGGTACGTTTCCCTATCTCACGGGACGTTTCGACATCATGCATGCGCGTATGGATCGTGCACAGCAGGGCGACATCGCCGCCAACAAGCCGTCAGATTACTTGCAGCGTTTCTACTACGACACGATCGTACACGACCCGGCTATTCTCAACTGGCTGGCAGGCCGCGTTTCTGCAGGACGTGTCGCGCTCGGCACAGACTATTCGTTTCCGCCTGCCGACAACGACCCGCTGGCGACTGTGCGCGCGGCGGGACTGACCGACGCGCAGGTGAAAACGATCTGCGAAGAAACGCCGCGCGCGTTGTTCCCGCGCCTGCCAGCCTTATAGAAATTTGCCATTTTGCCTATCAATCGTCCCCTGATACTGTGAACAGCAGTGCTGCCAAAAGAAGCAGCCGTTCCAGGGAGCGATCGATGGCATCCAATGCCGAGAAATCCGCTGAGTTGCTGACCCGCCTCGACCGCCTGCCGTTTTCGAAATGGCACCGTAATTTCTTCATCGTGGCGTTTCTTGGCGTCATGTTCGACGCCGCTGACTTCGCCCTGTTCGGGGCAGCGCTGCCGCTGATCGCCAAGGAATTCGGCCTCGGTCCCGCGCAGGCGGGTTTCGTCGCCACGGTCGGCCTTGTCGGCGCCTTTGTCGGCGCACTATTCTGGGGCACGATTTCCGATTACGTCGGTCGCCGGACTTCGTTCTCCGCGACGATCGGCATCTTTGCGCTATTCACCGGCCTCGTCGCGGCCTCTTGGAACATCCTCTCGTTACAGGTCTTCCGCTTCCTGTCGAATTTTGGCCTCGGCGGCGAGGTGCCGGTGACCTCGACGCTTGGCTCCGAATTCAGCCCTGGCCGCCTGCGCGGTACGATGACCGGCGGCATCATGGCCGCCTTCCCTGTCGGTCTCGCCTTGGCCGCGCTGCTCAGCTTGCTGATCATCCCGAACTTCGGCTGGCGCGCGCTGTTCGTCGTCGGTGTCGTGCCAGCACTGTTGCTGCTGGTCGTACGCCGCTATATGCCGGAGTCGGTGCGGTATCTCGTCAGCCGCGGCAAGATTGCCGAGGCCGAGCAGACGGTCGTTGACATCGAACGTCAGGCGCTCGGCCGCAACCTGACGCAGGCCGAAATCGACGCGCTGCCAAAGCTGCCGCAGGAAGCGAACGTCGAGACTAAGGTCACCGTCACCGAGCTCCTGTCGGCCGGTCGCGCCAAGAACACGCTTCTGCTCTGGATCGTCTCGTTTGGCTTCCTCTGGGCGTCGAACGGCATCTTGTTCATGCTGCCGACTATTCTGGTCGCCCGCGGCTTTCCGCTGTCGCAAGTCATCGTCTTCATGCTGGTGCAGGCCTGCTCGGCCATCTTCGGCTATGCGGCGTGCGGCTGGTTGATCGACAAATTCGGCCGGCGTCCGGTGCTATTCCTGTACTTCTTCATCGGTGCAGGCTTCCATCTCTGGTTCGCGGAAGCGAGCGGCGTCTGGCTCTATGTCGCCGCTGCCGCCGTCGGCTGGGTCAATCCGGGCGTCTACGGTGCAACAAGCGTCTACGTCGGCGAACTCTACCCGACCCGCCTGCGTGCAACGGCAGTCGGCTGGTTCTTCGGCATCGGCCGTATCGGGTCGTTCCTCGCGCCGTCGGTGGTCGGATTGATGATCGCCAATGGCGTCGGCACCTATGTGCTGCACACCTTCGCGCTATCCTTCCTGATATCGGCCATCGCGTTGTGGGCGGTCGGCATCGAAACGCGCGGCCGGGCGCTGGAGGAAATCAACAAGGCGCAGGACGACACACTGGCCCCGCAAGCAGGGACGCGCGCCGAATACGCTTGAACCTGCTCGGCGGCGCGGCCCCACGGCTGCGCCGCCATTGTCTTTTGACCTATCGTTTCTTGCGAGACCACCCGCGTGCCAATAGACATCTTCAATCACTTCACCCCGCAAAAAGTCTACGAGACCTTTCGCACGCTGGCGCCGGACAATCCGGGTCTGAAAGCCTTTGCTGCCCTGCCTGCGCTGTGGCAAATCGATGCAAGGCTCAAGCTGATGGAACAGTTTCCGGGCCATCAGCACGTCCTTTCACTAGCCAATCCGCCGCTCGAAATGCTCGCCGGGCCGGACAAATCGCCCGATCTCGCGCGGCTTGCCAATGACGAGTTGGCCGCGATCTGCGCGAACCATCCCGGCCTGTTTCCGACCTTCACCGCCTCGATGCCAGCGAACAATCCCGACGCTATGATCCACGAAGCTGAACGCGCCATCGGCACGCTCGGCGCACGCGGCATTCAGCTCTTCACCAATGTGAACGGCAGGCCGCTGTCTGCGCCGGAGTTCTTTCCCGTTTTCGAGTACATGGCGAAGCAAGACTTGCCGATCTGGATCCACCCGATGCGGGGGCCGCACTTCTCCGATTACGCCAGCGAAGACCACTCTGAAAACGAAATCTGGTTCACTTTCGGCTGGCCCTATGAAACGAGCGCTTGCATGACACGGCTGATCTTCGCGGGGCTGTTCGACAAACTGCCCACGCTCAAGATCATCACCCATCATTACGGCGGCATGATCCCGTTTTTTTATGAAAAGATAGCGCTCGGCTTTCAGCAGATTTTTTTCGGTGCCCCGGATCGCAACCCGATCGCGGAGCGCGCCGGTCTCAAGAAGCCGCTGCTTGATTATTTCCATATGCTCTATGCCGATACGGCAGTGAATGGATCGGCCGCTGCCGCCGCCTGCGGTCATGCTTTCTTCGGCACTGATCGGTCGTTGTTTGCGACCGACGCGCCTTTTGACTCACTCGGCGGGAAGCAGTTGATGCAGGGCACTATCGATGCCGTCAATGCACTGCCGATTAGCGCCGCTGACAAGGCACGCATCTTTGACGGCAACGCCCGCGCGCTGCTTAAGCTCAAGGCCTAGCCCATGGCACTCGAAATATCGGCGGCCTTCCAGGCGCTCACCCATTCGACGCAAGAACACCATGCGCTGATTGCTCAAGCCGTCGCGCGTATATCGAAGAAAGGCCTCTGACATGCGCACCGAAAACGTCACTGTCACCATGCGTGACGGCAGCAAGATGGGCGCCTACATCGCCTATCCCGACAAGAAGCCCGCCGGCGCGGTCGTCGCCATCATGGAAATCTGGGGCGTCAACGAGACAATGCGGGAGCACGCCAAGGAATTCGCCGAAGCGGGTTTCGTCTGTCTCGTACCGGACCTGTTTTACCGACAGGAAGCCGGTGTCGAACTGTC
>JAOBWF010000111.1 GCA_025463215.1 Acidobacteriota bacterium | reverse complement strand
CCGCGGCTCGGCGCCTGCCTGGATCGAACCGGCATTCGCGGCGCGGACTGCGCTCGCCGATCGCCTCTCGCGGCATACCAGCCCGATCGCCTTCGCCTCGCACGAGCAGCGCGACATCTGGCACGAGGGCACCAGCGGCATGCTCGTCTACTCGCTCGAAACCACCGCGCGGTCGGTGGCCCGTTTCGGGATCGAGCACGCGCATCCCTTTCACGATCGCCGGATCGTGGAATTCGGCCTGGCGCTGCCGCCGGATCAGCGCTGGCGCGACGGCTGCGCGAAGGCGTTGCTGCGCCGCGCCATGGCCGCCCACATTCCCGCGGCGGTCGCGGCCCGCCGGACCAACCCCGCCGCCGACCACGTGTTTGCGCAGGCGATCGACGCCGAAGGCGGCGCCCGCGCGTTCGACGATCTGCCGACGTCGCGGCTCGGCTGGACCCGCGGCGCGGAGATTCAGACGATGCACATGCGGCTGCGGACGCTGTATCAAAACGGATCGCCGGGATACGGCTCGCTCGCCTGGACGCTGTGGGGGATCCTCGCGATCAACCTGTGGCTCGACGCCGCAAGTGTGGTTCAATATCGAGTGACCGCCACCCCGGAGGGAGCTCAACGTGTCTGACGACAACGACGGCGCCGCCGCGCCATCACGTGACGGCGGCAAGAAGCCCTATGCCCGTCCGACCCTCACCGAGTACGGCAGCGTGGCCAAGCTGACGATGCTGAAAGGCACGACGCAGAGCGAGATCAGCCCGAACAAGAAAAAGGCCTGTCTGTGATCGATGTCCCTGGTCGTCGATGAGCATCGTGAGTACCTCGCCGATACCGTCCGTGTCGCCGCCTTCGATGCCGCGCTGCGTGCGCTCGTGCGGCCGGGTGACGTCGTGCTCGATCTCGCATCCGGCACTGGCATCCTGGGCCTGCTGGCGCTGCGCGCCGGTGCGGCGCACGTTTACGCGATAGAGTCCGAGCCGATTGCCGGCCTCGCCCGGCGCATCGTCCGCGACAATGGCCTCGCCGACCGCATCACCATCCTCCAGACCCTCTCCAGCCGCGCGACGCTGCCGCAACCCGTGGATCTCATCGTCACCGATCTCGCCGGCCGTTTCGGATTCGAGGCGGGGCTGATCGAAGTGCTGGGCGATGCCCGGCGGCGGTTCCTCAAACCCGGCGGCCGCATCATCCCCGCGTCGGTCACCCTTTGGCTGGCGCCGGTCGAAGTGCCCGACGTGCGCCGGCACGTCGATTTCTGGGCGGCGCCGATTGCCGGGGTGTCGTTCGCGGCAGCGCATGCGATCGCGCGCGGCACCGGATATCCGCGCCATCTGACGCCGGGCGATCTGCTCGACGACCCCGTCCGCCTGACCACGGTGGACCTCTCGAACGATACCGATGTGATGTCCGGCCGCACCGCTTTTGTCGTGAAGCGCGCCGGCACCTTCGACGGCATCGGCGGCTGGTTCGCGGCGGTCCTCGCCCCTGGCGTCGAGCTGACCAACGCGCCGGGTTCAGCGGACCGCGTCAATCGGCGCAACGTCTTTTTTCCGCTGCGTGATGCCGTCGCGGTGCGCGCCGGCGACACCGTGTCGGTGTCGATGGTCATCCGCCCGGAGGTGCTCATCGTCCGTTGGCGCGTCGAGATCCGGCGCGACGCCGCGGTGATCCACATCACGACGTCGTCGACGTTCGAGGGCATGCTCGTGTCGCAGAGTGACGTCGAGCACACGCGCCCCTCGTCGACACCGGTGCTGACGGCGTCGGGAGAGGCGCGCCGCACGGTCCTCGATCTGTGTGACGGCGCGCGCACGCTGCGCGAGATCGAAGCGGCGGTGTTCGAGTCCCACCCGGCGCTGTTCCGCACTCACGCCGACGCGGCCGCGTTCGTGGCCGAAGTGCTGGCGCGTTACGCGGTCTGATGTGACGACCTATCGGTGGGGCGCGCTCGCGATCGCGGCCGACATCGCGTTTCCCGAACTTCCGGCCGGCGCCGCCGGCGACGCGCCTCTGTGGCAATTCAGCCTGTCGCCGGGCCGTGCGCCGCGCAGGCCGCGGCGATGGTTTCACCATTGGCGGTTGCCCGACGGCCGGCGGTGGGTCGCCTTCGCGCGGGACGGCAGCGGCTACCTCCTCCGGTTCCCGCGGCTGGCCGATTTCCAGGTCGAGCTCGAGACCCGCACGATTCGATGCTATGGCGCGGCCGAGACGCCGCTCCCGACCATTCGGCATCTGCTTCTGGACCAGTTGCTGCCGCTCGTCGCGGGCGGTCACGAAAGCCTCGCGCTGCACGGCAGCGTCGTCGCGTTCGATCGCGGCGCCGCCGCATTCCTGGCCGGTCCCGGCTACGGCAAGTCGACCCTCGCCGCCCGGCTCGCGATGCGCGGGCGGCCGCTGATCAGCGACGACTGCTGTCTGCTGCGGCGCGTCGCCGGCGGCTTCGAAGCGGTGCCGTCGTATCCCGGCGTCCGGCTGACGCCTCACGCGATCGGTGCGCTCTTTGGTGAGCACAGCGCGTTGTTCGAGCAGGTCGCGCACTACACGACCAAACGGCGCGTCGCGACCGACGCCGCCGTTCCGTACTGCACGCAGGCGGTGCCGCTGGCGCGAATCTACGTGCTGGGGGAGATGGACGAGCTTCAGCGGGCCGCAGCGGTCTCGATGCGGAAGCAGACGCTGCGCGCCGCCTTGTTCGATCTAGTGAACTATACGTTTCACCTCGACGTCGGCTACGCGCCGCGTATTCGCGAGGCGTTCGGGCTCGCCGCGGACATCGTCGAGCGGCACGATGTCCGCCGCCTGGTGTTCCCGTGGGCCTCCGGCGCGGGCGACCTCGTCGCCGACGCCGTGATCGCCGATCTCGCCTGACCGGCGTTAGATCGTGGCGCGCGTCGCGTGGCCGTCGCCAGTGTGGTGATGGCCCTCTGGCCATGGCAGCTGTCCGTCGTCTATTCCTTGGTCGAGTCATACCGGACGCCGTCGCGGATCGCCGGGTGCGCCTCATCGCGGGGCACGCCGACCGTCACCGTCGCGGTGCAGCTCCCTCCCCGCGTCGTCGCGTTGTAGGCGATGTCGTAGACGCGGCCGTTGCCGGTGTCGCTGCGCTCGCTGCGGACGCGCGCCTGGCTGGTGCCGACGCCATACCCGTCGATCGCGGTGTTGCCGCCGCTGCGCCCGCTGGCCGGCTCATCCTGGAAGATGCTCGTGATCGTCGTCGTGATCGCTCCGCCGTCGGCGGTTGTGAGGCCGTCGATCGAGATCGGCACCAGGGTATGGTTCGGCGGCCAGAGTGCGCCCGGGCTGGCGACCGCCGTCGTGCAGACCGGCGCGCTGTGGTTCACCGTTACGGTGAACGTCGCCGCGGCGTCGAGTCCGAAGCGATTGGTCGCGGTGCACGTCACCGACGTGGTGCCGATCGGGAAGGTCGACCCCGAAGGCCGCGTGCACGACAGGACCGGGTGCGGGTCCGACGCGTCGGTGATCACCGGCGTGAAGCTGACCGCGGCACCCGACGGGCTCGTCGCGACCGCGGTGACGTTGCCCGCCGTAATCGCCGGCGGCTGGTTCAGCACGGTCGGCGACGTTGCGTCAGCGACGGTCACGTTGACCGTGCAGATGTTCGCGTTGCCGCTCGGATCGGTGGCGATCACGTTCACCGCGCGCACGCCGAGGCCCAGACGCGTACCGGCGGCAACGGACTGCGACAGGGTCACCGTCCCTGACAGGTCGGTGGCCGACACCGAACCGGACAGGCTGGGTAACGCCAGCGTCGCCGCCGGGCCGGACACGTTCAGCGCCAGCGTCGCCGGGCAGACATTGAATACCGGTGCGGTCGTGTCGCGCACCGTGACGCTGACGTTCTGGTTGACGGTGTTGCCCGCGGCGTCACGCGCGGTGAACGTGTGCGCCGATGCCGTCGGGCCGGCGCCTGACATCGGAAAGCTCGTCACGCCCGCCACTGGATTCGTGATCATCACGACGCCCGAGCCTGCGGTGCCGTCGGCGAGCGGCGGATCGGTCGCCGTCGCCTTGAAGAGCAGCGCCTGTGCCGCGGTCATGACGCCGGCGCCTGGTCCGGTCAACTCGATCGTGATTGCGGCGGGCAGGGCGCTGAACGTCGGCGCCCTGGTGTCGATGTTGACCGCGCGGCCGCCGAACTCGCGAACATCGCTCGCGAGCGCCACCGTGTTGCCGGCGAGGTCGGTGGCGACGACGGACTGTTTCTGGTTTCGCTGCTCGAGGGAAAACGACATCGATCCGGTTTGCGTCGCCGTGCCAGACAACCCGTCGCCGATCACGTACGGAACGACGACCGGGCCGTTATACCAGGGCTGGCCAGCCGCATCGACACCTGCCGCCGGCGGCGGATTGAATGTGATGCTCGGCGGGGTCAAGTCGAGCGACACCGGCAGCTGCTGCGGCGCGACCTGCGAGCCGTCGTCGTACACGGCCCAGAACGTCAGCACGCTGGTGCGTTCCTGCGTGATCGACACGTCGACAGAGCCGGTTACGGCCGATGCATCCACCAGGTGCACCGTGCCGCCGTGAATCGCCGCTTCGGGCCCTGACGTGAACTGATACGCGATCTTGCTGAGGCCGACGCCCGGCGTCGTCGAGTCGGCGGTGATGCGAACGACCACCGGCGTGTTGTACCAGTTGGCCGTCGCGATCGCCGGAAGCGGCGGCGTCGACAGGGGTGCTCGGTAAATCGCGGCGGAGGCATGACACCCGGTGTGGCACACGACGCTGGCGGCGGCGTCGACCGGGCTCGCCGCGGTGATGCCGTTGTTCGCCGAGGCGCTCACCACGAACGACACCGGACCGGGCCGGCGCGGGGCGTAGGTGAACGAGTAGGTCACGATCTGTCCCGGCGCGATGTCGACCTGCGCGGCGGCGTTCGCCGGCGGCTGCGCCGTCGGGCCGGTCACGATGTCGGCATTGGTCGGCGTGACGAAGGTCTGCACGTCCACGGCGGCAGCCAGCTTCTCCGACGGGACGACGACCCCGAATGTGCCGCTTGACGCGGCGGCGTCGACCTTCGGCAGCACGATCGCGAGGTCGGGCAGCTGAAACCACTGGACGCGGTGATTGGCCGTGTCGGTCACCAGGATGCGGCCGGCCGGATCCGGATCCGTCTGCTCCGCGATCCCGGTGGGGAAGCCGTTCAGCGTCCCGCCCGCGTTCAACTGGAACAGATACGTCGCCGACGGCGGGGTCGAAGCAAAGTCGACGTTGAAGAATGCAATCCGCTGGTTCTCGGTGTCGGTCACGACCACGCGCCCCGTATGATCGACGACGACCGCCCACGGAAACTGCAACGAACTCGGTGGCGGGACGCCGTTGACCGGCAGCGAGCTCGGATCGGGGGGAGTCCCGAACGTGCCGAGCGAGCGGCCATCCCGATCGAATATCTGCACGCGGCTATTGTCGTAGTCGGTCACGAAGATGTGACCGCTCGCGTCGATCGCCGCGCCGCTCGGCGAGCTGAACACCCCGGGGACCGGCGGGTGCGACGGATCGGCGCCGCCGACGCAGGCGCCCTGGCTCGGCGCCGACGGCAGCGTCGGCGGAATCTGCGCCTTCAGGTTGAACCCCGCGTCGTAGATGTACACGAAGCAGGTGTCGCGATCGGTCACGACAATGCGGTGCTCGTCGCCCGTCGGCACCGGGACGTGGTAGCCGAGCACGGTCGTGCCCGGACTCAATGCGATGCCGGTGGGCGTGGTCCGCGCGAACGTGGTCGACACCGTGTCGACGACCGGCAGGTGTCCGGACGGAGCCGGCGTGCCGTCGGCGTGGAACACCGCGATGCGCGAATTGTACGAGTCGGCGACCAGGATGTTGTGGGCCGCGTCGACGGCAATTCCTTCCGGTGCGTTCAGCTGCCCCGCGGCGTCACCCGGCGTACCATTGCCGATGAGATTTGCAATAGCCTGAGGCGAGCCGTCAGACTTGAACGCCTGAATGCGGTGGTTGAACTGATCGCTGACGTAGATCGTCGCGCCGTCGACCGCGACCGCGTAGGGATAGAGGAACTGACCGAGTGGCGGCGGCGCGCCGCCGCAACTGCGCGGCAACTCGAGCTCGGAACGTGGGTCTCCGTTCAGGCACGACGGATCGTCTGGGATGCCGAACGGTGGCATCGACTGCCAGATTTCGCTTTCCGTCCCCGGCGCGAAACAGCCGAGCGGCGCGCATGCCGGGGACGTCGCCTGTGCGAGAATCCGCACCGCAAAACCTCCGGCGACGAGTGCGACGGCAGTCACAAATCCGAAAACGATGCGCCGACCAGTTATCACGTGGTAACCCCTAGAAACGAGACCGTAGAAGACTTTATTGTCATGTAAAGTCCTCGAAAGTATCGCTAAACAGTCGTATTCTGTCAACTGAGATTCCAGATGCGTGCCGAGAGTCACAAATTGCTCGAACGGCTGGGGTTATACGTAAATCGAGGATTTTTGCCCGCCGCGATCTGTCGCGATCTTGTCGGCGAAATGTTGCGAATGCCGAACGGCCCAGCCGCTGTGACCCGCGAAACCACGACGGCGGTCGACGTGGAGGTACGTCGAACGCTGTCGGTTGAGGTGTCAGCGGGCGCGGCGGCAACCGTCGCGCGGGCACTCGACGAGATCCGCCCCGAGCTGGAACGGCACTTCGGGTTGGCGCTGACCAGCCACGAATCGCCGCAGTATCTTCTGTACGATCGCGACGCGTTCTTCGTGGCCCACCGGGATCGACCACGCCGCGGCGGCGACGAATTGGCCGCACGGCGGATCAGCGTCGTGCTGTTTCTCAACCACGACTTCTCAGGCGGCGCGCTGACCTTTTACGATCTGATTGCGGGCCCCGGCTGGGAAGGGATCGGATTGCCGTGCCCCGCTGCCGCCGGCCTGCTCGTCGCGTTTCGATCCGAGACGATGCACGAGGTGCAGCCGGTCACCGCCGGACAGCGCTGTACCATCGTCAGTTGGTACTGCTGAGCGAGGCTATTCGGCCAGTCGGTCGGCAAGCGCGCGGAAGCGGCGCAGGCCCGGCTCGCGCTTCGCGTACGTCTGCAGCCCTGACGCGACGATCCGCAGCCGGGTTGCGAAATCGGGCAGCGGGGCGGTGACCGCGAGCAGCGGCGTTTCATCGGCCTCTGCGCATTCGGCCGCGGCGAGAAACTCCATCGAGATCGCCCGCCGCGCCTGGCGCGGGTTGGTCGCGCGGCCGCCCCAGTGGAACACGTCGAACTCCCACCCGAGCGCGCCGCCAGCCGGCACCGGCAACGCGCGCGTCCCCTGCATCGCCTTCAGCACGTCGCGCATGAGGACCGGTTCGTCCACGTCCGTCGTGCGGAACGAGTCGGGCAGGGTGTCGGGCGGCACGAGGTGAATGCAGCCGTTGTCCGCGGTGGCGTCGGTCAGCGCCAGCCAGATCGACAGACGCGCTTTCCGGAATCCGTCGAAGTGCGGCATCCATCCCATGGCGCCGCTGACGGCGGGGACGATGTGCACCCAGAGATGCGGGATCTGCCGGTACCCCGCGCCGAGATGCCCCTCCAGTAACTGGGCAATCGCCGGCAGACGGCAGCAGTCCCACAGCTCGTCGTAGACCATCGCGAACACCGGCGGCCAGCCCGCCGCGATCACGATGTCGATGGCGCGATTGATGGTCGCGAGGGACAGGGGGCCGATCAGGGGGGGCGTGCGGAAGTAGCGATCGTGCCGCAGATCCGCCGCCGCCGCCGAGAGCGCGTCGTCGGCGATCGGGAGCGGCGCGGCCGGTGTGCCGCGGCCGATCGCCGCGTCCGGCACCAGGTGCTGCCAGTAACCGATGTCGCGCGCGCGCGTCAGACGGTCGGCCAGTTCATCGGGCGCCAGCTCGAGGCGCTGGATGATCTCGGCGGCCGCGTCGCTCAGTCTCGTGAGGCGATCCATCGAACGTTGACTGTAGCGCACTTGCGCCGCCAGCCGACCGCGCTGCGCGCGGCTCGTCGCGCACCCCTTCAGGGCTGCCGCGTAAACCGGGTTCAGTCGGCGCGCAGCGCCCGCATCGGATCGATCGCCGCCGCACGGCGCGCCGGCACCAGGCAGGCGACCGCCGCCACCGCGGCGAGCGTCGCGATCACCGCGCCATACGTGATCGGATCGGTCGGCTCCACGGCGAAGAGCAGGCGCGCGACGATGCGCGTCATCCCGAGTGCTCCGGCGAGGCCGCACGCGAGCCCGATCGTCACCGGCGCCAACCCCTGGCGTACGATCATCCCCACGACGCTCGAGCGCGGCGCGCCGAGCGCCATCCGGACGCCAATCTCCGTCGTCCTCTGGTGGACCGAGAACGAGACGACGCCGGCGATGCCGGCGGCGGTGATGATCAGGGCGACGGCGGCGAACAGGGCGACGAGCATCGCGGTCAGCCGCGGCGGAGCGAGCGAGTGGCTGCGGATCGCGTCGAGCGTGCGGATCTGGCTGACCGGCTGGCGCGAATCGACGTCGTGGACGGCGATCGGAATCCGGCGCGCGAAGGATCCCGGGTCGCTCGCGGTCCGCACCAGCAGCGACGCGTTGAGCGGACCGGTCTGCGCGAAGGCGCGGTAGAGCTCGTCGGTCGGCTTCGCGGCCATGCCATAGTCGTGCGTGTCGTTGACGACGCCGACGATCGCGATCCACGTGCGGCCGTTGTCGAGCGATACGCGGCGTCCGACCGGGTCGACGTCGGGGAAGTTGTGCCGCGCCATCGACAGGTTCACGATCCCGACCGGCGGCGCGTTGGCATCGTCGGCGTCGGTGAAGGCGCGTCCGCTGAGCAGCGTCATCCCGATCGTCTTGAAGTAGTCGGTCGAGGCGAACTTGAAGTCGACCTGGGGCTGGGCGCGGCGATCGCCCGGCGCCTGCCCCTCGACGATGAACCCGGCGAGGAACGGCGCGGCCTGATCGAGCGGGACGCTGATGCCGAACGCTGCCGACTCGAGGCCGGGCTCCGCGGCGACCTTGTCCATCACCGCCCGATAGAAGGCGCGGCGCAGCACCGGCGTGTTGTATTTGACGAAGTCGAGCGACACGAGCGCGGTCAGGACGCGATCGGTGCGGAAGCCGGCGTCGACCTGCTGCAGCTTGATGAAGCTGCGCACCAGCAGCCCGGCGCCGACCAGCAGCACGAACGAGATCGCGACCTGCGCGACGATCAGGGCGTTGCGCGCGCCGAGCCGCCGGCTGCCGACCGTGCGGTGGCCGGCGTCCGCCACCGATGCGGTCGCCCGCCGGGTGAAGGCCGGCAGCAGCCCGAACAGCAGACCCGTGCAGACCGAGACGGCGAATGTGAAGGCGAGCACCACGCCGTCGATGCCGATCTCTGCGGCGCGCGGCGTGAAGCGGGCGGTGAAGGCGACCAGCAGATCGCGGACCAGCCAGCCGACCAGCAGGCCGAGCGCGCCTCCAGCGACGGCGAGCAGCGTGCTCTCGGTCAGGAGCTGGCGCGCAATCCGCCCGCGCCCGGCGCCGAGCGCGCTGCGCAGTGCGAGCTCGCGCTCGCGTCCGAGCACCCGCGACAGCGCAAGGTTGGCGATGTTCGCCGACACCAGCAGCAGGACGAACCCGGTCGTCGCGAGCAGGACCAGCAGCGTCGGGCGCGCCTCGCGCGTCAGCTCGTCGTGCACCGAAAGCGCCGAGGCGGTGAAGCCGGTGTGCGCGGCGTCATACGCCTCGGGATACTCGGCGCCGAGGCGGCTGGTGACGACCGCGAGATCGTTGCGCGCCCGCTCCAGCGTCGCGCCCGGCTTCAGCCGTCCGATCGCCGTCAGCATGCGCGCGTTGCGGTTCTCGATGGTCTGCGGATTCGAGCGGAACGGACAGGCCGCCGGCGGCATGTAGACGTCGTTCGGTGGATTCGACTCCGGAAACTGCGGAACCGGCGGCAGTACTCCGACCACGGTATGCACGCGATCGTTCATCTCGAAAGTCCGGCCGATGATCCCCGGATCGCCGCCGAGCGCGTTCTGCCAGTAGGCGTAGCTGAGGATCAGCACCGCCGGCGCGTTCTTCGAGTCGTCGTCCTGGCGGAACGTCCGGCCGAGCATCGGCGTCACGCCCAGGACGTCGAAGAAGTTGGCCGACACGACGCCGGTCTGCACCCGCGAGGCCTCGCCGCGGCCTAGCAGATTGAACGACATCTGGTGGTACTCGACGACGGCGTCGAGCGCATCGGTCTGGCTGCGGTAGTCGAGTATCTCTTTCACGGAGACGCCGGTATTGGCGACGCCGATCTTCGGCTGCTGCTGGCGCACTTCGACCAGCCGGTCGCCGTGCGCATAGGGCAGCGGCCGCAGCAGCACGGCGTGAACGACGCTGAAGATGGCGGTGTTGGCGCCGATGCCGAGACCGAGCGTCAGCAGAACCACCGCGGTGTAGGACGGGTACTTGCGCAGGTTGCGGAGGGCGAAGCGGATGTCCTGCATCAGCATGTCGAGGGCCCGTATGCCCCGCGACTCGCGGCAGTCGTCCTTGACCAGCGCGACGCTGCCGAAGCGCCGGCGCGCGGCGTCTCGGGCGTCGGTCGGCGACATGCCGCGTGCGATCAGCGCGTCGGTCTCGAGCTCGAGGTGATGACGGAGCTCGGCCTCCATGTCGCGCTCGAACGCGGAGGTGCGCACCGATCCTTTGAGCCGGCGGAACACAGAACGGACAGACATGTGGAACCTCGCCTTCGCACTAGGCATGTTGGAGCACGCGCGCGACCGCGGCGGTGATCCGCTCCCAGTTCGCGGTTTCCTCCGCGAGCTGCTTGCGTCCCGACCGCGTCAGCGCGTAGAACTTCGCGCGCCGGTTGTTCTCGGAATCGCCCCACGTCGACGCGATCCATCCCTGCTGCTCGAGGCGGTAGAGCGCGGGGTAGAGGGACCCTTGGTTGACCTGCAGGACGTCCTGCGACAGCTGCTGCAGGCGCTGTGAAATCCCCCAGCCGTGCATGTCGCCCGAGGCCAGGGTGCGGAGGATCAGCAGGTCGAGGGTGCCCTGCAGCAGGTCGCTCTTCGCGTGTTTCATGCGTGCTCCTGTAGACGATCGACAAGGAGCATAAGTTCCGGCCGCATCCGCGGTCCAGTTACGGCTTATAATCCGTCTCCTCATGCCGGAAGCCCCTGCTCCCCGTCTCGTCGTTACCGACGCGCTCGGCCGCCGGATCGTCAACATCGACAAGGCGCTGTTCACAATCGGGCGCCGGAGCGAAACCGACCTGCGCCTGCCCGGCGCCGACATCTCGCGCGTCCACGCCGAGATCAGCCTGGAGAATGGCGCCTGCGTCATCCGCGACAAGCAGTCGCGGTTCGGCACCTTCGTCAACGGCGAGAAGCACAGCGAGCGGGTGCTGGTCCACGGCGATCAGATCCGTCTCGGCCAGGCCAGCGACACCGAGATCGTGTTCTTCGTCGACCAGGAAGCGCCGTCGGTCGAGCGCAGCGCGGTGTCGGCGGCGAGCGAGCTGCGCCAGATGGCCGCGCTGCTCGAAGGGCTGCGGGCGATGGGGTCGGGCCGCGTGCTCGACGAAGTGCTGGCGATGGTGCTCGACTCGGCGATCGAGGTGACCGGCGCCGAGCGCGGGTTCATCATGCTGGCCAATCGCGATCAGCGGCTCGAGTTCAAGCTGGCGCGCGCGCGGGGAAAGGTGACGCTGTCGGGGCGGACGTTCGAGACCAGCCGCAAGATTCCGGAGACGGTGTTCTCGACCGGCCGGCAGACGATCGTCGACGATCTGCTCGACGGCGATCTCGCGCAGCTGCACACCGGCACCGTCGCGCTCGGCATCCGTCACGTGCTCTGCACGCCGCTGCGGCTGGTGCGCTACGTCGAGCGTGCCGATCAGAAAGGCGCCGACGAGGTCATCGGCGTGTTGTACCTCGACAGCCGCGAGCGCGGCGCGCTGCGATCCGCGCACGCCCAGTCGGCGTTGGACACGCTGTCGGCGGAAGCGGCGCTGGCGATTGAAAACGCGCGCCTGTACCGCGAGACGCTCGACAAGGCCAAGTACGAGCAGGAGCTGAAAGTCGCGGCGGCGATCCAGCAGTCGCTGCTGCCGATCGCGAACCGCGAAGGCGCCTTCTTCTCGACCGCGGCCGCCTCGATCGCGTGCCGCGCCGTGGGCGGCGACTTCTACGACTACGTCGACCTGCCGACCGAGCAGTTCGGCTTCATCATCGGCGACGTCGCCGGCAAGGGATCCCCCGCGGCGCTCCTCGCCGCCGCGGTGCTCGGCATGTTCAGCGCGGAGGCGACCTATCAGGCGGGCGCGGCGCCGCTGATGACGCGCCTGAACCACGGCCTGTTCCGCCGCGCGATCGAGGCGCGCTTCCTCACCAGCTTCTACGGCATGCTGTCACCGGACGGCTCGCTGACCTACTGCAACGCGGGCCACAACGCGCCGCTGCTGGTGTCGGCGTCCGGCATCCGCCGTCTCGAAACCGGCGGCGTTGTCCTCGGCCTGTTCGACCACGCGCACTTCGACGAGGAAACGCTCAAACTCGAGCCCGGCGATCTGATCGTGCTGTTCAGCGACGGCGTCACCGAAGCGATGAACTCGGAGAGCGAAGAGTTCACCGACGATCGCCTGATCGCCTGCGCCAATGCCCACCGCGGCAAGCCGCCGCAGCAGGTGCTCGACGCGCTGCTCGCCGACGTCCACGCGTTCTGCTCCGGTGAGCCGCAGAGCGACGACGTCACCGCCGTCCTCGTCCGCTATAACGGCCTCTAGAGCGCTTTCTGCGACCTCGGCGCGCAGCGTCGGGACCGCGATCGGGCCGGGCTGAAGCCCTGCGTGACCCGAATCAGCCAACCGCTCTAGCGGAACCCCGCGAGCACCGACCGGTCGATGCTGCAGCTGCGGGTGCGGAGCTTGCCGGCCACGTCGATCATGATGCCGGCGGTCGGCGCGAACGGCGCGAAGTCAAAGGTGAACTTGCCGCCGGCGGCGTCGAGCGCGCGTGCCGTCGGTTCGATCGTCTTGCCGCCGCGCTTGATCACGAGCGCGGTGATGGTATTCTGCGACCCCTTCGCGAGCGTCACGCCGATGGTGACCCGCGTCCGCTGCGCCTCGCCATAGGAGGGCGTCGGCGGCGGCTGGCCGTTCTTGACGACGCGCCAGACCTCGTAGGCGACCGACTTATACGGCGTGTACATCGCAAGGGTGAAGTCGTCGTTCTTGCACAGCTCCGCGTCATAGAACACGCACGCCGGCCGCGCGCCCCCCTGCTTGCCGCATTCCACCGCATTCCAGTAGCTGTCGCGGCTGATCGGCTGAATCCCTTTGTCCCACGGGGGTGTCATCGGTCCGCTCGGCAGCTGCGCCTTGATTTGCGCCTGCAGCACCGGCGCGGGCAGACAGAGCATCGCGATCACGAGCACCGGTGAAATCCGCATTCCAACAACCTCTCTGTCGTGGCCCGATGAGCATCGACGTGTGTCGAGCCGGCTCGCGATTCTAGGGACCGCTCGTCCACGCGGTCAAGCGAACTCGTCCGGTCGACGTGGCAGCCGCGTTGCAGTCGTTATCCGCTTACAGGAGGCAGCATGGGATTACTGACAGGCAAGTACAAGTACGCGATGGAGACGGCGAAAGGCTTTCACCTCGACGGCACGACTGAAGAGCGCGACGGCAAGCTGTACATCAAAGGTACGGTCCAGACCCAGGATCAGGCGAACAAGATCTGGGATGCATTGAAGACGATCCCCGACTGGAAGACTGAAATCGTCGCGGACATCACCGCCACCGGCGGCGCGGCGACCGGCGGCGCCGCGGCCGAACAGACCTACACGGTCAAGGCCGGCGATACGCTCAGCAAGATCGCGAAGCAGTTCCTCGGCGACGCGAACGCCTATCCCGCGATCTTCGACGCGAACCGCGATCAGCTCTCCGACCCGGACAAGATCAAACCGGGGCAGCTGCTGAAGATCCCTCAGAGCGTCCAGAAATAAATCGCGCGGAGCGGACGCGCCACGGGCGCGCCCGTTTCAGTCGTCGATCGACGCCGTGCGTCTGACCCGACACCGCTTTGAGGGGCCGATCCCTCATCGATCGACTCGGCGGGCGCGTTGCACGCCGCGGGCCTGAATGGCGAGCTCGCCGATTGCCTAAACGGCGTGTCTTCGGCGCATCGACGCGACACCGGCCAGGCCGAGCAGCGCGGTCAGCGCGAACAGGCCCCACTGCGGCATCGTCGGCACCGCCGTCGCCCCGACGGTGACCTGGAACGTCGACGTGGAATTGCACCCGTTGGACGGATCGGTGACCGTCAGCGTGATGACGGCGGTACCCGAACGGCCGTCTGCACCCGTGACCGTCAGCGTGCGCACGCCGCTCGCACTGGGAGCGCTCAACTGCATCGCCGACGGTGGAACGAGCGTGGGATTGGAACTCGTCGCGGTCACGGTCAACGCACTTGGGATGACGCCGCCGCTGGACGTGAAGCTGACCGTCGTCGAGCCGCTGACCGGAATCGCCTGGCTGGCGATCGCCGACAGGCTCGGCGTCGTGCTTCCCGCGACGCAGCCGAACAGTGACGGGCAATTCGTCGGAACATCGATCGTGTCGGCATCCGTAATGACGGTGCCGCCAAATGCCAGCGCTCGTCCCGACAAGGTGGTGAAGTGGCCGATGCTGATCCCGGCGGCGCTGATGATCGTGCCGACGAACGAGGAATTGGCGCCGATCGTCATCGCGGCGATCGGCGTCCAGAAGATGTCGGCGGCGCAGGCGCCGTTGGCGAGAACAATCGAGGAATTGGCGCCGGTCGTGACGGCGCCACCGGACCTGAAGATGTAGACACCCGCGCCGGTGAGCGTCACCGACGTGCCCGCCGTAATGCTCATCGCGCCGGTCGTGGAGTAACAGCCGGGTCCGAACACGCCCGGCGGGTTGCCGCCGACGCTGACCGCGTTCAGCGCAACGGCGGCGCCGAGCGAGAGACACGGCTGACTATTCAGATTCGCCAGGGCGGAGCCCTGATCCAGTCCCACCTGAGGGGGACATGGCGTCACCGTAGCTCCCGACGTGGAATTGGGCGGCGTCGCCGGCGGAGTCGTGTAACACACGTTCCCGAATATCTGCGTCTGCGGCCCGGTGTTGGAATTGGCGTACGTGCTGGAGACGATGGCGTACGGGGCGGTCTGCCCAAGCGGCGGAGCGGTCGCGGCTGCAGCCGACGACGGTCCGCAGAACAGCCGAACCAGTATATGTTCCTTTCTGCACACGTGGGCGAGGCTATCCGTTCCGATTGCCTCGCCGACGGGCGCGATCGATTGGCCGCCGCGCGATTCAGGCGACGTTCGACATCGACGGCACGTGGTGCCGCGCGACAATGCGCCCGGTTGATCGGCTCGATGACGCGACGCTGGAGGGCACCCGGCGCCAGGCCGGCAACACCAGTGCGGTCGCGCATGGTGCCTAACTTACAGCTGGTCACAAAACCGTAGCGGCACCGGCTCGTCGCACCCGGCGTGAGTTGCTTCATCTGCCCTGGTGCGTTGTGCATTTAGCCCGACCAACGCAGACCACGACGGCAAGACTGGAAAGGGCGCGGGTTGCGTTCGGTTGCGAACACTGTCGGCGCCGTTTGTCGCGCACGCACCACGCCGCGTGCATACGCCTTACGGAAGTGGGACCGCGCCGCCCAACCCGCCTGTCAGCCCGCCGAGCAGTCCGGTCACCAGACCCAGGAGACTGTTCAACAGGTTGACGATTCCCGCGACATTGCCGAGAAGGTCCGATGCCGCGCACACCAGATCGCCGAGCGGGGTGCCGGACTCGCCCGCAATATTCAGCGCGATGCCGCCGAGCGCCACCTGGAAGCCGAGCAGGTCGACGTTGATCGGCCCGAGCGCGACGTCGAGAACCGGGCAACTCGCCGCCTGCACTCGCAAATAGCGTCCCTCCGGATTGAAGGCGATCAGCGCCGGCGTCGCCTCACCCGGCGCCGGACCGTTCGCCACCGCAATGCCTCCAGACTTCGCTGCCACGGGCCAGGCAATTTCCCCGACGACGGCGGTGCCGACGGTCCTGTTCGCCCGGGTCAGTACTCCCGAGACGAAGCCGATCGCCACTGCACGACCGTTGCGCTGTTCGAATCGATTGATGCTGACGGTCCCCTGAAACGTGCCGCCGCCGTGAAACGATCCACTGGCGGGCAGGGTCATCACCGGATGCGGCGACTGCGCCGCCGACGGCAATATTGAACTGAGCGAGAACAGCAATGCGATTGCGGAGATGCGCCGCGAATGGAACGTCATGGACTCTCCTGAAAACTGGTCCGTCGTTCATCGGCAGACAAGCACCGCGCCGTGCAAGTCGACTGCCGCCACGCTTCCCCGCCACTTGCCGTTCGACGTACGGTCGTGTCAGGTTGTGATACTTGGCTCCGTTGTTTCAGAACTCAACTGTGTCCCTGTGTCGGCGAGCGACCTGTTTGGCTGTTTCGAAAACGCGACCGGTTGCCGTGGCTTCTGTGTGGTGTTCGAACGGGAATGCGGTCGGGCGAGTTGCTGGCGCGCGCCCGACGTGGCGATGCGATGGTGAGCCGGCGGGAATTATCCGGCGGCGTGTGGTTCACGTCCGGGGTTATCGGGAAAGGCTGATCAGATCTGCTTCGAGAGCCGCGGCGCGCCGGAGGATGTTGGTGATGAGGCCGGATTCTACGTGGCCGGCCAATGACCCTTCAACGAATCGTTCCTGCCGGATCACAACGGTGAGCACGCACGCGAGTTGATCGGCGGTCGCGGTAGCGACGGTCTGCGCATCATCGCGAAGACGGACCGCTTCATCGCTGTCTTTCCAGGCCGGCCAGTCGAAGCCCTCGATAACCCAACCCATCGAATAGCACGTGTCGACCATGGCCACCCCAGTGAGGCCGACTTCGTAGTACGTCACCTCGTGAGGGTCATCGCTATGTGCCCAAGCGCCAAACTGAAAGTCGACGGCCTCGAATTGCGGTGCAAAGAACGCCAGCGCGTGGAGGCGGTCGACGAGCGCCGGTGTTTGCCTTCTGGTCATTGCCGCCTCGTCACTGATCACAACAACCCGTGGGTTCCCACACGACGCGAACGTGCGGCACACGTTCTACCGGCGTGTGAAAAAGGCCGGCTTGCGGCGTGTTCGGTTCTATAGATCTCGGGCATACGTTCGCGTCAGTGCCTGGGCGCGAAAAAGAAATTGCGGCGGAGGCGCGTTTACGGCCGGAAGCTCTGAATCAACCGGTACCGGTGGTCACTGGCGCGTAGCCAGACCCCGGTCTTATCGCGGCGCGCGAAGGCCAGCGCCTGGGCCAACGCCGGCTCTTCGCCGCCGTCGAACGCCCATGTCGTTTGGCTTGCGTCGTGGCCAAGGGAACGCCACACCAGCCAGCGCGTCGGCCGCTTCGAGACGATGTAATCGCCTTCAGGAACCTGGGATGTGAAGACGTCAGTGTGCGACACGTACCAATTGTACTTTTCTAGGAAGGTGTGGTGGCTTCGAAAACGACGATGAAAAAACTGCTCGCGGTGAGCAACAGATCCATCGACCACCACATACAGGCATCAACAACTTACGGCGACACGTCTCCACGACGTGGGTTTTAAGATAGAGCGGAAATAGAAATGGCAAGAAAACCAAGCGTCGGAACACGAGCGGCCGACTGAAGGGGACGCGGAAAACAAGGCCACGGTGGAATAGAAGCGTGCAGAGCGGGAGCCAAATTCGGCCACAGGGACGCTCGATGAGTTGACTGGTTCCGCGGTGTGAGGCTGATGCCGTACAGAGAGTAGCTTCTACACTCTGCGATGGTCCCGGTGCGACCCGCGACGGCTCTGGTAGTCGGCGGCCCGTATCGATTCACCCGAAACCGATGTATGTCGCTTTAGCGCTGCTGACCTGCGGGCTCGCGCTGTTCATGAATACGTGGTGGCCCATGCTGCTGCTCGTGCCGGTGTTGCTCGCCGTGAGGGTGTTCGTCATCGGGCCAGAGGAGCGGTATCGCCGGCGACGGTTTGGCTCCGAATTCGACGCGTATCGCCGCCGCGTGCGGCGATGGGTGTAAACACGTCCGCATCATCGCGAACGCGTCGAGCGCGGCCACGCCGCGACGATCGGCGTAGCGCGATTCACCCAGGCGGCGGCGTCGGGATCGCCGGCGTGTCGGCGTGCGCTCGGCTTTGGCGAGCCAGTTCAGGACGTTGCACTGCTTCTCCGATAACCCCGCCGTCGACATCGAGACCGCCCCCTTTGGAGTGTTCTACCGGCCGGTTAATATCCGCTGAGTCGCGCGATGCGCGCGGCTTGTCACCGCCCGTAATCAGTCCTTACGACGCTCGGGCTGAGACGAGCGGCTGGAGTAGGTCGCCGTTCCCCACAGCCAACGCGGAGGACGACAACGGAGAGATGACCACAGGCGCACGGCTATTCATTGCTGGAATGGCGATGGTGACGCTGTCGCCGCTTCGAGCGTCAGCGGACGAGAGATGGTTGATCACCCTTGGCCCTGCGCAAGTCAGGGGGGAGGCGATCCAAGGCACCCAATTGAGTGCAGGCTTCGGGGTGGAGTTTGCGCCAGCCCCGCCGTTCAGCCTTGGCGTCGAGATCGTCAGCGGGGCTACGGAGTTCCGAACAGAGTCCGGCACCGCACAAGGTTCGATTGGACCGCTCATGATCAAAGCGATGTTGCGGTCCCCTGAGCTCAAGTCGATCCGGGGTGTGCGCCCATTCGTTTCAGCGGGTTTAGGTTGGCTTCAGTCCTTTGCGTCGAGCAGCGGCGTTGTCGTGCTCGATCGCGACGCGTCCTGTTCATCAATCGGGGGCGGAATTGAGGGAAATGCAACAGGGCGAGTAGGATGGCGCTTTGAAGTGGACCGCGTCGTGGAGTGGGGAAGCGGGTCGGCCACAGCCAGCGCGTTGAGCGAGCCGTTTCATCTGTGGCGGCTGAAGGCGTTCGCGACCATACGCGTCAGCCGATAGACTGGTCGCCGTGATTGAACGCGCCCTTATTCGGCAGCCGCGTTGTCTCGCGCGGGCGGAACAGTGAATCGTGTCGTGCGGTATGTGTCGATCGTCCGATAATGCGCGCTATACGATGATCCGAGCGGCTTGGTGCGCCGGTTACACTCTCCCAGTTATGAGGAACGAAGCTAACCTCGCCGACCGAGTCGCTACGCTGGAAAGGGAAATGGTACGGCTCAAGCCGGCCACTCATAGATCCCCCCGGCTCAACATCGTGGACGCTGCGGTCTACGTGCGGTCCACCGGTAAGCAACCCTGCGGAGCGTGTATTGGTTCATGGCGCGCACGGGATCGTGGCGCGATACGACGGTCGGCGTGTGCTGGTCGTGCGGGCGGACTTGGAAGGGGCGCTTGAAGGGGAGCAGCGCTGTCTGTGACACGTCGTACGCCGGCGCCAAGCGACACTTGAAAGCGCAACAGGAATCCACTATCGGAAGCGACGTTGTTGCGCCCCGTCGCTTCTCCGCTCGATTTGCCCGACCACGAGATCGGCGAGCCGACGTTGCGCTCCCTCGGGATCGTGTTCGTCAGCGTCGATCAACAGCGTTCCGATCGCCGGATGACGTTTCCAAGGTGACTGTCACAATGGCTGTCTACAGACAGCCGGTCGAAACAATGGCCGTCTTGTCTGCCTACTCGCGTTGGTTCTCCTCGGCAGCAATTGCGGCGGCTCCTCGGCATCACCGCTATGCTCGCCGCCGCCGGCGTTCACGCTGAGCGGCCATGTAACCGAGACGGTGAATGGCATCGCGGTGTCCGGCGCAATGGTTTCCGTCGCAGACGGTCCTGACGCGGGCAAGTCCGCGATGACCGACTTCGAGGGAACCTACAGTATTGCCGCCTTACAGCAATCGGCATTTACGGTCACGGTCTCTGCGGCCAACTATCTGTCCGCATCGAAGGGCATCACCCTCACGGCCAATCAGCAGCTGTCGTTTCAACTACACCGCTCCGTCTACAACTTTCAAGGTGCATGGGTTGGGCCGTGGGTTCGGCAGTCGTGCGCAGACACTGGAAGTCTCGTCGGATTCTGCGCCGTCTTCAATGGTGGCGTGGTGGCGCTGCAGTTGACCCAGACTGGAACGACCGCCCAGGGGACACTCGTCGGTCTGGGAAGCTCGCCGATGAACGTCTCTGGCCCGATTGGAACGACGGGGACTCTGACGTTGACGGGCCAGAGCGTCCTCAACGGGTTCGGCACGGTCACGCTGAGCGAGTGGCAGTCGCAGGGGGTTGTTGGCGCGATGAGCGGGTCGTTCACCTTCATGGTATTGAGTCGCGGCGAACAGTCCCCCGGGAACTGCGATAGTGACTGCGACCTTCGACCATGTGCCGCGAGTGGGCTAGAGGCGGAATCACGTGTGGGCCTCGCTGCGGTGTGACGGTGTACGGCGTAGGTATCCCGAGGAACACCGATGGCGAAGGCGGCGTCCTGGCTGATCGTCGGGAGTGAGTGACAAGCGGCGGTGTTCGGTCACCGGCCGGATCGCGTGGACGTGGATTCCGGTGGCTTGCCTGCCGCGCCGGCCCGGCGTCGTCGGTCGAACATGTCGGCGATTGGGCGGAAAGACGTCAGCGAGCGCATGAAACGCTATTGGATGGCACGGCGAAACGCATCGAAGAAATATAACGGGGCCGCGATGAAGAACACGACAACCGGCGCTCGCCGTGGTGACTCGAAAGCGAAGGTCGGTCCGAGCACGGTCGAAGATTACCTCGCCGGAGTCCCAGAACCCGCTGTCACCGCGTTGAAGAAGTTGCGCGAGACGATTCGGTCCGTGGTGCCACGCGAGGCGACTGAAGTCATCAGCTACCGAATGCCCGCGTTCAGGTACAACGGCGTGCTCGTCTGGTACGCCGCGTTCTCCAATCACGTCAGTCTGTTCCCCAGCGCCGCGGTGCTCGCAGCGTTCAAGGACGACCTCGCCGGGTTCAAGACATCGAAGGGAACAGTCCAATTTTCGACCGACAAGCCGCTGCCGATTGCGCTCATCAAACGCATCGTGAAGGCGCGAGTCGAGGAAGTCGAGCGCAAGAAGCGCGGCTGACTGAGCGGCGGCGACTTCGTCTAATTCGGGGTGAGCCGCTCGAAACCCGCCATAAACGTGGCGGATTGACCTCGTGTTCCAACAGCGAGTCGGCGAGTAGCCGTTTCAGCCGGCCATTCTCGGTCTCGAGCCCCGATCAGGTTCTCGATGCTCCACACGTGATTGGTGAGCCGCGGTTCCGTCGCGGGCGTGACGCGCACGACATCTTCTGGGTGGCGGCGCGCAGCACGGAGGCTTCACTGAATGCCGAGCCATTTGCGGCGCGCATCGATGTTGGCAAATTGGACGTCCGGTAACGAGGGACGTGCGAATCGCCGCAAAGAGTAAACGCGAGTGCGGCAGTGAACCACCGTCCCGCCCGTTCGTTCTGAGGCTACGGGCGGGTTCCACATCCGAATGCTCGCGGCACACAGCCACGACCTCGTTCGGCCCACCCCGCCTCGGTGAACGGTGATAAGGACACGTGGCGCGTGCGAACGGTTCCGGTCGATATTGAGAAGCTCAGACGAAGAAATGCAGCAGCCGATCCGTAGGCGAGACAGAGCCAACTGGTCGCGTCGAGGCCGGCCGCCACTTCACGACCAGCATTCACGTCAACAACCGCTCAGCAGACGTGCCCTGGACTGGCGACACAGGGAATCGCACCGAGATATTCATAGATCGCCCGCAGCTCGCGATCACTCATGTGCGCATACGCAGGCCAAGGCATGATCTGCAGCAACGCACCGTGAAAGGGCGGCGGCAGGTTCAGGTGCAGCTGGTCCGGATCGATGCCGGTGCGGATGGTGTGACGGAATTCGTCGAAGGTGTCGCCGCCGATCGGCCGCCCTGTGTGATCCGGCGTCAGGTTGCGCGAGACGATGTGGACGGACGACAAGGGTGACGGATAGGGACCGAAGTCGCGGCCGCCGCCGAGATACGTGGCCGGGTTGGTCACCGCCGGCGCGCCCGTATACGGGTTGCCGCCGATCAGAAACTCGGTTTGCGGACCGGCGGAGTGGCAGCCATTGCACTCGCTCATCACGTTGACGATGTAGCTGCCGAGGCCAACCAGCGCGCGGTTCTTGCCATGCAGGTTCAGCGGGACCGGCGCCGCTTCGAAACCCCGCTGGATCCTACTATCGTCTCCGTCCCCGTCGTCGGCGCGGAGGGGCTGAACGTTGAGCAGCGCGCCGGCAATGACGGCGGATGCACAGGCGACTCCGGTGGCTTGTAGAAGGCCGCGCAGGTTCATGACTGTCTCCCTCGCTGAAAGTAACGTGACGCCGCAACCGAATGGCGGCGGTGGCGCGGAGTCTACGGCAATGTCGGGCACGCCGCAAGGCCGCTCGGGGAACAATCGCGCAGCGCTGTCGCCGCACTGGAGTCGACCGACCGGTAATTGCGGTTATTGATACAGCGCCGCAATTGTGAGAGGAACTGAATGTCTAATCGCGTCACGTGCCTCTCGTACTCCATTCGCGCCTCCTGAGGGGGGTCAGAATTAGTGTCGTAAGGGGGTCAATATCACTGTCGCTCTACACCTACGGCCAGGCGGACTGAGCGACGGACACAGCCTCAGTCAAGAGTTTGGGATTAACAACCGATTTGGTTGTTAAATTTGGCCTGAATAGTTTGGGATTCAAGAGCACCCCTACGACTTTGCGCCTGTTTCGGTGGATCTCCGAGCGGAGAGGCAGGTTGTCAGCGATCCTTAGTGAACCAGTCGCTCTGACGCAATGGAAGCCGTGCTCTGAAGCCCCATTTCTGTCGCTGGATGGCAGTTTAGGCGACGAACGCTCTGGTTGGCTGCGGTGTGGCCTGGGCGGCAGGCTTTTATAGTTTTAAAAAGCTGGTTTAAAGCTGCTACGTTCCTGGTATTTTTTCTCCACAACATAGTCCGGTATTCTGATACGGACGAAGCAGTAAAGAAGCCAATAACCAGTTCATTTTTATCATTCACATTTACTACATTTCCCTGAATTGGGGCCGGAGGTGTGTCAGCCAAAGTCCCGGTATTGACAGTCTGGTCCTGAAGTAATTTTAAAAACCGGTATGCCGCAGGAGTAAGCGATTGCTGCTGAAGACTTACCAGACAAGGATTGGACTGGTGAACCGGAATTTGTGCAACCAGTTTATCTTTCTGGCTTTGGCCGTTTGTATAAGTATCCGCAAAAATATTGATGTCGGAACTGTAAAAAATATCCCAGCATAAGTCTTCGCAGTAGTAATCATAAATGTTATTATAATTGAGTGTGAGATCTTTGAAGCAATCTCCATTCACTCCATTTTTATCATCAAACAAATAATATTTTCCCTGGTTACATGTGGAGCACATTTTTTGAATTTCCCAGAGCGTCCATTG
>JAOBWF010000076.1 GCA_025463215.1 Acidobacteriota bacterium | reverse complement strand
ACCACCGCCGCGTCGGCGGCCCGCCGCGACCTGCGCGCGCCGCTCGAAGCGCGCGGCGCCCAGATCGACGTGGCGGCCGACGATACGCTGCGGGCGGCGCTGGGGCGGCTCGCCGACCGGCAAATCGAATCGTTGTTGCTCGAAGGCGGCGGGGCGGTCCACGCCGCCGCGTGGGACGAAGGGCTGGTCGACTACGTGCGGCTGTACGTCACGCCGCACACGCTCGGTCCTGGCGGCATGCCGCTGCTCCCGGGCCGGACGTTTTCGCCGGCCGGCCTGTACGATCGGCGGATCGTGCCGCTCGGCCCCGACGTCTTGATAGAGGGTTATGTTCACGGGACTCGTTGAACGCGTCGGCGAACTGATCGAGCGGAAGCCGACGAGCGGCGGATTCCGCCTGCGCATCGGATCGGCGCTGGCGCCGGAGCTGCAGCCGGGCGACAGCCTCGCCGTCAACGGCGTCTGCCTCACGGTGATTCTCGCCGAGCGCGACGAGATTCACGCCGACGTCGGCCCCGAGACCGTCCGCGTCACGACGCTCGGGACGATGGAACGCGGCACGATCGTCAATCTCGAGCGGCCGCTGCGCGCCGATCAGCGCTTCGGCGGCCATTTCGTGCAGGGGCACGTCGACGCGATCGGCCACGTCGAGGAGCTGCGGCAGGAAGCCGAGTTCCACTGGCTGACGGTCAGCTTTCCGCCGGCGCTCGCGGCGCTGATCGTGCACAAGGGATCGATCGCGGTCGACGGCATCAGCCTCACGGTCGCCGGCCTCGGCGGCGATCGATTCGACATCATGGTCGTGCCGTTCACGATGCAGCACACCAACCTCGGTCGCATCAAGGTGCGCGACCGGGTCAATCTCGAATGCGACATGGTCGGCAAGTACGTCGTCCGCGCCGCGGAACTGGCCGGACTGACGCTGAGCGGCAGCCGCCCAGGGGAAGTGACACATTGACGAAGAAGACAACGAAGGGCTCGGGGTCGCGGGCGAAGGGCAAGCCGAGCAAGCCGGCGCTGGCACTCGCAGCCAGGAAACCGGCCACGCCGTTTGCGCGGATCGAGGACGCGGTTGCCGCCGTCCGCGACGGCAAGATGATCATCATCGTCGACGATGCCGATCGGGAGAATGAGGGGGACCTGATGATCGCGGCCGAGAAGGTGACCCCTGAAGGCATCAACTTCATGGCGCGCTACGGCCGCGGCCTGATCTGCCTGTCGATGACGCCGGAGCGACTCGATGAGCTCGAGATCCCGCTGATGGTCAGCCAGAACAGCTCGAAGTTCGACACCGCGTTCTGTGTCCCGATCGAGGCGCGCGATCGCACCAGCACCGGCATCTCCGCCGCCGATCGCGCCGCGACGGTCTTGACCGCGATCGATCCGGTGACCAAACCGGCCGATCTGCTGCGCCCCGGCCACATGTTCCCGCTGCGTTCGCGCACCGGCGGCGTGCTGGCGCGCACCGGCCAGACCGAGGCGTCGGTCGACATCGCGCGGATCGCCGGCCTCTACCCGGCGGGCGTGATCTGCGAGGTCATGAACGAGGACGGCACGATGGCGCGGGTGCCGCAGCTCGCCAAAGTCGCGAAGCGGCACGGGCTGCTGATGATCACGGTCGCCGACCTGATCAAATACCGGATGAACACCGAGTCGCTGGTCAAGCGGGTGGCGTCGGCAAAGATGCCGACCGACTACGGCGATTTCAAGGTCCACGCCTTCGAGAACGAAGTCGATCATCAGACCCATGTCGCGCTGGTGCGCGGCGAGATCGGCGACGGCGATGACGTCCTGGTGCGGGTGCACTCGTCGTGCCTCACCGGCGACGGCCTGCATTCGATCCGCTGCGACTGCGGCATGCAGCTCGATGCCGCGATGGAAAAGATCGCCGCCGAAGGGCGCGGCGTCCTGCTGTATCTCAATCAGGAAGGGCGCGGCATCGGCCTCGCGAACAAGATCCGGGCTTACGAGCTGCAGGACGAGGGGCTGGACACCGTTGAAGCCAACGAGCGGCTCGGGTTCAAGGCGGATCAGCGCGACTACGGCATGGGCGTGCAGATTCTGCGCGAGCTCGGGGTGCGCACGATGCGCCTGCTGAGCAACAATCCGCGCAAGCTGGTGGGCCTCGAAGGCTACGGCCTGTCGATCAGCGAGTGGATGCCGCTCGAGATCCCGGCGCAGGACTCGACCCGGCGATACCTCAAGACGAAAAAAGAGAAGATGGGCCACAAGCTGTCATCGGTGTAGTCCGGGAATTGGCACACCAGGTCATCCTGTTCGATGGTGTCTGCAACCTGTGCAACGGGTTCGTGCAGTTCGTCATCGCCCGCGACCCCGATGCGTGCTTTCAATTCGGTGCCCTGCAATCGGCGGGCGCGCGCGCGGTGCTCGGGCGGCACGATGCGCCGGACCCAATCCCCGATACGATCCTCCTGGTCGCGGACGGCACGGTCTACACCGGGTCCTCGGCGGTCCTCCGCATCGCGCGGCGCCTGACGTTTCCGTGGCCGCTCGCCTTCGCGTTCGTCGTCGTGCCGCGGCCGGTGCGCGACTGGGTGTATCGGATCGTGGCGCGCCATCGCTACCGCTGGTTCGGCCGGCGCGATCACTGCATGGTGCCGACCGCAGGAATCCGCGCGCGATTTCTCGACTGACGTTGACACTGAACGACGTGGTTGGTACGATAACGGTTTACGGCAGAGCAGGTTAGCAACTTCATGACGGTCAAAGGTCAACTCCACGCCTGTCGGGATTCACTCATGGCCGGGATGCGCGCCGCGTCGCGCGGCACCGTGCCCAGCCCCAAAGCCGAGGCACTGCTGCGGGCCTGTCTCGATCTCGTCGAGCACCTGGTGCGCCAATCACTCGACGTCACGTCGGCCGAAGTCGAAACCACGCTCGGCGTGCTCGAACAGGCCTATGGCGAGATGGAAGCAGAGGTCGGGACCACGAACGGCGCGACGGTCGCGCTCAAGAACGCGATCGGCCGGCTCAAGGCCCTGCGCCTCGAGCTCACCGCCAAGTAGCGCGCGCCACCACGGCGGTTTGACAGTCTGCAGCCCGTCCGCTACGATAAGAGTTTGCAGTAGAGCGGGTTAGCGGCACATGTTCGAGTCCCTCAGCACACGCCTCCAGGACGTTTTCAAGACGCTGCGCGGCGAATCCAGGCTGACGCCTGAGAACATCGAAGTCGCGCTCCGCGAGATTCGGCTCGCGCTGCTCGAAGCGGACGTCAACTTCAAGGTTGTCAAGGCGTTCGTCGACCGGGTTCGCGATCGCGCGATGGACGCGGTCACCGCGAACAAGGACGTGCTCCGCGGCGGGCTCGGGCCGTCGCAGGAAGTCGTCAAGATCGTTCGCGACGAGATGGTGGCGCTCTTCGGCAACGCCGAAGGGGGGCTGCAGGCCACGACCGCACGGCCGCGCGTCATCGTGATGCTCGGGCTGCAGGGCGCGGGCAAGACGACGACCTCGGGCAAGCTGGCGGCGTGGCTGAAGAAGCAGGGCAAGCACCCCCTGCTCGTGTCGACGGACGTCAAGCGTCCCGCCGCGATTCAGCAGCTGAACGTCGTCGCGGAAAAAGCGGGCGTCCGCGTGCACGATCCGGCCGGCGTCATGGATCCCGTGGCGCGCGCGCGCGGGGCGGTCGCCGAAGCGACGACGCTGGGGTTCGACGCGGTGATCGTGGACACCGCGGGCCGGCTCCACATCGACGACGAACTGATGGCGGAGCTGGTCGCGATCAAGACCGCGACCGCGCCGTCGGACCTGCTGTTTGTCGCCGACGCGATGACCGGGCAGGACGCCATCAAGAGCGCGGGCGAGTTCAACGCCCAGGTCGGCGTCACCGGCGTGGTGCTGACGAAGATGGACGGCGACGCGCGCGGCGGCGCGGCGCTGTCGGTGGTCTCGGTCGTCGGCGTGCCGATTGCGTTTGTCGGCAGCGGCGAGACCTTGACGGATCTCGAGCCGTTCCACCCCGAACGCGTCGTTTCGCGCGTGCTGGGGATGGGCGACGTGCTCTCGCTGATCGAACGCGCGGAAGCGGCGATCGACGTCGAGGACGCGGAGAAGCTCGAGCAGAAGCTGCGTTCGAACGACTTCACGCTCGAGGACTTCCGGGATCAGCTGAAGACGATCCGGAAGATGGGGCCGCTCGAACAGATCATGGGGATGCTGCCCGGCATGGGCAACCTCAAGGCGCTGGCGGAGAACAAGCCGGACGAGAAGCAGATTTCGCGGATCGAGGCGATCATCAGCTCGATGACGCCGGAAGAGCGGCGCAAGCAGCACATCATCAACGGCAGCCGCCGCAAGCGGATCGCGAAGGGCAGCGGCACGTCGGTGGAAGATGTGAATCGTCTGTTGAAGCAGTTCGTGCAGATGCAGAAGATGCTCAAGCAGCTCGGTGGGATGGCAGGATTGGCCGGGGGCGGCAAGAACGCGCGCCGCCAGGCCATGCAGATGCTGCGCAACCGCGGGTAACACCGCGGGCTCGACGCAGTCACCGGTCTTCAGCGTCAGTGGCGGGAACACCCGACTGACGCGGCCGACCGGGACTGAGCGCAGCGTAACAGCGCGCGAGGAACGAGCCTCGAGCGCGAGTAGGAGAGTGTGAGATGGTCGCCATTCGTTTGCGTCGCGCCGGTTCCAAAAAGCGCCCGTTCTTCCGCATCGTCGTCACGGATTCCCGGGCCGCCCGCGACAGCTCGTTCGTCGAAATCCTCGGACACTACAACCCGCGCACCCGGCCGGCCCTCGTCGACATCCAGCAGGAGCGCGTCGACTACTGGATCAGCAAGGGCGCGCAGCCGTCGGATTCAGTGCGCACGCTGATCAAGCGTCACCTGACGCCGGTGGCGGTAGCCCCGGCCGCTGCGGCGCCCGAGGCCAAGTGAGCGCCGACGCGGCAGCGGGCACTGGCGTGCGCGCGGTCGTCGAGGTCCTCGCCAAGGCGCTCGCCGACGCCCCCGACGAGGTGCGCGTCACCGAGACGCCGCAGCCGAAAGGGACATTGATCGAGCTGTACGTGTCGCCGCGCGATTACGCCAAGGTCCTCGGCCGCTCGGGCCGGACCGCGGCGGCGCTCAGGACGCTGGCGGCGACGGCCGCCGAAAAAGACGGCACACAGGTGACCCTCGAGATACGGGAAGCTCGGTAGGACATCAGCAACCTGACATCGCATGGATTGGGAATCGATGGCGCTGGTGGGCCGCATCGCCAGGCCCCACGGCATCCGCGGCCAGGTGATCGTCAATCCGGAAACTGATTTTCCGGACGAGCGGTTCCGGCCCGGCGCCGAGCTCTTCATCGAGCGCGGCGGCACCGTCGAGACCCTCACCGTGACGACGGCGCGCTTTCATCGCGATCGGCCGGTGATCGGGATCGCCGGCATCGAGACGATGACCGACGCGGAGGCGCTGGCGGGACAGGAGCTGCGGGTGCCGGTCGATCGCCTCGCGGCGCTGCCGACAGGAACGTTCTACCGGCACGACCTGATTGGCTGCCGCGTCGAAACCCGCGACGGCCGGATGGTCGGCGTGGTGCGCGACGTCGAAGGCACGCTGACCGGCAGCCGGCTGGTGATCGACGGCGAGGCGGGCGAGGTGCTGGTGCCGCTGGTGGCGCCGATTTGCACCGCCGTCGACCCGGCGGCGAAACGGATCGTGATCGACCCGCCGGAGGGGTTGCTCGAAGCGAACGCGCGCGGCTGATGACTGTAGACATCGTCACGATTTTTCCGGCGATGATCGAGCAGCCGCTGACGGCGGGGATTCTCGGCCGCGCGATCGAGCGGGGCACGCTGGACGTCAAGGTCCGCGACCTGCGCGATTTCACGACCGACCGGCACCGGGTCGTCGACGACGTGCCGTATGGCGGCGGACCGGGGATGGTGCTGAAGCCCGACCCGATCTTCCGCGCGCTCGACGCGATTGCGGCGGAACGGGGCGCGCCGCTGACCGTGATCATGACCTCGCCGCAAGGCCGGCCGTTCACGTCGGCGGAGGCGGAGCGGCTGAGCGGGCTGGCGCACGTGGTGCTGTTGTGCGGGCGCTACGAAGGGTTTGACGAGCGCGTGCGGGAGCGAGTGACCGAGGAGCTGTCGATCGGCGACTACGTGCTGACCGGCGGCGAGCTGCCGGCGCTGGTGGTGCTCGACGCGGTCGCGCGGTTCGTGCCGGGCGTCGTCGGCGACGAGCAGTCGGTGGCGCAGGATACGTTCAGCCGCGGGCTGCTGAACCATCCGCAGTACACGCGGCCGCCGGAGATCGCGATCGGCGGCGCGGCGGCGTCACCCGAGCGGGTGCTGAAGGTGCCCGAGGTGCTGCTGTCGGGCAATCACGCCGAGATCAGAAAGTGGCGCAAGCGCGAGGCGTTGAGCCGGACGCTGGCGCGGCGCCCGGACCTGCTGGCCGCGGCGAGTTTGGACGACGAAGAAGTGCAGTTGCTGCGAGAGCTTAAAGGAGCGAGTCATGAGCGCGATTGAGTTAGTCGAGAAGTCGCAGTTGGCCGAGCGGCCGGCGATGAAGTCGGGCGACACGGTCAAGGTGCACGTCAAGGTGCGCGAAGGCGACAAAGAACGCATCCAGGTGTTCGAGGGTGTGGTCATCGGCATGCACCGCGGCGGCACTCGCGCGTCCTTCACGGTGCGCAAGGTGTCGTTCGGCCAGGGGGTCGAGCGCATCTTTCCGCTCCACTCGCCGACGATTGCCAAGGTCGAGATCACGCGCTCGGCCAAGGTTCGCCGCGCCAAGCTGTACTACCTGCGCGATCTGAAGGGCAAGGCGGCGAGGATGAAGGACGTTGCCAAAGGTTGAAGTTCGAAGTGAGAAGTGAGAAGTTGAAGTCGTGAAGTTGCGCTTCTCACTTCTTCCTGCTCCCTTCTAACTTCTAACTTTATGTCCCGAGTCCCCGCGACGCGCACGCTGGAAAATGCGCTCCGTCGTGTCGGATTCGTGCACGTCGCCGGCTGCGACGAGGTCGGGCGCGGTTGTCTGGCCGGGCCCGTCGTCGCCGCGGCGGTGGTGCTTCACCCCGACCGCCACGTCCCGGGGGTCTGCGACTCGAAGACGGTCCCGGCGCCAGAGCGCGAGCGTCTCTACGATCAGATCCTGCGCGCCGCGATCGCCTGGGCGGTCGGCGAGGCCGATCCGACCGAAATCGACCGCATCAACATTCATCAGGCGTCGCTGCGCGCGATGCAGCGCGCCGTGCTCCAGTTGGCGCCGCTGCCCGACATCGTCCTCGTCGACGCCTTCCGCGTACCGGATCTGCCGATGGCGCAGCGCGGCGTCCTGCACGGCGACCGCCGCTGCTCGGCCATTGCCGCGGCGTCGATCATCGCCAAGGTGACGCGGGACCGCCAGATGCTCGACCTCCACGGCCGCGACCCCCGCTACGGGTTCGATCGTCATAAGGGGTACGCCACCGCCGATCATCTCGAAGCGGTCGCCCGCTTCGGCTACTCGGATGTGCACCGGCGCTCGTTCCGCGCCGCAACGCTGTTTGATACGATTGATTGACGACGCCGACCGCAGACTGCCGACGGAAGACTGATTACCGTGCCCATTGACCGAGCCGCCACGCTTCGCAACGCCGAGAAGCTGATTCGGCAGGGCAAGCTGCCCGACGCCATCGCGGAGTACGTACGCCTGGTCGACGATCAGCCGGGCGACTGGAACCTCGCCAACTCGCTCGGCGACCTCTACGCCCGCGCCGGCCAGGTCGACAAGGCGATCGCGCAGTACGGCCAGATTGCCGACAGCCTGAACGACGAGGGCGCCGGCGCGAAGGCCGCCGCCGTCTACAAGAAGATCCTCAAGCTCAAACCCGATCACGAGCACACGCTGGTGCAGGTGTCGGAGATCCTCGGCAGCCAGGGGCGCTACGCCGACGCGCGCTTTCACCTCAACACCCTGATCGAGCTGCGCAAGGCCAAGGGGGACGTCCGCGGCACGCTCCAGGCCAAAATCCGCCTCGGCTCGCTCGACCCCGAGGACTACGAAGGCCGCCTGACCGCGGCGAGCGCCCGCATCGAGATGGGGGACAAGGGCGGCGCCCTCAGCGACCTCAAGGAGATCGCCGGCGAGCTCTCCGACAAGGGGCGGCAGCCCGAAGCGATCGAAGTGCTGCGCGAGGCGGCCAAGCTGAATCCGGATGACGACGAGATCCGCGAAAAGCTGATGGACGTACACGTCGCCGCCGGCGACTACGTCCAGGCGCGCGAGTGCGCGACCACGGTCGAACAGTTCCGCATGATTGCCGCCGCGCTCGATGCCGCCGGCAACGTCGACGAAGCGCTCGCGACGCTGCGCCAGGCGGCCACGCTCAACCCGGGCGACACCGAGCTGTCGGCGCACCTCGCCAAGGCGTTCATCGCGCGCGGCGACCTCGCCACCGCGTCCGAGTACCTGACCGCCGAAACGGCCGGCGACGATCCGGCGCTGCTGCTGACCGTCGCCGACATGCAGCTGCGCGGCGACAAGTTCGAGGAGGGCCTGGCGATCGTCCGGCGGCTGCTCGAGCAGGACTCGTCGCGGCGCGAGCAGATCGCGCAGCTTGGCTGGAGCGTCTCGGAGAAGGCGCCGGAAGCCGGCTTCCTCGTCGTCGAGCTCGCCGCCGACGCCGCGGTCGCGCAGGTGGACTGGCCGGGCGCCGCCGCGGTGCTCCAGGAATTCGTCACGCGCGTGCCCAACCACATTCCCGCGCTGATGCGGCTCGTCGAGATCTGCGTCGACGGCGGCCTCGAGTCGACGATGTACAGCGCGCAGGCGCAGCTGGCGGACGCGTACATCGAAGGCGGCCAGGCGACCGAGGCGCGCTTCATCGCCGAAGATCTCGTGGCCCGCGAGCCGTGGGAGAGAGCGAACATCGAGCGCTTCCGCCGCACCCTGGTGCTGCTGGGGGAGCCCGACCCCGACGCGATGATCGCGTCGCGCCTGAGCGGCGAGTCCCCGTTCATGAGCACCGATCTGAGCGGCGGCTCGCTGTTCGACGACGTCCCGCCGGAACCGGTGCCGGAGCCTGACGAGGAAGAAATCGAGCGGCTGCTCGCCGCCGCCGCGGTCGCCGACGAGCCGGTCAAAAAAACGCCGCTCAAGCCGATGCCGCGCCGCGTCGACGAAGATCACCATTTCGCGATGAGCGCGAATGCGATCGATCTCGACAGCATCTTCGGCGACTTCGATGCGCCGGCGCCAACCCCGGCGCAGACCGAGGCCGAGGACGTCGAAGTCGATCTCAGCTTCGACACCGTCAAGAAGCCGGCGGCGCCGGCCGCGGCGGCGGCGGCGGAGGACGCGGCCGATCTCGACAGCGTGTTCGGCGGCATGCGCACGCAGTCGGCGAAGCGATCGGGGCTCGACGCCGCGGAGAAGGAATACAAGCGCGGCCTGTCGCTGCGCTCGGCCGGCGACATCGACGGCGCGATTGCCGCCTTCGAGCAGGCATCGCGGGCGCCGAAGCTGCGCTTCGGCACCGCGCGGCTGATCGCCCGTCTCTACCGCGACCGCAACGACATGCCGAAGGTGCTCGAATGGCTGGAGCGGGCGTCGCAGGCGCTGCCGCCGACGACCGACGAATCGCACCAGCTGCTGTTCGAGCTCGCCGAGGTGCTCGAACAGATCGGCGAGGTGGCGCGTGCGCTCGCCGTCTGCATGGAGCTGCAGTCGGAGGCCGGCTCGTACCGCGACGTCGACGCCCGGATCGATCGCCTCACCAAGGTCCAGACGGGGAGCTGACCCCTGTTCCGCCGATTCCTCTACGTCGTCTTTTTCGTCCAGGTCGGCCTGTTGCTCGTCGTCATGCCGTGGTGGCCCGCGTTCTGGGAGCACAACTACTTCGCGCTCGCCTGGCCGCCGCTGCGCACCCTGCTGTCGAACAACTTCGTCCGCGGCGCGGTCAGCGGCCTCGGCGTCGTCAACCTGTTTGCCGGCTTCGCCGATCTCGCGTACTTCTTCACCCCCCGCGCCGAGGTGTCGCTGCACGACGAGCCGCGATGATCTGCCTGGTGACCGATCGGTGGCGGCTGGTCGCTGCCGGCGCGGCGCCCGCCGCCGCGCGCGCCTGCCTGATCGCGCAGGTGCAGCGCGCCGCCGGCGCCGGGGTCGACCTCGTCCAGGTGCGCGAGCGCGATCTCGAAGCTGGAGCGCTCGCGTCGCTCGTCACCGACCTCCTCGCGGCCGCCGCCGGCACGCCCTGCCGCATCCTCGTCAACGATCGCCTCGACGTCGCGCTCGCGTGCGGCGCCGGAGGCGTCCATTTGCGCGGCGACTCGATTCCGATCGCGGCGGCGCGCCGGTGGGCGCCGCCCGGATTTCTGGTCGGCCGTTCGGTCCACGGCGTCGCGGATGCGATCGACGCCGGCGGCGCGGATTACCTGATTGCCGGGACGGTGTTTGCGACCCGGTCGAAGCCGGCGGATGCGCCGCTGCTCGGCCTCGAGGGGCTGCGGTCGATCGTCGCGCGCGCGCCGGCGCCGGTCCTCGCGATTGGCGGCGTCTCGGTGGAGCGCCTCGACGACATTGCGGCCGCGGGCGCGGCGGGGTTTGCCGCGATCGGGCTGTTCATGGCTTCACACCCGGGCGCAGAACCATCGGGTTGCGGCGTGGTGGAACTGCGCCAGACTGTAAAGGCGGCCCGGGCGCGGTTTGACAGGCTGAATACCACTCCCTAACATAAGCCGGTTACCGCGCCTGTCATGCCCCCTGAACGGACGTCCAGCGGCTTCGGCCACATGCTTCGCGAGGCGCGCGAGCGCCGCGGCGTGTCGCTGCGCCAGATCGCCAATGCGACCAAGATTGCGGTCGCCGTGCTCGAAGGGCTCGAGCGCAACGACATCTCCAAGCTGCCGGGCGGCATCTTCGGACGCGCCTTCGTCCGGTCGTACGCGATCGAGGTCGGTCTCGATCCGGAGACGACGATCCAGGCGTTCATCGCGCAGTTTCCCAACGACCCGGTCGTCGCCGGGCACCCCGCCTCCGATCAGGCGGAGGACAACGCCGCGGTCGAAAGCGATCGCCAGACCGCCGGCACCTTTCTCTGGCTGATCATGATCGCGGTGCCGATCGCCGCGGCGCTGCTGTACTTCGCGATGCTCGGTCGCCGTCCGTCAGCGGACGGGCCGCCGCCGGCCGGCGTCACGCGTGCG
>JAOBWF010000057.1 GCA_025463215.1 Acidobacteriota bacterium | reverse complement strand
GCGCCGCCGCTGAACAGAATGCCTTCGTCACGGTTCATTGTGTGTCTCCCGCGTCGGTGCGATCATACATCCGACATGGAGCCACGCCGTTACCGCGCCGGAGAGTCGGTCGAGGATTTCTGCCGCGCCTGCAAGACCGATCGCATGCACACCGTCGTGGCCGCCGACGCCGACGGCCGCCCCATCCGCGTCGACTGCGGCTACTGCCACAGCGAACACAACTACCGAGGCGGCGCGAGAATCGGCGGCTCGCCGATCGGGTCCGAGCCCCGCGCCGGCAGCGCGGTACGGACGCCAGGCTCGCCGCCCGGGCCGGCGCGCGCACCCGCGGCCGCGTCGGCGCGCGAGCCTTTTCCCATCGTCTCCGAACGCGAAAGGACAGGCCCGCCGATGACGACCGACCACGACGGCGATCTCGAGCTCCTGCTGCGCCGCATCATCCGGGAGGAGGCCGGCATCAGCGCGGTCGCGCCGGCCGAGAAATGGCGCGGCGGCACCTTCGTTCTTCGGCCGGGCACGCCCGGTCTTCAGGAAAAGAGCTGGCCGATCGAAACGTTTTTTCACAAAGTCGTGATGCTGCGCAATCGCCTGCGGACGCTCGAACAGGTGGTGAACAGTGCCGATCTGGCCGACGAGGCGAAGGTGAAGATCCAGAGCTATATCAGCGGCTGCTACGGATCGCTGACCAGCTTCAATGTCCTCTTTGCCGAGGAGAGTGATCAGTTCAAGGGGGCGGGAGGAGACTGAGACCACGGGACGGAGGTGAGGGAGGCAACGGGACAGAGGGGACAGAGCTAACGGGATCAACACGGAGCAACTGGGCAACAGAGACACGAACTGAGAAGATAAATTTTTGAAAAGTTGATCTCTAGCAGGATGCTGAAAAAGTGACACAAAACGGATCGACACGATGATCCGATCGTACTACGATCCTCTCGACCATCTGGAAGGGAGCGAGTCGATGCGCGGGGATGATCCGCGCCACGAGTCGATGTTCACTTAGGTCACGCCGGAAGCGCGCGTCCGCGCCGACCATCCCATTGCGACCGATTCGCCGCATGACGGACGCGGCCCTTCCGCCGGAGCAGTTGTTGCGCGCCCTGCTCCTGCAGATGCTCTACAGCATCCGGAGCGAGCGGCTGCTGATCGAGGAGTTGGATTACAGCGTGCTGTACCGCTGGTTTGTCGGCCTCAGCCTCGATAATCCGATCTGGGACGCGACGACGTTCACGAAGAATCGCGACCGGCTGCTCGCCGGCAACCGGCACCGGCGAACGCGACGCCGCGATCGTGATGCTCGGTGCGTTGCCGTTGACGACGCGTCGGATCACGGTCGACGCCGACAAGCCTTCGGCTGGATGAAAGCCGTCGGCCTCTTTCGCAAGCTCCGCCACCGCGGCGGACGACTGGTCGGCTGGATGTTTACCATCGGCGCGGCGGCGTACAACCTGGTCCGCTGGCGCAACTTGATCGCGCAGCGCGCCTAATGACGAGGGTGACGAGCACATTCGGATCGTCGTGGTAGACGCATGACTCTCGTCGAAGAAGGAAATCGGATGCTGAGCCTCACTTTTTCAGGACCCTGCTAGAAGATCTGATCTTTTCCGTTCGTTCTCCGTTACTCGGTTGCTCCGTGTTGAATCCGTTGCCTCCGTCCCCTCCGTGTCGGCTCGCGCGCTACGGCGCTTTCACCCGTAACGCGGCGCGCTGCACTGACTGCGGCGCCTCCATCGTCCGCACCGACAGGAACAGACCGTTGTCCCGCAGCGCCGCGCGATCGGCGAGCGACAGCGTGACCATGCCGGCGGCTTCACTGGCCCTGTTCGTCATGATCGTCGCGAGCACCGGTCCCTGACGGCCGCGGTGAACCGACGCCGCCAGCGGCCGTGTCGACGTGGCGTCCCACGCCAGCGTGCCCGCGGGCGGGTTGAACGAGAAGGTCACGTGCGCGCCGTTCAGGTTGACGACGAAGTTGAGCGTCGTCGGCGCGCGGCCGTTGACCAGTGACGGCGTCGACGCCGGCGGCCGCCGCGGGTGCGCCGTCTGCTCGTACGCGAACGCCATCGCCAGCAGCCTGGCCTCGCTCCACGCCGCGCCCATCAACTCGACGCCGACCGGCACGCCGTCGTCGGTGAACCCCGCGGGGACGCTGATCGCCGGCAGGCCGGTCGCCGGGCTCAATTGACAGTTTTCGCTCCCCCGCTGGGTCTCGCCGATCGGCGCCGCCCTGCGCCGCAGCGTCGGGTAGGCGAGCGCGTCGAGCCGGTTCGTCTCCATCGCGCTCGCCACGAGGGCGATCGCCGCGGTGCGCCTGGCGCGGGTCTGCACGACATCGGGCGTCTCGCGCGCGGTTCTCGCGTCGCGGCGCGTGAATATCTGCGCCAGCGCATCAGCGTAGTCGCCGCGATCGAGGATCTCGCGCAGCGAGTGCACCGGAGCGTTCGGCCACCGCGCGAGGTAGTCCATCAGATCGAACTTGAACTCCGCGTCGATCAGGCTGGAGCCGCGCATCTCGACCTCGAGCCCGGGAGTCGCGACCTCGACGATCTCCGCGCCCGCGTTCTTCATCACGTCGAGGGCGCGCCGGTCGATCGCGGTGACCTCTTCGTCCTCGGGTGCGGCGCCGAACAGCGCCGTGGCGACGCCGATGCGGACGCCTCTCAATCCATCGGGTGTGAGCGCATCGCGGTAGCTCCGGGGAATGTGGCCGCCGCTCGCCGCGGATACCGGGTCGGCCGGATCGGCGCCGACGGTCACATCGAGCATGACCGCAAGATCGGCGACGGTCCGGGCCAGCGGTCCGCCGATATCCTGCGAATGCGACAGCGGAATGATGCCGTCGCGGCTCGACAGCCCCATCGTGCCGCGCAGGCCGAACAGGTTGTTGTTGGCGGACGGAATCCTGATCGATCCGCAGGTATCGCTGCCCATTCCGGCGGCTGCGAAGCTGGCGGCGACAGCCGCGCCGGTGCCGCCGCTCGATCCACCCGGCGTGCGCGTCAGATCGTACGGGTTGCGCGTCTGCCCTCCCGCGGAGCTGATCGTGGTGATCCCGGCGGCGAGCTCGTGGAGGTTGGTCTTGCCGATGATGATCGCGCCGGCATCCCGCAGGCGCTTCACCTGAAAGGCGTCGCGGCCGGTCAGGAACCCGGTCAACGCCAGAGTCCCGCCCGTCGTCGGCATGTCGATCGTTTCGAAGTTGTCCTTGATGACGATGGGAATGCCGTGCAGCGGGCCGCGGGGTCCGCGCGCGGCGCGCTCACGATCGAGCGCGTCGGCGGTCTCGAGCACCTTCGGGTTCATCGCGAGCATCGCGTTGAGCTGCGGTCCGTCGAGATCGTAGGCGCGGATGCGCGCGAGGTACGCCAGGACGAGGCCGCGTGACGTCACCGCGCCCGACGTCAGCGCCGCCTGCAATTCGGCGATCGTCTTCTCCTGCGCGTCGAAGTCCGCCGGCGCCTGCACGCCGGTACTCTGCGCCTCGCCTGATCCGTCTGCCACCAACGGCGCCGCCCCGAGGGACGCCGCGACGAGGCACGCGCCGAGCCAGCGCCGCCTCATTGCGCCGCCCAGGCGCGGATCTTCTGGTGCAGGAAGCTGACCGGAATCGCGCCGTCCTCGAGGACGCGATCGTGGAAGCTCTTGATGTCGAACTTCGCGCCCATCCGCTCCTTCGCCTCGTCGCGCGCCTTGCTGATCTCGAGCCGGCCGAGCATGTAGGCGGTCGCCTGCCCGGGGTAGATGATGTAGCGATCGACCTCGGACTCGACGTCGGCGTGATCTTCGGCGGTGTGCGCCAGCATGAAGTCGATCGCCTGCTGCCGCGTCCAGCCGAGCGTGTGGATGCCCGAGTCGACGACCAGCCGCGACGCCCGCAGCGCCTGGCTCGAGAGCATGCCGAGCCGATCGAGATCGCCCGAGAACAGGTGCATCTCGTCGGCGAGCCGCTCGGCGTATAGCGCCCACCCTTCCGTATAGCCAGAATTCCCCAGGTAGCGGCCGATCGGATGGATGCTCTGGCGTTCCAGCGCGATCGCGATCTGCAGGTGGTGACCGGGAATCGTTTCATGGAACGCCGTCGACTCGGCCTCGACCCGGCTCTTCTTCTCCGCCTGGTAGGCGTTGATGAAGAACACCGCGGGACGCGAGCCGTCTTCCGCCGGCGGGTTGTACTCGTTCGGCCCGTTCTTCTCGCGGAACTTCGGGTACCGCTCGATGACGACGTCCGACTTCGGCAGCAGCCCGAACCAGTCCGACATCCGCGCCTTGGCGCGCGCCAGCGCCGCCTGCGACTGCGCGATCAGGTCCTCCGGGCTCTTGAACAGGAAGCGCTTCTCGGTGCGGGCGTGCTGCAGCAGCGTCGGCACGTCGCTGGTGGCGAACGAGCGCTCGCCGATCGCCTTCATCTCGGCGTCGAGCCGCTCGACTTCTCGCAGGCCGATCGCGTGGACGTCGCGCGCCGGCGTCGGCAGTGAGCTGTGGTAACGCACCGAGGCGTCGTAGCACGCGGCACCATTCGGATTGGCCGAGACCGCGATCGCCTCGCGCGCCGCCGGCAGGTACTCGGCGCGCAGGAAATCGCGATAGCGCGTGAAGGCCGGCACGATCTGCTCGCGCAGCAGCAGGTCGAACTGCTTCATGAACGTCGGGGTCTTGTCGCGCACCGACGGCGAGTCGAACGGCGAATCGGCCGTCGGCGTCGCGATCAGCGTATCCATCTGATCGATGACGATGCGGACGTTGCCCTTGGGCGCGGAGTAGCCGGCCTTGAGCCCCTCACGCAGGTTCGCGATCTCGGTGTCGACGTACTTGGGCAGCTTGCTCCAGCGCGCCAGCGCTTCCTTCCGCGCCTCGTCGGTCCCGACCGGCTGGATGGTGACGGTGTAGGCGTCCTGCACCTGCCAGGCGTTCACCATCTGACTGACGGTCCACAGCTCGTTGCGGCAGATCCGCTGGCCGATCGACGATTCCAGCGCCTCGCGGACGATGGCGTAGGTGCCGCGTAAGGGCGCGGCCTCGATGGCGGCCGGATCGATCTGCTTCGCCAGCCCCAGCCAGGCGTCTTCCTTGGCCTGCCACGCCTTGAGCGCATCCAGCGAGTTGTCGGGAAGCGCGTCGTGATGCCTCCCAGGGACGCCGTACAGGGTCACCTGGTCGGGATTGCGCTCGAAAAAGCCCTCGAGGTAGGCGTCCGCCAGGGCGCGGACCCTGGCGTCGGCGCGTTCGGGGGCCGCGGTCCGGGCGGGTGCAGGCGTCTTGGCGCCCCGATCGCAGCCCGCCGCGGCCGCGACGAGACAGACGCAGACAAAAGCCGTTGTCCCGTGTCTAAGCATGCCGGATTATACTTTCGGCGCGGAGGCCGCATGCAGATCTCGGAACGGACGGTTGGCGACGTGGTGATTGTGGATGTCTCGGGCAAGATCACGCTCGGCGATGGCGGAGACGTGGCGTTGCGCGACAAGATGCGCAGCCTGATTCAGCAGGACCACAAGAAGGTGCTGTTGAACCTGGGCGACGTGTCGTATATGGATAGCGCGGGGCTCGGCGAAATCGTCCAGTCGTACGCGACGGTGACGAAGAACGGCGGCAAGCTGAAGCTGCTCAATGTCACGAAGCGGATCAAGGATCTGCTGTCGATCACCAAGCTGCTCACGGTCTTCGAGTGTCACGAGACCGAAGCGGAAGCGTTGAGCAGTTTTTAGGGAGCCGTAGCGCAGGCCGTCGGGCTGCCGCCGCCTTGCGGAGCAGCCCTGAACGGCTGCGCGACGCGTTGCGACGTGGCGCCGAGCTTTCGCGGTCTACCGGGTCAGTGCTGATCGGCCACTGCGGCCGGCTGGTGGGTCACGATCGGTTCCGGCTGTTCGTAGGTCGGCAGCTTGCGCAGCATCTCGGCGCGGATCGGCAGGATGAACGAGAAGCGGTAGTCCCCCTGCATCCGGCCGATCGGGATGCCGACGAGATTGCCGCGCTGATCGAGCACGCCGCCGCCGGAGACACCGGGGTGGCCGTCGGTGAGGCACGTCACCAGGCCGTTCGCGGTCCGCTGCCCGACGTAGCCGGTCGACAGAATGATCCCCTTCGAGTAGTCGTTGCCGAGGCGGAAGATCGGATCGGCGAAGTCGTAGGCGAACGCGGCGTCGACGTGCAGCGCGGGCAGATCGAGATCGCGCGTCTTGATGATCGCCCAGTCGCCGCTGTGGACTTCAACGTCGGCGTCGCCGGTGTCGATGACCTTCGCCGGGACTTCCTTGCCCTGATACATCACCTTGACCGACTGAATCCGCCGCGTGTTCTGCCGGTCGTCCTCGTCGTGCAGCGCGACCACCGCGTGCTTGACGGTGATGAAGTAGCCGCCGCCCAGGTATCCGGCGGTGCCGTAGTTGGTTTTTCCGAGGTTATCGTAGGAGTAGAGCTCGACGAAGCTGGAACGCCGGTCGCGCAGCAGATGCACCGGCAGCAGACCCATCTCGGTCTGCAGCTGCTCTTTGATCTCGGCGACCATGCTGGCGCGGCCGCCATCACCCTTGGTCGCGACCCGGCCGCTGGTGCCCGCCGGCACGATCGCGTCGGCACGGCCGGCGCGTCCGATCTCGGAGCGGACCTCGGTGCGAATGGCGTCGAGCTTGGCGTCGTAGGAGGCGCGGTTGGCGGCGACGTCGCGGCGCGACTGCAGCCCGCCGAGCGTGAAGAAGAACAGCGCGGTGGCGAGGATGGACGTGGTGAAAATCAGTCGCCGAGCATTCATGCAGAACTCCCAGTTCGGCAGCCAAACCACCTCGCGCGGGCGAGGCTTACAGCTTTGCGTTCCCGCGGGCGCCTACACGGCGGCCGCACGCGGAAAGCCTTTTTCGCTTGGGAAGGAACGCGTCCAATGTAGCAACGCGGGGTCACCGTGTCAAGCGCGTAAGCGCCCAGCCGACGACAAAAATCACGATGCCGACGGTGAAAATCCTGGGACTCGGCCCGAGCGGCCCCGCCGCGACGATGTCATACAGCAGATCCAGCATACCGAAGAGCTGCAGCATGCGGCCGACCTGATAGAGCACGCCTTTCATATCCGGTCGAAGTTCTTTTCGATCTCGCGCCGCGTCAGGCGCAGCATCACCGGCCGGCCATGCGGACAGATCGTCGAGTACGACGTCGCTTTGAGCTCATCAAGGATGTGCGCCATCTTCTCGTACGTCAGCGGGTAGTTGGCTTTCACCGCCGCGTGACACGCGGTGAGCGCCGCGATCCGCTGCAGCGCGTCCTGGACCTGCGCGCCGCGATCGAGCCCTTCGAGATCCTCGGCCAGCGCGAGCAGCGCCTTCGAACAGTCTTCAATCCGCAGCAGCGCCGGCACCGCCGTCACCTTGATCGTCGACGCCCCGAACGGCTCGACCTCGAATCCGAGGCGCTCGAGCTCGGCGGCGCGATTGACCAGCGCTTGCTGCGCCGATGCGGTCAGCTCCATCACCATCGGGATGAGCAGCTGCTGCGACTCGAGCCGGCCGCTGGTCAACCGCTCCATCACCCGCTCGAACAACACGCGCTCGTGCGCGACGTGCTGATCGATGATTGCCACGCCGTCATCGTCGATGGCGATGATGAAGGTGTCGCGAAACTGTCCGAGGGGAATCATCGGCTTGATGAGTTCTCGGGGTTCTCCAGGTTCTCGGGGTTCTCTAGGTTCTCGCGGTTCTCCGGCCTCTGCGCCTCGAACCTTGAGCACGTCGAGCACCTCGCGAACGTCGCGAACCTCGTTTGGCATCCACCGGTTCGGGTACGCCCCGCCCGACCACACGTTCGGCAGCGTCGCGTTGAACGGCGTCTGGTTCATGTGCTCCGGCCGGAGCTGGAGCTGGGGCGCGGCGCTGTTGCCGAGCGCGTCCATCAGCGCCCGCCGCACGACCTGGTGCACCAGCGACTGATCGCGGAAGCGGACCTCCGCCTTGGTCGGATGGACGTTGACGTCCAGCGCATCGGCAGCCATCTCGATGAAGAGGTGCACTTCCGGGCTGCGCTCCTTGATCGTCGCCTGGCTGTACGCGTCGATGATCGCGTGGGCGATCGTCTTGTCCTTCACGATGCGGCGGTTGATGAAGACGTTCTGCGGCCCGCGCGTCGGCCCCTGCTCCGCCAGCGCGGCGATGAAGCCGGTCAGCGTGATGCCGCCCGCCTCCTTGTGCACCTCCATCAGATCGCTGCGCTCGCCGTAGACCTGATACAGCCGATCGCGGTGCGACAAGGCCGGCGGGCACTGCAGCACCTGGCGTCCCGCGCTGGTCAGCGTGAAGCCGACTTCGGGGTAGGCCAGCGCCAGCTGCGTCACGATGCGCGAGACCTGCGCCGATTCGGCGCCGTCGGACTTCAGGAACTTGCGCCGCGCCGGCAGGTTGTAGAAGACGTCGTTGACCTCGACGCTGGTGCCCTGCGGCGCGCCGATCTCGACGACCGACGCGACCGTGCCGCCGTTGACCCGGATTTCGGTGCCGCTCTGCTGCCCCTTCGCGCGCGTCCGCAGCACGAAGTGCGACACCGAGGCGATCGATGGCAGCGCCTCGCCGCGGAAGCCGAGCGTCAGGATGGCGGCGAGATCGTCCGAGTGCTTGATCTTGCTGGTGGCGTGGCGCTCGATCGCCAGCCGCGCATCGTCCGGCGCCATCCCTTCGCCATCGTCCTCGACGCGCACCTGCTTCTTGCCGCCGAGCTCGACGTGGATCGTGAGCCGGCGCGCGCCGGCGTCGATCGCGTTCTCGACCAGCTCCTTGACGACGGAGGCGGGGCGTTCGACGACCTCGCCGGCGGCGATCTGGTTGGCGAGGTCGGCGGGCAGGCGGTTGATTTTACCCATCGCCCGGCTCAAGCCTGCGCGCGGCAGACGTCATCAGATCCAGCGCTTCCGGCGGAACATCGCGAGCATCACGATCGCGATCACGATGCTGATGGCGGCCAGCCACCAGAACTGCAGGCGCTCGCCGCCCGGGAACTGCGGCAGCGGCACGTTCATGCCGTAGACGCTGGTGAGCAGGGTCAGCGGCATCAGCACCGTCGACACGATCGTGAGCACCTTCATCACCTCGTTCAGCCGGTTGCTGACGTTCGAGAGGTGCGCATCGAGCATCCCGGTGATTCGGTCCTGAAAGATCAGGACATCGTCGGCGACCCGCACGAGATGGTCGTAGACGTCTCTGAAGCGGAACGACATCTCGGTACTGACGTCGACGAAGTCGCGGCGCGCCAGCCGGGCGATGACGTCGCGCTGCGGCGTGACGATGCGCCGCAGGCCGGCGACCTGGCGCTTCTGCTCGAGGATCCGCCGGATCAACTTGGGATCGGGCTGATCGAAGATCCGGCGCTCGAGGTCGTCGATGCGCTCCTCGAGCTTGTCCACCTCCGGGCGGATGGAGTCGACCATCGCGTCGACGATGCGGTGCAGCAGCGAGACGGGGCCCTCCCCGAGAATCTTCGGATTGCGCGTCGCGTGCTCCCGCAGATCGTTGATCGACGTCGAGTCGCCGTCGTGGACCGTGACCAGGTAATTCGGCCCGACGAAGAAGTCGACGTCGTGGGTGCCGAACGCGTGATCGCCCTTCTCGTAGTGGATCCCGTGCAGGATGACGTAGAGATAGCCGTCGTATGCCTCGGCCTTCGGATACTGGCGCGCGGACATCGCGTCCTCGACCGACAGCTTGTGAAACGCGAAGGTGTCGCTGAGAATCAGCGACTCCGGAATCGACGGCGCGGCGAGATCGACCCAGACGTGGACGCCGGAGGCCGGATTCAACCAGGCGCGATCGAACTTCGCCGCCTGCTCGGCGACGCCGTTCCGTTCGACGAAGATCGTGATCATGAGCGATCAGCCATTCGCCACGAGGCGCTAGTCTCCCACCCGCGTGGCGAGTGCTGCCTGTGCAGCGGCGAGCCTCGCGACCGGGATCCGGTACGGCGACGCGCTGACGTAATCGAGGCCGACCTTGTGGAAGAAGTGGATCGACGCCGGGTCGCCGCCGTGCTCGCCGCAGATGCCGAGCTTGAGGTCGGGGCGCGTCCTGCGGCCGCGCTCGACCCCCATCGCGACCAGACCGCCGACGCCGACGGTGTCGATGGACGCGAAGGGATCGCGGTCGAGAATCTTCTTGTCGGTGTAGATCTTCAGGAACTTGCCGACGTCGTCGCGCGAGAAGCCGAACGTCAGCTGGGTGAGATCGTTGGTCCCGAACGAGAAGAACTGCGCCTCGGCCGCGATCTCGTCGGCGGTGACCGCGCCGCGCGGGATCTCGATCATCGTGCCGACCAGATATTTGACCTTGACGCCCTGCTCCTTCATCACCTCGGCGGCGACGCGGTCGACGATCGCCTTCTGATCCTTGAGCTCCTTGACGAGCCCGACCAGCGGAATCATGATCTCGGGGACGACCTTGGAGCCTTCCTTGCTCAGCCGGCACGCCGCTTCCATGATCGCGCGCGTCTGCATCTCGGTGATCTCGGGATACGTGATCCCGAGGCGGACGCCGCGGTGGCCGAGCATCGGGTTGAACTCGTGCAGCTGTTCGACCCGCGCCAGCAGCTTCTTCTTGTCGTCGAGCTCCTTGCCGCGCTTGCCGGCGGTCTCGAGGCGGGCGACGTCCACCATCAGGTCTTCGCGCTTGGGCAGGAACTCGTGCAGCGGCGGATCGATCGTGCGGATCGTCACCGCCTCGCCGCGCATGCCCTTGAAGACACCGTAGAAGTCGTCGCGCTGCAGCGGCAGCAGCTTGCCGAGCGCCTTGCGGCGATCGGCTTCGTTGTCCGCGAGAATCATTTCCTGGACGATCGGGATCCGCCCTTCGCCGAAGAACATGTGCTCGGTGCGGCACAGGCCGATGCCGCGGGCGCCGAAGGCGTAGGCCAGCTCCGCCTGATCCTGAAGGTCGGCATTGGCGCGGATGCCAAGCGTGCGGAACTTGTCGGCCCAGGACAGCAGCTTGTCGAACCGCTGATAGATGTCCGACTTCTTCGCGTCGAGCGACTTGTTGACGACCTGCAGGATCTCGCTCGGCTTGGAGGCGACGCGCCCCAGCTTCACTTCGCCGGTCAGACCGTCGAAGGAGAGGAAGTCCCCTTCCTTGACCACCTGGCTGCCGACGCGGCACTCCTTCCCGGCTTCGTTGATCACGAGTTCGCCGGCGCCGACGATCGACGGTTTCCCCATCTGGCGGCCGACGACGGCCGCATGCGAGGTCATGCCGCCGGTCGCGGTCAGGATGCCCTGCGCCACGAACATGCCGTGGATGTCGTCTGGCACCGTCTCGCGGCGCACGAGGATCACCGGCTTGCCCTGGTTCACCCACTCGACCGCGTGATCGGCCGAGAACACCACCTGTCCGCTCGCCGCGCCGGGCGATGCCGGCAGACCTTTGGTCGCGACCGGAATCTTCTTCCACTCGGCGGGATCGAACCCGGGCGCGAGCAGCTGGTTCAGCGCTTCCGGATCGACCAGCAGGATCGCTTCCTTCGGGGTCACGAGCTTCTCGGCGACGAGGTCAGTCGCGATCACCACCGCCGCGTAGCCGGTGCGCTTGCCGCTGCGCGTCTGCAGCATGAACAACCGCTCGTCCTGAATCGTGAACTCGAAGTCCTGGACGTCCTTGTAGTGCTTCTCGAGCCGGGTCGTGATCTGGCGCAGCTGAGCGTAGGCCTTCGGCATCACCTGCGCGAGCTCGCGAATCGGCTGCGGCGTGCGCACGCCGGAGACGACGTCCTCGCCCTGCGCGTTGATCAGGAACTCGCCGTAGAACTCCTTGGCGCCGGTCGCCGGGTTGCGGGTGAAGCCGACGCCGGTGCCCGAGCGGTCGCCGGTGTTGCCGAACACCATCATCTGCACGTTGACGGCGGTGCCGATGTGATCGGGGATGTCGTAGATGCGGCGGTACTCGATCGCGCGCGGGTTCATCCACGACCGGAACACCGCGTCCCGCGCCATCGTCAGCTGCACGCGCGGGTCCTGTGGGAAGTCCTTCTTCGCTTTGTCCTTGACGACCTTCTTGTAGCGATCGACCACCTCACGCAGCGCCGCCTCGTCGAGGTCGGTGTCGAGTTTGGTCTTCCGCGAGGCCTTCACCGCGTCGAGCTCGTGTTCGAAC
>JAOBWF010000001.1 GCA_025463215.1 Acidobacteriota bacterium | reverse complement strand
GCACCTTACGGCGCGAGCCGCAAAGCACCCGAGAGCGTGAGGCGTAAAGCACCTTGCGCCGTCAGACTGAAAGCACCTTGCAGCGTGAGCGGTAAAGCACCTTGCACCGTCCGCCTGAAAGCACCCTGCACCGTCAGCCTGAAAGCACCCTGCGTCGTGAGACTGAAAGCACCCTACAGCGCGAGGCGTAAAGCACCTTGCACCGTCAGCCTGAAAGCACCCTGCAGCGTGAGACTGAAAGCACCCTGCAGCGAAAGACTGAAAGCACCTTGCAGCGTGAGCGGTAAAGCACCTTGCGTCGTCAGACTGAAAGCCCCCTGCAGCGTGCGATTGAACCCACGTTACACCGCGAGCCGCAGCCGCCCAGCGCCAGAGCACGCGGCCGCGTGCGGCGCGCATCATCGTGATGGCGCAGCCGGTGAGCACCGTGGCGCCGCCGGCCAGCGCCTTACGCATCGCGCTCACGCTTCGCCCCCAGGCTCTTGACCACGACGTACAACACCGGGATGAACAGGAGGTTGAGGAACGTCGACGCGAGCATGCCGCCGGCGACGGTGGTACCGACCGAATGCCGCGCCTCACGGCCGGCGCCGCTCGCGATCACCAGCGGCACGACGCCCAGCACGAACGCGAGCGAGGTCATCAGAATCGGCCGCAGGCGGATGCGCGCCGCCTCCACCGCGGCGTCCGCGATCGACATGCCGCGCGCCCGCAGCTGCTCGGCGAACTCGACAATCAGAATGCCGTTCTTCGCGGACAGCCCGATCAGCATCACGAGACCGATCTGGCAGTAGACGTCGTTGATCAGGCCGCGGCCCCACTGCGCCAGCAGGGCGCCCATGATCGCCAGCGGCACCGACAGCAGGATGATGAACGGCAGCGTCACGCTTTCGTACTGCCCGGCGAGCGTCAGGTAGACGAGCAGCAGTCCGAGGCCGAAGATCAACACCGACTGGCTGCCGGCCTTGATCTCCTCCATCGACAGCCCCGACCACGCGAACGACATGCCCTGCGGCAACGCGCGCCCCGACAGCTGCTGCATCAGCGCCAGCGCCTGGCCCGAGCTGTAGCCGGGCGCCGCCGAGCCGCTGATTTCGGCCGAGCGAAACAGGTTGTAGTGGTTGATGCTCTTCGGCGCGGTCGCCTCGTGCACGCTGACGATGTTGCTCAGCGGCATCATCCGCCCCGCCGCGGTGCGCACCTGGTAGCGCTCGATGTCCCCCGGATTCGATCGGAACTGCTGATCCGCCTGGACATAGACGCGATACGACCGGTTGTTGAAGTCGAAGTCGTTGACGTACGCCGACCCGAGCAGAATCTGCATCGTGTTGGTCACGTCGCCGAGCGACATGCCGAGGCTCTTCGCCTGTTCGCGATCGACGTTGACGACGATCTGCGGATCGTTGGCGGTGAACTGCGTGAACAGGGCGGTCAGCCCGGGCGTCTGGTTGCCCTGCGCGATCAGCTGCTGCGCCGCCGCCTCGAGATTCTCAATCGGCCCGCCGCTCTGATCGAGCAGCTCGTAGGTGAAGCCGCCGAACTGCCCCAGCCCCTGGATCGAGGGCGGCAGAAACGGGATCACCATGGCGCCGGTGATCTGGCTGAAGGCGCCGAACAGCTGGCCGACCAGCGCCTTGGCCGAGTGCGCCTCACCCGGCCGGTCCTTGAAGTCCTTCAGCTGCTCGAACAGGATGCCCTGGTTCGGCGCCGAGCCGGCAAAGCTGAAGCCGCCGGCCGCGAACATCCGGTTGTGCTCGGGCATCGCTGCGACGATTTTTTCCGTCTGCTTGACGATGTTCATCGTGTAGTCGAGCGACGCCCCCGGCGGCGCCTGCACGAGAATCATGATGTAGCCCTGATCCTCGTCGGGCACGAAGCCCGACGGCACGCGCGTGTAGACCCAGTAGGTCGCCGCGAGCAGCAGCACGAACACGACGGTGACGATCGCCCGCGCGCGGACCAGCACGCGCAGCGTCGACACCAGCATCCCGGTGCCGCCGTCGATCACCCGGTTGACGCCGCGGAAGAAGGCGCCCTTCGGCTTCTCGGTTTTGGTCAGCAGCACGCCGGCCAGCGCCGGCGTCAGCGTCAGCGCGTTGAACGCGGAGATCGCCATCGACATCGCAATGGTCAGCGCGAACTGCTGATACAGCCGGCCGGTCGTGCCCGGAAAGAACGCGACCGGGATGAAGACCGCGGCGAGCACCAGCGCGGTCGCGATCACGGCGCTCGTCACTTCCTGCATCGCCTCTGACGCCGAGTCCTGCGGCGACCGATGATGCTCGTGGATGTGCCGCTCGATATTTTCGATCACCACGATCGCGTCGTCGACGACGAGGCCGGTCGCCAGCGTGATGCCGAACAGCGTCAGCGTGTTGATCGAAAAGCCGAGCAGCTTGACGAACGCGAACGTCCCGATCAGCGACACCGGAATCGTGATCGCCGGAATCAGCGTCGTCCGCCAGTTCTGCAGAAACAGGAACATCACCAGGACGACGAGCGCAATCGCCTCGAGCAGCGTCGTCACGACCTCGCGGATCGATTCGGCGACCACGGTGGTCGTGTCGAACGCGACCTCGATCTTCAGCCCGGGCGGAAACCGGGCGGACAGCCGCGCGATCTCGGCCTCGACGTCGCGGTAGACCTGCAGCGCGTTGGCGGTCGGCAACTGCAGCACGCCGAACCCTGCCGCGTCGCGGCCTTGGTAGCGCGAGGCGGTCGCGTAGGTCTCGCCGCCGAGCTCGACCCGGGCGACGTCCTTGACGCGCACGAGCGCGCCGTCGGTCGATCGCTTCAGGATGACGTTCTCGAACTCCGAGGGCTCGGTCAGCCGGCCGGAGGAGCGGACGCTGATCTGATACGACTGCCCCGGCCGCGCCGGCGCCGATCCGACCTGGCCGGGCGCGACCTGGACGTTCTGTTCGCGCAGCGCGCCGACCACCTCGTCGGCGGTGATGTTCCGGCCGGCGAGCTTGTCCGGATCGAGCCACACCCGCATGGCGTAGCGCCCGATCCCGAAGCTGACGACGTCGCCGACGCCGGGCACCCGCTTGATCTCGTCGCGGACGAAGCGGTCGACGTAGTTGCTGATGAACAGCGTGTCGTACTCCCCGTGTTCGGCATACGCGGCCGCGGCGAGCACGAAGTTGGTCGACACCTTCGTCACCGAGATGCCGACCTGCTTCACCTCGTTCGGCAGGCGCCCCTCGGCCTGGGAGATGCGGTTCTGCACGTCGACCGCGGCCAGATCGAGGTTCCGGGTGATGTCGAAGGTGACGACGATGGCGCAGGTGCCGTCGTTGCCGCTGGTCGAGGTGATGTACTGCATCCCCTCGATGCCGTTGATCGCCTGCTCGATCGGGTTGGTGACCGCGGTTTCGACGGTCTCGGCGTTGGCGCCGTTGTAGAACGCGGTCACCGACACCTGCGGCGGCGCCAGCTCCGGAAACTGCGCGATCGGCAGCGTCGGGATCGCGATCGCGCCGGCGAGGATGATGACCAGCGAGCAGACGGTGGCCAGGATCGGCCGGCGAATGAAAGTATCTACAAACACAGAAGGCTCGGGGCTGAGGGCTAGGGCTTCGCGGCCGGCGCCGGGCTCTCGCCCTGCGAAGCGATCGGCGCGCCGTCCATCAGTTTTTGCGCGCCGGACACGACGACGCGCTCGCCGGGCGTGACGCCCTCGAGCACGGGATAATTATCGCCCGTAATCGGGCCGACCTTGATGGGGCGCTGCTTCGCGGTCAGCGCGCCGCCGGCGCCGGGCGCCGCCACGAACACGAAGTACTGGCCGTTGACGCGCAGCACGGCGGTCACGGGCACCACCAGCCCTTCGGCGGTGGTCCAGACGATGCGCGCGCGCACGTACTGCGCCGGGCGCAGGGCGGCGTCCGGGTTCTTGACCGTCGCCTTGACCAGCACCGACTGAGTCTGATCGTCGACGTGCGGCGAGACGAAGCTGATCGCGGTCGTCGCGATCCGCTGGCTGCCGTCGCTGCTCAGTACCTCCATCGGCAGGCCGACCTTGAGCGCCGCGGCGCGCTCGATCGGCACCGACGCATTCACTTCCAGCGTATCGTTCTGATCGATCGTCGTCAGCGGCGTTTGCGGCGTCACCTGGCTGCCGACGCGCACCGGCACGTCGCCGACGATGCCCGCGGTCGGCGCCGTGATGGTGAAGAAGCGGAGCTGCACTTCCTGCTGCTGCACCTGCGCCTGCAGCGCCTTCAGATTGGCCTCCGCGGTGCGCAGGGCCGTGTCGGTCTGCTCGACCGTCTGCTTGCTGATCGCGCCGGCGGTGAGGAGCTCGGCGTTGCGCTGCTGCTGCTGGCGCGCGTACGCGACCGCGGCCTCAGCCGCGGCGAGCTCGGCCTGCTGACTCGACACCGCCGCCTGCTGCCGGCGCGGGTCGATCTGCATCAGCGGCGCGCCCTGACGGACCCGGTCGCCGGCGGCCACCAGAATCCGGGTAATCTGGCCGTCGATCTGCGGCTGGATCGTCGTTGATCGAAGCGACTTGAGCGAGCCGACGTACTCCGAGCTGTCGGCGATCGGCGTGGTGCGTGCGGCGGCAAGCGTCACCGGCGTCGGCGGCATTCCCTGGCCGGGCGGCGGCCCGGCCGGCTGGCGGTTGCAACCCGCCAGTGCCGCGGCCAGGATGATTCCCGCGGCCCTTCGCGTGATAGACATGTGTTTGTGAGTGTATTACACGCGTGAATGCGCGGTCAGCGTCGGGCGTCCGCTTGCCCGCGAGTAACCGATTTGTAATCTCGGCCCGTTTTTGTAATTCGATAGCGACGAGCTTGTCGCCGAACTTACAATATTTTCTAAACTTTTGCCGGTCTGAAACCCACGACGCGGCGGCATCGACCTTGCCTCAGGCGGACTCATCATGTTTGCTTCGTTCCTTTCTCGCTTTTCCCACGATCTGGCCATCGACCTCGGGACCGCCAACACCTGCATCTTCGCGAGGGGCCGCGGCATCGTCGTTTCAGAGCCGTCGATCGTCGCCATCAACAAGATCAACGGCAAGATCGAAGCGGTCGGGATCGAAGCCAAGGAGATGCTCGGGCGCACGCCGGGCAACATCACCGCCATCAAGCCGATGAAGGACGGCGTCATCGCCGACTTCGAGGCGGCCGAGAAGATGCTCACGCACTTCATCCGCAAGGCGCACAAGCGCAGCGGTCTGCTCCGGCCGCGGGTGGTCATCGGCGTGCCGACCGAGATCACGCAGGTCGAGCGCCGCGCCGTGCGCGACAGCGCGATGCGCGCCAAGGCGAGCGAAGTGCATCTCATCGAGGAAGCGATGGCGGCGGCGATCGGCGCCGGGATGCCGATCACGGAAGCATCGGGCAACATGGTCGTCGACATCGGCGGCGGCACCACCGACATCGCCGTCATCTCCCTGGCCGGCGTCGTTTACGGCAAGTCGGTGCGGACCGCGGGCAACGCGCTCGACGAAGCGATCATCACGCACGCGCGCAAGGCGCACAACCTGCTGATCGGCGAGCGCACCGCGGAAGCGATCAAGATCGAGATCGGATCGGCCTACCCGCTCGAACGGCCGCTGACGATGGAAGTGAAGGGCCGGCACGTGATGGAAGGCCGGCCGGTCACCGTCACGATGAACGACGACGAGATCCGCAAGGCGCTCGGCGAGCCGGTGCGTTCGATCGTCCAGGCGGTGCACGACGCGCTCGAGCGGATTCCGCCGGAACTGTCGGCCGACATCTTCGATCGCGGCATCATCCTCACGGGCGGCGGCGCGATGCTGAAGAACCTCGACAAGCGCCTGCGCGAAGAAACCGGCCTGCCGGTGCAGCTCGCGGAAGATCCGCTTTCGTCAGTCGTGCTCGGCGCGGGCAAGATGCTCTCGGATTTCAATCTGCTGCGACGGATCTCGCTGGACTGACTCAGTTCCTCGAATCCTCGAATCCTCAGTTCCTCAAATCCTCAGTTGCGAGGATGTACAATCCCCTGTGCCCCGCAATTCCGAGGTCATCCGCCAGTGGACCATCCTGCGCGAAATCGAGCGGGCGCGGGGCGGCGGCGTCACCATTGACGAGCTCGCTGCACTCTGCGCGGTGACGACGCGGACGATCCGGCGCGATCTGCAGGCGCTCGAGGAATCCGGCTTTCCGCTGTTCGATGACAAGTCCCACGACGACGGCAAGACGCGGTGGCGGGTCAACGGCCAGGCATTCAAGGGACTGTCGGCGGGGCTGACCGTGTCTGAACTGTGCGCGCTGTATTTCAGCCGCACCCTGCTCGAGTCCTTGTCGGGCACCCCCTTTCGAGACGATGTCGAGAGCGCGTTCGAAAAGCTGTCGTCGGCGCTGACGCCGCACATGCGGCAGTTCCTCGATCAACTGCCGCGCGTCATCGCGACCAAGCCCGATCCGATGCGGCGCCACGACAACCCGCGGCAGCAGCAGTTCATCGCGCGGGCGCTCGAGGCGACCCTCCATTTGCGCCAGGCGCAGCTCACCTATCACTCGAAGTCGAGCGATCGGACCAAGACGTACCTCGTGCACCCGTATCGGCTCGCCTACGCGCAGGGCGGCCTGTACCTGCTCGCCTACGTGCCGGAATACGGCGAGGTGCGGACGTTCGCGGTCGAGCGCGTCCAGGACGTCTCGCTGCTGGAGGAGCGGTTCACGCCGATCGAGGAGCTGCCGGATGCGGCGTTTCCGCACTCGCTGGGCGTCCACTCCGGGCCGCCGGAGCGGATCGAGGTGGAGTTCGAACCGGCGGTGGCCGACTATGTCCGCGCCCGCGAGTGGCATCCGTCGCAGCAGCTGCGCGACACGGCGACCGGCGGCGTCGCGTTGTCGCTCGACGTCTGCCGCGACCGCGCGCTCCACAGCTGGATTCTCAGCTTCGGCCCGTTCGCGCGCGTCCTCGCGCCGGATGCGCTGGCCCGCGAGATCGCCGAACAGTTCGAAGAAGCGCGAGCGAGGTACGCATCATGAAAAACAGGCCGGAAGGAACCGGGCAGATCGCAGCAGAGAAGCAGGTCTCCGCGCCGATCGCGCGCTCGGCGGTTCAACCACGGCCTTGGCGGCGCGTGGAGCGGTATGTTCGTGGCTGTGTGCTGTCGCTGATGGTGGCGTCGAGCGCCTCCGCCGCGACGAAGATCGTGCGCGCGGGCAGAGTGGTCGACGGCTCCGGCCAGGTGCTCACCAACGCGGTCATCGTGGTCGACGACGACCGCATCACCTCGATCGGCACCGCCGCGCCGCCGGCGGGGGCCGAGGTGATCGATCTCAGTCGTTATACCGTCATCCCCGGCCTGATCGACCTGCACACGCACATGACCTATTTCTGGGATCCGCACTCGGGAACGCGGCCGCTCAGTCAGCCGCGCCGCCCCGCCGGCGTGACGACCGTGCTCGCGGCGGACAACGCGCGGCGCACGCTCGAAACCGGCGTGACCACGGTGCGCGATCTCGGCGCCTCGGGTGACGTCGACTATGCGATGCGTGATCTCATCAACATGGGCAAGATGGTCGGTCCGCGCATGTTCGTCGCCGGCCAGGGCCTGTCGGCGCCGCGTGCCGATGCCGCGGCACCCGATTACGGGCAGCTCGCCGAGACACGCATCGCGGCCGGATCCGACTGGGTCAAGGTCTACGGCTCACGCGGCAGCTACCAGAGCGTCGACACCACCCAGACGCTGACCTTCGCCGAGATGAAAGCGGCGGTCGACGCCGCGCACGCGAAGCACCATCCGGTCGCGATTCATTCCTACGGGGGCGCGGGCGTCAAGGACGCGGTGCGCGCCGGCGCCGATTCGATCGAACACGGCATCGATCTCGACGCCGAGACGATCGCCGACATGGTGGCGCGCGGCACCGTGTGGGTGCCGACCATCGATCACAACCGCTATTACGTGGACGCGAAAGACGAGTTCGGCTTCGCGCCAGAGACGATCCCGCCGCTGCGCGCCTACATCGACAAGAACCTCGAGTCGACGCGCCGCGCCTTCAACGCCGGCGTCAAGCTCGGGATGGGCTCGGACGCGGTCTACAGCATGTTCGGCCAGAACACGCGCGAGCTTGGCTGGTTCGTGAAGGCTGGCATGACGCCGGCGCAGGCGCTGGCGACGGCAACGACGATTCCGGCGGCGCTGCTCGGCCACGCGCGCGACCTCGGCGCCATCGCGCCGGGCTACTACGCCGACCTCGTCGCCGTCGACGGCGACCCGCTCGCCGACATCGCCGTCGTCATCGACCATGTGCGCTGGGTGATGAAGGGGGGCGAGGTGGTGGTCGACCATACTGGATCGGGGTCGGGTCCGTTTGGTGCGTCTGGTGCGTCGGGTGCGGGTGCGTCTGGTGCGTCTGGTACGTCGGGCCAGGCGCTCGACGCGGCGGCATCCGACGTCAAGGCGTTCGTCGAACGATTTCTGCTGCATCTCGGCGATCACGACATGGACAAGGTCGCCGCGGATCTCGCGCCCAAGGCGCTGGTCATCATCTCGCGCGAGCGCCGTTCGACGAGCTCAGGGCAGGCGGTTGCGCCCGGTTCAGGCCAGGACGAGTGGACGAATATCGAACAGACTGGCGACGAGTGGATCGCCGGACTTCGGCGCGGCACCGGCACGTTCCGTGAACCCCTCACCAACATCGTCGTGACGATCGACAGCGGCCACCTCGCGCATGTCCGCGCCGATTTTCAGGTCCTCCGCGACGGCACGCCGCAGTCGTACGGCGTCGATCACTTCACGCTCGTGCGCGAACCGTCCGGATGGAAATTCGCCGTCATCGCATTTACTTCGATGCCGACGCGGTGATTCGTCTTCTCGCCATCGACATCGACGGCACGCTGCTCGACAGCCGCGGCCGGCTGCCCGACGCGCATCGCGACGCGCTGGTTGAGGCGTCGGCGCTCGGGGTCGAGGTCGCGCTCGTCACCGGGCGCAGTTTTCATTTCACCGCGCCAGTCGTCGAGCTCCTGCCGATTCCGCTCACCCTGATCGTCAACAACGGCGCCGTCGTCAAACGCAAGACCGGCGAGACCGAGCTGCGGCACGTGCTGACGCGCGAAGCGGCGCGCCGGATCCTCGATGAGACGCGGCACCTCGAGGACAGCGTCGCCATCGTGTTCGACCGACCGGACGAGCGGCAGATTGTATTCGAGCGGATGGACTGGTCGCACCCGAACCGGCGCGGCTATTACGACAAGAACAAGGCCTTCATCACCGCGGTGCCGCCGCCGCTGCACGACGTCCTGACCGAGAATCCCATCCAGGTGATGTTCAACGGCAGCGTCGAGCCGATGCGGGCGTTGGTGGCGTCGTTGCGCGCGCTGCCGATTGCGGACCAGTTCTCGGTCGCGATCACCGAGTACGTGGCGCGCGACTTCTCGCTCGTCGACGTCAACGGCCCCGGCTGCTCCAAGGGGACGACGCTGGCGCGGTGGGTCGAGCAGCGCGGGTGGCTGCCCGAACAGGTCGCGGCGATGGGCGACAACCTGAACGACCTCGAGATGCTGGACTTCGCCGGCGCTTCGTATGTCATGGGCAACGCGACCGACGCGATCAAGGCCCGCGGGTATCGCCTGACCGGGAGCAACGACGAAGGCGGCCTGGCCGCTGCGATCCGGCACTGTCTGCAATCGCGCTAGGACATCGCACCGAGACGCATCGAAAACATACGCGCGTTTCGCACTGCGACGACGGCCGTGACCCGATCTCGGCCGTTTGTCGAGAAAAAACGCGCGTATCGCCGCGTGGCGTACCGCTTGCTGTTGTCATCTCGTCGGGGCCACGCCCAGGCGGATCGTCTGGCACGGTCGAACGCGTCGCGCTCTTCGGAGAGGGTTTCTAGGGCCCTGGCCTTCCGGCCGCGCGTCGTGTTCACCAGCTGCCGCGTTCCGCGCAGGAAACGCGCCCCGGTCACTTCACCTCTCGTCCTACCCGTTTGTGCAGGCCGGTCTCGCGGAGACCCGGCGTATCATGATCGCGTGCCCCATCCCGAACGGACGCCACGCTCCGCCGCCGCCGTCGCCGACACGCCCAAGGGGCCGAAGAAAAAAGCCTTCACGGCGGGCGCGTGGCAGGAAGCGCGTGGCCTGATCTGGACCCACCGCAAGCGTCTCGCCCTGGGTCTCCTGCTGATGCTCGTCAACCGGCTCGCCGGCTTCGTCCTCCCCGCCTCGACGAAATACCTGATGGACGATGTGGTGGCGAAAGGCCATTGGGACCTGCTGCCGAAGCTCGCGATGGCGGTCGGGGCGGCGGCAATCGTCGATGCGCTCAGCTCGTTCGCGAACTCGCAGATTCTCGGCGTCGCGGCGCAGCGCGCGATCACCGACATGCGCAAGGACGTCGAGGCGCACGTCATGCGCCTGCCGATCCGCTATTTCGACTCGACCAAGAGCGGCGTGCTGATCTCGCGCATCATGACCGATGCGGAGGGCATCAGGAATCTCGTCGGCACCGGACTGGTGCAGCTCACCGGATCAATTCTCACCGCGGCGATCGCGCTCGGCTTCCTGATCTATCTCAACTGGAAGCTGACGGTCGTCACGCTGGTGATCCTCATCCTGTTCGGCGGCGGCATGGCGACCGCGTTCAAGCGGCTGCGTCCGCTGTTCCGCGAGCGCGGCAAGATCAACGCCGAGGTCACCGGCCGGCTCGCCGAATCGCTCGGCGGCGTCCGTATCGTCAAGGCGTACACCGCCGAAAAGCGCGAGGAGATCGTGTTCGCGCACGGCGCCCACAGTCTGTTCCGCAACGTCGCGCAGTCGCTGACGGGCGTGTCGTCGATTACCGCGTTCTCGTCGCTGGTGATTGCGGCGATCGGCATCGCGATGATGCTGATCGGCGGTTCCGCGATCCGCGCCGGGCAGATGACCATCGGCGACTTCTTCCAGTACTTCGCGTTCACCGCCATGATCACGATGCCGGTGATTCAGCTGGCGTCGATCGGCACCCAGCTGAGCGAGGCCTTCGCCGGGCTCGATCGCATCCGCGAGATCCGGCGGATGGCGACGGAAGATCAGGAGGACGCCGACCGCGCACCGCTGCCGGACGTGCGCGGCGAAATCGCGTTCGACAACGTGACGTTCGAGTACAACCCGGGCGTGCCGGTGCTGAAGAACGTGACGTTCACGGCGCCGGCCGGCTCGACGACCGCGCTGGTCGGATCGAGCGGCTCGGGCAAGAGCACACTGATCAGCCTGGTGATGACGTTCAACCGGCCGCAGTCGGGACGGGTCATCGTCGACGGCCACGACCTGACGTCCATCAAGCTGCGCGACTACCGCGAGCACCTCGGCGTGGTGCTCCAGGACAACTTTCTGTTCGACGGCACGATCGCGGCGAACATCGCCTACGCCAGGCCGCACGCGTCGCGCGACGAGATCAAGGCGGTCAGCCAGATCGCGCATTGCGACGAGTTCATCCAGGGGTTCGAGCACGGCTACGACACGATCGTCGGCGAACGCGGCGTCAGGTTGTCCGGCGGCCAGCGCCAGCGCGTGGCCATCGCCCGCGCCATCCTCGCGGATCCGAAGATCCTGATCCTCGACGAAGCGACGTCGAGCCTCGACAGCGAGAGCGAGGCGATGATCCAGGACGCGCTCAAGGCACTGCGCGCGGGACGCACGACCTTCGTGATCGCGCACCGGCTGTCGACGATCCGCAGCTCGGATCAGATCATGGTGCTCGAGCACGGCGAGATCGTCGAGCGCGGCACCCACGAAGAGCTGCTGGCGACGGCCGGACGCTACCGGCAGCTGTACGACAAGCAGTACCGCTTCGAGAAGGACCGCTTCATCAACCCGGGCGAGGACTTCACCCCCGAACCGGAAAACGTCGCCGCCGCGGCGCGCGTCAGCAGCACGTTGTAGAGATTATCGTTCGCCAGCCCCCGACTCGATCACCTTCACCTGGTGGTGGATCGAGGCGCGCTGCGCGCCGTTGGCGCCGAACAGGTTGGCGCGCACTTCGTAGGTGCCCGGCGGCAGGCTGCGGAACTCGAACTGGCTGATCCGCGCCGCCTTGTCCCCTTCCAGCTGAATCATGCTGCTGCGGTAGAAATCGTCCGACTCGGCGACGATCTCGACGGCGCGGTTGTCCGCGTCGGCCACGACCATCGCGCGCACGACCAGGTTGGCTGGCGCAAACGCCACCGCCGGCGTGACTTTCATCGTGATCCGTTCACCGGCGCCCAGCGGCAGCGTGCCCGCGATCATCAACATCCCCAGGAGAACCATTCGCATCTTCATCGCGTCACGCCGTACCCTGCCGTCGCCGGCCGCCGAACACCCGAAACCCGGGCTCGTTCGCGCCGCGTTGCGCGGCGCCATAGAGGTTTGTGCAAGTCGGGGACCAGTGCGCCAGCGACGCCGAATCATGCGGGATTGAGGTACTCTGAGCGACTCCGGAGGTTTCTGCATGCGACGTGGCGTGGCGCTTTTCCTCGCTGTTCCTCTTTTCACTATCGCTGCGACCATGGTCGACGCGCAGCCGCCCCAGACGGCCGCGCTGGCGCGCCCGGCCTGGCTCGACGCCTACCGCGACCCCGCCGCCCGCCTGATCGGCGAGGCGGTCAGCACGACGTTCGCGTGGGACCGGCTGTCGGTGCTGACCGATACGATCGGGAACCGCCTCAGCGGCACGCCGGCGCTCGATCGCGCGATTCAGTGGGCCGCGGCGGAAATGAAGAAGGACGGACTCGAGAACGTGCACACCGAGCGTGTGATGGTGCCGAAGTGGGTGCGCGGCAGCGAGAGCGCGGAACTGATCGAACCGGCGCGGCAGGCGATGGTGATCCTCGGCCTCGGCGACAGCATCGGCACCGGAGCCGACGGCATCCAGGGCGAAGTCCTGATCGTCCACACCTTCGACGAGCTGGACGCCAACGCCGCCGCGGCCCGCGGCCGGATCGTCCTGTTCAACGTGCCGTACACGAACTATGGCGAGACCGTGCGCTTCCGCTCGATGGGGCCGTCGCGCGCGGCGCGCCACGGCGCGGTCGCCACGCTGGTCCGGGCCGTCGGCCCAGCCGGCCTGCGCACGCCGCATACCGGCGCGCTTCAGTATGCGAACGACGTCAGGAAGATTCCCGCCGCGGCGGTCTCATCCGAGGACGCCGACCGGATGCAGCGGATGGCGGATCGCGGCGAGCGGCTCGTCGTGCGCCTCAAGATGGAGGCGCACGCCGACCCGGACGCCGAGTCCGCCAACGTCGTCGGTGAAATCCGCGGCCGCGAGCGGCCGGATGAAGTGGTGGTGGTCAGCGGTCACCTCGATTCCTGGGACGTCGGCGCGGGGGCGACCGACGATGGCGGCGGCTGCGTGGTGACGTGGGAGGCGCTGCGGATCATGAAGAAGCTGAACCTGCGGCCGCGGCGGACGGTGCGCGTCGTGCTGTGGACCAACGAGGAGAACGGCGGCCGCGGCGGCCTCGCCTATCGCGATCAGCACCGCGCCGAGCTCGGCAAACACGTGATGATGCTCGAGTCGGACGGCGGCGTGTTCCGGCCGCTCGGCTTCGGCTTCACCGGCAACGACGCGGCGCGCGACACGGTGAAGGCGATCGCGACCCTGCTCGGCGGCATCGCGGCCGATCAGATCAGCCTCGGCGGCGGCGGCGCTGACATCGGCCCGAGCATGCAGGAGGCGCACATTCCGGGCATGTCGCTGGAGGTCGACGGATCGAAGTACTTCCTCATCCATCACACCCCAGCCGATACGATCGACAAGATCGATCCGGTCGAGATGGCCAAGTGCGCCGCAGCGGTTGCGGTGATGGCGTACGTCGTCGCCGATCTGCCGCTGCGCCTCGGTGAATAGGAAGCAAGGGCTATACTTCTCTGATGAAGACACTGATCCTCGGGGCGCTGCTCGGGGTGCTGACCGCGTGTTCGCACCCGGCGGCGCAGCAGGCGAAACGGCTGGCGCCGACCGAGACGGTCGCCACCGTCGGCGGCGTCGCGATTACGCTCGCCGACGTGGACGACAAGGCGCTCGAGCAGCCGGCGTCCAACTTCGGCAGCGCGAAACTGTCGCAGGCGCTGTACGAGGCGCGACGCGCCGCGCTCGACGACCTCATCGCCAACCGCCTCATCGACGCCGCGGCGAAGGCGCAGGGGGTCGATCGGTCGGCGCTGATCGAGAAGGAGATCACGGCCAAGGTGCCGGCGGTGTCCGATACGGACATCGCCGCCTGGTACCAGGCGAATCAGGGACGGCTGCAGGGGGCGCCGCTCGAGCAGGTCCGTCAGCCGATTCGCGCCTACCTGACCCAGGAGCGGATGCAGAGCGTCCGGGCCACCCTGATCGATCGCCTCAAGGCGACCACGACCGTCCAGGTCATGCTCGACCCGCCGCGACAGAAAGTCGAGATGGTCGCTTCCAGCCCCTCACGGGGACCGGCGAACGCGCCGGTGGAGGTGGTCGACTTTTCCGACTTTCAGTGACCGTTCTGCGAGAGGGTCGGTCCGACCCTCAAACAGGTCTTCGCCACCTACGGCGATCGCATTCATTTCGTCTATCGCGAATACCCGCTGCCCAATCACCAGCATGCCAAGGTGGCGGCTGAAGCCGGCCAGTGCGCCAACGAGCAGGGCAAGTTCTGGCCGTTCCACGATCGGCTGTTCGCCAATCAGCAGCGCCTCAGCGTGCCTGATCTGAAGGAGCACGCGATCGCGGTCGGTCTCGATGCGGCGCGCTTCAACGCCTGCGTCGACTCGCACAAGTACGCGGCGGTCGTCGACGCGGACATCCGAATGGGCAACGACGCCGGCGTCAACGGCACACCGGCCTTTTTCATCAACGGCCGGATGATCAGCGGCGCCCAGCCGTTCGACGTGTTCAAGAAGATCATCGACGAGGAACTGAGCCGGAAATAAAACTCTGTGGCATGCGGATTGTTAATGCTTCCGCATGCCAAGCACCGAACAGACCTCCCAACTCGATCGTCTCGCCTCAGTCGAGCCCGGACCGTTCCCGGTCGTCAGTCTGTACCTGAACCTGCAGCCGAACGAACGCGGCCGCGATCAGTTCGACCCGTTCCTCAGGAAAGAACTGGCCGAGCGGCTGCGGACCTATCCGCGTGGCGGGCCGGAGCGGCAGAGCATCGAAGAGGACGCCGAACGGATCCGCGCATACGTGGCGCAGCTCGACGGATCGCTGAATGGCCTGGCGCTGTTCGCGTCGAGCGGCGCCGGATTGTTCGAGGCGATTCCACTCGCGGCGCCAATCGAGGCGAACCGCCTCTACATCGACGAGCTGCCGCACCTCTATCCACTGGCGCGCGTCCTCGCCCAGTACCCGCGCTATCTCGCCCTCGTGGCCGACACCCACTCCGCGCGCATCTTCGTCTTCGCCGCGAATGCGGTCCAGAAGACCGAGCGCATCGAGAACCAGAAAACCAAGCACCACAAGCAGGGGGGCTGGTCGCAGGCGCGATATCAGCGGCACACCGAGAATTTCCACCTGCTGCACGCCAAGGAAGTCGTCGACGCGGTCGATCGGATCGTCCGCGACGAAGGGCTCGACAAGATCCTGATCGCGGGGGACGAGGTCATCGTGCCGCTGCTCCGCGAGCAGCTGCCGAAGCACCTCGCCGAACGCGTGGTCGACATCCTCAAACTCGACATTCGCACCCCCGAACACGAGGTGCTGTCGGCGACGATGGACGCCCTGCGGCAGCGCGACACGGAAACGGATCGCGAGCGGGTCGAGGCGCTGCTCGATGCCTATCGCGGCAATGGGCTCGGGACGGTCGGCATCGAGGGCGTGCGGCAGGCGTTCGAGCTCGGTCAGGTCGACGAGCTGCTCATGACGGCGTCGGCTGAAGGAGCCGAGGCCGATCAGGAGTTAATCCGACTGGCCAGCGCCACGTCGGCCGCGGTGCGCTTTATCGAAGACGCCGCCCTGCTCGAAGGCGTGGGCGGCGTCGGCGCGTTTCTCCGCTTCAAGTTGTAGCGGCGGTTACTTCTTCGTGGTTTTCGGGGTGGTCTTCGTGCCCGATGTGCCGACGGTTCCGTTGGCATCGCGGGCCATCTTGAGGTGTTCCTCGAGCGTCGGCAGGGTCTTCGCCGCCCACGCCTTCACGTCGGGGTCCTTCCCCGTTTTCGACTCGGTGCGGAATGCACTGACGTCCTTGACGTGATCGGCGACCATCGCCTTGATGTAGGCCTGGTCGAAGGCGGGGCCGGACAGTTTCATCAGCCGCGCCCGCAGCGCCTTGTCCTCCGGGCCGATCTCCGTCGGCAGTGTGATGCTCTTGCTCTGCGCCAGCGTCTTCAGCTCGTCGTTCGCCTTGCTGTGGTCGTCGACCATGCGCTGACCGAACTGTTTCACCGTATCGGCTGAGGCTTTCTCGGTCGCGAGCTTGCCGAGCTCGACCTCGGCCATGCCCCCCTTGGCGACCTTGGCCACCCACGCCTCGTCGGCCGCGAAGACGGGAGCCGCCGCCAGACCGACCAATACCGCGCCTGCCAGTACTGCCTGTTTCATCATGAGCAAACCTCCTCTGGTTCGCGCATGCGATCGCAAGCGAGGTGCCATGCGGCGCGTGCCGCTCAGCCGGACTGTATCAGCGGAAGAGGACGACGAACGAGGCCGCGATGGCGAGCGCGCTCGCGGCCAGGCAGAGGATCGCGACGATCATGTGGTCGCCGCGCTCGCGCGTCATCGGGTTGAGAAACGCCGACGTGAAGTATCCGCCGGCGAAGCCGCCGAGATGCGCGTAGTTGTCGATGCCCGGCACGAGCAGCCCGAAGATGACCGCCTGCACCATGATCGACACCGCCATCTGGCGCGCGATGCTGCTGCCGGTCCGGCCGTAGTGGTAAAGCGCGCCAATCATGCCGAACAATGGCGCGGAGGCGCCGATGGTCAGCCCCGCCGTGCGCAGAAACGGCAAATTCGGAAAGTAGGCGCCCGCGACCGAGCTCAGCGTGAAACCGGCCACGCCTCCGGCCGTGTAGATGATCACGGTCCGGGCCGGTCCGAACAGTTCGGTCAACGCCGGTCCCATCTGCCACAACCAGTACATGTTCATCGCGACGTGCAGCAGTCCGGCATGAAGCCAGCCCGCGCTCAGCACCGTCCACCACCGCCCGAGGCCGAACACCGGATACGCGCCGCTGGCGCCGAACAGGATCAACACCGTGCTGCTCGGCGAGAGCGCCGACATGATCCCGCCGCCGCCGACCGAGCCGCCCGACATCAGCAGCGTCGCAATCCACAGCGTGACGCACGCGCCGATCACGACGTGCGTGAAGCTGAAGTCGGCGCCGAGCCGGCGCAGCACCGGCCCGAATCCCCACAGCCCCGGATTGGAACGGCCGCACGAATAACATTTGGCGTCGCGCACACCGACCAGCGATCCGCACGACGGACAGACGACAGAGCCGGAGGTTCTACGGTTGAACACTGAACTCATGATACGCGAGGTGTGAGGTGCGGGGTGCGGGGTGCGAGGTGCGGGGCGCGAGCGTGCCGCTTCAGACTCTGACGATCAGGCCGACCAGGGCGCCGTAGGCGAGGTGCGCGACGACGGTCACCGCGACGGTGCTGCGGCCGTAGTTCAGCATCAGGAATCCGGGCGGCTCGATCAGCGTGATCTGGTTCGCGGCGGTATCCGCCGTCGCCATCCGTGGGTGGACGACGGGCAGCAGCACGCTGACGAGGACGGTCGCGGTAAAGATCGCATGCAGGACGCCGACCAGCGCGCCGAGCCGCCATGACGAGTGGCCGATGATCGCGAAGAACGCGGCATAGGCTTCGGCGAACGCGACGCCGAGGACGAAGTACATGATGTAGCCCACGGCGCGGGCCTTGCGCCGGTTCTCGGTCACCACGGTCCCGAGCAGGAGCGCGAGATCCATCCGCGTCATCCCGAGCTCGCTGGCCGCCTTCATGATGGTCGCCATCGCGAGCGTGCCGATGACGCCGCCGGCGATCGCGGACGCGATCATGGCGCGCCGCCCGCCTGAATCGCCATCGCGGCGTCGATCAGCGCGAGGTGCACCAGCGCCTGCGGAAAGTTGCCGAGGAAGGCGCCGCTCGCCGGATCAATCTCCTCGGAGTACAGGCCGACATCGTTCGCGCGCGCCGCCAGCCGCGCCATCAACGCGTCGGCCTCCTCGACCCGGCCGCATCGTGCCAGCGCGCTCACCAGCCAGAACGAGCAGTTCAGAAAGCACCCCTCCCCACCCGGCACCCCATCATCCGCATGATACCGATAGACGACATCGTCGTGCCGCAGCAGGCGGGCGACGGCGTCGATGGTGCCGCGGATGCGATCGCTGCGGGGATCGGCGTACTCGACGAGCGACAGCATCAGCAGGCTGGCGTCGACGTCGGCACTGCCGGCGGTCCGCGTATAGCTGTGCAGCGCGTCGGACCAGCAGCGGTCTTCGACGAAGGCGCGAATGGCGTCGACCTCGCGGCGCCACGCGTCCGCGCGGTGCCGCGGCAGCTCGCCGCGTGCCGCCAGCCTGACCGCACGATCGAGCGCCACCCAGCACATCACCTTGGAATGCGTGAAATGAAATGGCCCGTTGCGTACTTCCCAAATCCCTGAATCGGGCTCGCGCCAGATGGTGCAGACGTGATCGGCGATCCGCGCGAGCAGCGCCCCGGTGTCGCCGTCGAGGGCGTGATGCCCCTCGCTGTACAGCCACGCCGTCTCGAACAGCGCGCCGTAGATATCGAGCTGGATCTGGTCGACCGCGCCGTTGCCGACGCGGACCGGCGTCGAGCGTCGGTAGCCCGACAAATCGATCTCGCGTTCGGCGGTGCCGGTGGCGCCGTCCAGCCGGTAGAGGACGTGGAGCTTCGGCGCCGTGAGCGCCGTCGCCTGCATGAACCACCAGAAGAGCGACCGCGCCTCCTCGTGGCACCCGAGCTGCAGCAGCGCGTCGATCAGGAAGTTCGAGTCGCGGATCCAGCAGAAGCGGTAGTCCCAGTTCCGCTCGCCGCCGATCTCCTCAGGCAGCGAGGTCGTCGGCGCCGCCACGGAGGCGCCCGAGGACGCGAAGATCATCAGCTTCAAGGCGAGCGCGCTGCGCAGGACCAGGTCGGCCCAGGGACCGTCGTAATCGTGAGCGCGCGACCATGACTGCCAGAAGTCGATCGTGTGCGCCAGACGCGTCAGAACAGCGCCGCGTCCGGGGAGAAACAGCGGCTCGCCGTACGCGCTCGCCAGGGCGAGCAGCGCGCGGCCGCCCGCCGCGATCTCGAAGGTCGCTTCCGCACCGCTGTCGCGCCACGCGGCCGTACCCGCGTCCCAGCTCACGACGGCGACCGCCTCACCGCCCCACACCGCGACCGGCACCCCATGGCGCCACTCGCAGCGCGGCACTTCGCGGCCGTAGTTGAACCGCGGCGCGCAGCGCCATCGCATCGGCACGGCCCCTGAGAGCCCTTCAACCGATCGCACCAGTTCGCGCATCGGATCGAGTCGATCGTTGGGCAGGGTCAGCGCGTCGACAACACGGACCGCTCCCTGATTCGTCGTGAACGTGGTTTCGAGGACGTTGGTGCGCGGCAGATAGCGGCGGGTGGCCTGAAACGGAATCGCCGGCTGCAGCGTGAAGCTGCCGCCGCGGTCGGCGTCGAGGACTGCGGCGAAGGCACTGGGCGAATCGAGGTTGGGAAGGCAGAGCCAGTCGATGGCGCCGTCACGGGCGACGAGCGCCATGGTGCGCCCGTCGCCGATCACGGCATAGTCTTCGATGGCCGCGTAGCCGTCGGTGCGCACCAGCGAGCCCCGAACCAGTCCTAGCCCCTAGCTCCCAGCGGCTAGCTCCGGTCGGTGTTCTCTTTCTTCGGCCGCGAATTGGCCGAGAGAATCCGCTTGCGCAGGCGGATCGTCGACGGCGTCACTTCGACCAGCTCGTCGTCGTTGATGAACTCGATCGCCTGCTCGAGGCCGAGCTTGCGCGGCGGGATCAGGCGGATCGCCTCGTCGGCCGACGACGCCCGCATGTTGGTCTGCTTCTTTTCCTTGCAGACGTTGACGTCCATGTCCGCGGTTCGCGAGTTCTCGCCGATCAGCATCCCCTCGTACACCTGGATGCCGGGATCGATGAAGATCTCGCCGCGTTCCTGCAGGTTGAAGATCGCGTACGAGGTCGCCACGCCCGAGCGGTCGGCCACGAGCGCGCCGTTGGCGCGCGAGGCAATCGCGCCGTGCCACGGCTCCCAGCTCGAGAAGATGTGGTTCATGATGCCGGTGCCCTTGGTGTCGGTCATGAACTGCGACCGGAAGCCGATCAGGCCGCGCGCCGGGATGCGGAACTCGAGGCGGACGCGGCCGCTGCCGTTGTTGACCATCTTGGTCATCACGCCCTTGCGCTCGCCGACCTGCGCAATCACGATCCCCTGATGATCCTCGGGCACGTCGATGATCAGCTCCTCGACCGGCTCCATCGTCTCGCCGTTCAGGGTCTTGGTGACGATGTCGGGACGCGAGACCTGCATTTCGAAGCCTTCACGCCGCATCATCTCGATCAGAATCGACAGCTGCAGCTCGCCGCGGCCGATGACCTTGATCTGCTCCGGCGTCTCGGTCGGCTCCATCCGGATCGACACGTTGCCGAGCAGCTCCTTGTCGAGGCGGTCCTTCAGCTGACGCGACGTCACGTACTGGCCTTCGCGCCCCGCGACCGGCGAGGTGTTGACGCCGAAGATCATGTGCACCGTCGGCTCGTCGATCGCGATCGGCGGGATCGCAATCTGGTGCTCCATGTCGGTGATGGTCTCGCCGATGGTGATGTCCTCGATGCCGGCGAGGCAGACGATGTCCCCCGCCGCCGCCTCCTGGATGTCGATCCGCTTCAGCCCGTCGAAGGCATAGAGCTTGGTCACCTTGGTGTGCTGCACCTTGGTATCGAGCTTGACGACGGCGACGGCGTCGCCGATTTTGACGCGGCCGTTGAAGATGCGGCCGATGGCGATGCGGCCGACGTAGTCGCTGGCATCGAGGTTGGCGACGAGCAGCTGCAGCGGCGCCTCGGGATTGCCGCGCGGCGGCGGCACGTGCTTGACGACCGCGTCGAATAGCGGCCGCAGATCCTCGCCGGGGACCTCGGGGTCCAGGCTCGCGGTGCCGATGCGCGCGTTGGTGTAGAGCACCGGAAAGTCGAGCTGATCCTCGTTGGCGTCGAGATCGATGAAGAGGTCGTAGACCTCGTTGAGCACTTCCGAGATGCGGGCGTCCGGACGGTCGATCTTGTTGATCACGACGATCGGCGTCAGCCGGCGCTCGAGCGCCTTGCGCAGCACGAAGCGCGTCTGCGGCAGCGGCCCTTCCGACGCGTCCACGAGCAGCATCACGCCGTCGACCATCGACAGCGTCCGCTCGACCTCGCCGCCGAAGTCGGCGTGGCCCGGGGTGTCGACGATGTTGATCAGGACGTCGTGATAATGGACCGCGGTGTTCTTGGCGAGAATCGTGATGCCGCGCTCGCGTTCCAGCTCGTTGCTGTCCATCGCGCGCTCGGCGACGCGTTCATTGGCCCGAAACGTGCCGCTCTGGTGCAGCAGCGCGTCGACGAGTGTGGTCTTGCCGTGGTCGACGTGCGCGATGATGGCGACGTTCCGGCGGAGCGGGTTCGCGACATCGGCCTTGCCGGGCTGCGAAGAGGGTTTTTCTACTGACAGAGACATCCGCTCAGTATACAGGACGGCGGCGCTCAGCAGGGTTTGCGGCTCAGCGCTAAGGCGTTTTCGCGAGGCGGCCGAGGATTTCTTTGGCGCGTTCGCCGAATTGCTCGTCCGCGACCACCTTCTCGGCGAACTGTCGGGCCTCTGCCGGCTTCGAGAGGTTGTAATACGCGACGGCGATGTCGAACCATGACGTCGCCAGATAACGGCGGCCCTTGGCGATGTACTGCTCGCGGCGCGCGATCTTTTTCGCCTGACGCTCGGGCGGATCCTGCGAGGCGCGGATGCCGGCGATCTCCTGCGTGTAGGCGAGCTCGGCGCCCTGCAAACAGTCGGACGCGCCGCGCAGCACCTCGGCGGTGCGCGGCCACATGCGCTGTTCGGCGAGGACGACGCCGAGATAGTACGCGGTCTCGCAGTCGCTGGTGTTGCGCGCGTGCGCCAGCTCGAATTTCCCGCGGGACACGTCGAGCTCGCGCCGGCGGTAGGCGATGAGACCCGCGAGCTTCGGGACCTCGGCGTTGACCAGCAGCTTGTCGGCGAGCTCGATGTCGCTCCAGGCCTCGTCGTTGCGTTCGAGCTCGCTCTCGTTGAGCGCGCGCCAGTAGCGCGCGTCGCCGACGAACCAGCGTGCGGCGAGGAGCTGGTCGGCCACCGCGATAGCATCGGCGGCGCGGCCCAGATACGTGAGCGCGCGCGCCTTGCCGAGCAGCGCGTCGACGGCGAGCGGCTCGAGCGCGAGGGTGCGCTCGTAGAACAGCGCGGCGCGGTCGAACTCCTCCACCGTCATCGCGACGTTCGCGATCGACTGCGTCAGCGACGGCCATTCCTGCCGCCAGGCATACGCCTCGTTGAATAGCCGGTCCGCTTCGTCGAGCTTGTCCTGGCCCGACGTCATCAGCGCGACGTCATACGATCCGAGGAGATACTTCGTCTCGACGAATCGCGTGTCCGCGTCGAGCAGCGCGCGCAAGGGTTCGGGCCGCACGCCGCGGCAGATGGCGCGCCGGAACGCAATCAGCGGCACCTCCCGCAGGGCGTCAGTCGGCGCGAGCAGCAGGTCGGTCGCGACGTCGCGCGTTTCGCTGGCGCAGGCGAACGCCAGCCACACGTAGGCACCGAAGGCGTCGCTCGACGCGTGATCGCGGAGCAGGTCGCGCCAGGCGTCATGATTCGTGCGCAACGCGCGGCTGCGATCGAGATCGAGATCGCTCGTCGGCGTCCGCGTCATCCCGCCAACCGGCAGGACGTCGACGATGTCGACCACGGTGCGAAGCCACGCCGGCTCACGGCTCGCGCCCGCGAGCAGGAGGCGCGCCCGCTCGCCGTAGCCCTCGTCGGTCATGCCCAGCTCACGCTGTCGTAAGGCGATGAGGGCCGCGCTTCGCACCGCCCCGGCGGTGCCCGTCGCCGCCGCGGCAGGAATCGTGCGGAGCAGCTCGTATTCGCCGTAGGCCTGAATCAGGCACTCGAGGCAGCCGGCGTCGACCAGACGGTCGGCCGAGGCCAGCCGCTGCGCCGGCGTCGGCCGCGGCGGCGCCAGCGGCGCAGCCGGCT